>NZ_JAELUF010000148.1 GCF_016429195.1 Brevundimonas sp. ASV9
ATCGTCCGCCCCGAAGCGATCGATCATCCACGTCGCCATGTTGTGGATCGAGATGAAGGCCGCCGTCGCCACGTCGCCGCGCGACAACTCCTCGAAGATCACCGCCGCCTCGACCCGGCCCAGGGCCATGCCGCCGTGCTCCTCGCCGGTGTAGATGCCGCAAAAGCCCATCTCGGCCGCCTGCTTCATCACCGCGACGGGGAAATGCTTGTCCTCGTCCCAGCGCGCGGAATGGGGCGCCAATTCTGCCTCGGCGAAGGCGCGGGCGGCGTCCTGAATGGCGCGCTGATCGTCATTGAGAGCGAAATCCATGACGGCCTCAGCGCATCGTCGGAATGACGAACGAGCTGTCCGAATGCTCCAGCGCCGAGTCGGGCCAGCGGGCCGTCACGGTCTTGGTCTTGGTCCAGAAGCGGACGCCCTCCATGCCGTGCTGGTTGATGTCGCCAAAGGCCGAACGCTTCCAGCCGCCAAAGGTATGATAGGCGACCGGAACCGGGATCGGCACATTGATCCCGACCATGCCGACGTTGACGCGGGCGGCGAAATCGCGCGCCGCCCGGCCGTTCTGGGTGAAGATGGCGACGCCGTTGCCGTACTGGTGGTTCGACGGCAGGGCCAGCGCCTCCTCGAACGTCTCGGCGCGAACGATCTGCAGCACCGGACCGAAGATTTCCTCCTGATAGGACGACATCTCGGGCTTCACATGGTCGAACAGCGACGGGCCGATGAAATAGCCCTTCTCGTGCCCTTGCAGGCTGAAGTCGCGGCCGTCGACCACCAGTTCAGCACCTTCCTGCACGCCCTTCTCGATCCAGCCCGCGACACGCTCGCGATGCTGAGCCGTGACGACGGGGCCATAGTGGGCGCCCGCATCGGTCGAGACGCCGACCCGCATCGAGGGGATCTCGGCGACCATCCGCTCGCGCAGTTCGTCGGCGGTCTTCTTGCCGACCGGCACCACGACCGGCAGCGCCATGCAGCGTTCGCCCGCCGAACCATAGGCCGCGCCCGACAGATCCTTGATGACCTGATCCATGTCGGCGTCGGGCAGGACGATGCCGTGGTTCTTGGCGCCGCCCATCGCCTGGACGCGCTTATGGTTGGCGGCGCCCGTCTGATAGACATAGTGGGCGATGTCGGACGAACCGACGAAGCTGACGGCATGGACCAGCGGATGGGTCAGGATGGCGTCGACCGCCGTCTTGTCGCCGTGCACCACGTTCAGCACGCCGTTCGGCGCTCCGGCTTCCAGCATCAGTTCGGCCAGACGCACCGGCACAGACGGATCGCGCTCGGACGGCTTCAGCACGAAGGTGTTGCCCACCGCGATGGCCACGCCGAACATCCACATCGGGATCATGGCCGGGAAGTTGAACGGGGTGATGCCCGCCACCACGCCCAGCGGCTGGCGCATCGAATAGACGTCGATGCCGGGGCCGGCGCCTTGGGTGTATTCGCCCTTCAGCGCGTGCGGTATGCCGCAGGCGAACTCGATCACCTCCAGCCCGCGTTGAATGTCGCCCTTGGAGTCGGCGATGACCTTGCCGTGCTCGCTGGACAGCAACTCGGCCAGTTCGTCCATCCGCGCCTCGACCAGGCGTTTGAAGTCGAACATGACGCGGGCGCGGCGCTGGGGATTGGTCGAGGCCCAGCCGTCAAAGGCGTTTTGTGCCGCCTGAACCGCACGATCGACCTCGCCCGTCGTCGCCAGTTGCACGCGAGCCTGCACATCCCCGGTGTTGGGATTGAACACGTCGCTGAAGCGTCCGGACGCGCCGTCGAAAGCCGCACCGTCGATGAAGTGGCGAATGTCGCGCATGGCCTGGGTGTCCCTTTTGGTTCTTTTGTTGCGGCTATGGCTATCACCCCAGCGCGCCGGTCGATAATGCAAAGTTGCAGGCAGCATTCTGCGTTTTTGCAAGATAGCTAGACGGCCATGTACGACTGGGACGATCTGCGCATCTTCATCGCCGCCGCGCGCGCAGGCTCGCTGGGCGGTGCGGCGCAGCGGTTGGGCGTCGACGCCGCCACGGTCGGGCGTCGGGTCGCCCGACTGGAAAGCGCGCTGAAATCCACCCTGGTTGTCCGCTCGACCACCGGGCTTCAGCTGACCGCCGCCGGCGCCCAGCTGCTCGATATCGGTCTGGAGGCCGAAAGCGCGATGGAGGCCGCCGGCCGCGTGACCCAGCCCGACGCGCCCGCCGGTGTGGTGCGCGTCAGCGCGTCCGAGGGGTTTGGCGTCACGCTGATGGCCCCCGCCCTGCCCGCGCTGCGTCTGGCCCATCCGGGTCTAAGGATCGAACTGGCGGCCAACTCCGGCTTCCTGTCGCCGACGCGCCGAGAGGTCGACATGGCGATCACCTTGGCCGCGCCGCATGCCGCACGCCTGATCGTCGAGCCGCTGACGCCGTATCAGCTGGCCCTCTACGCCTCGCCCGATCACCTGCACCGCAACGGCGTTCCGAACACCGTCGACGACCTGAGCCGCTTCGACATCGTCGGCTATATCGACGATCTGATCTATGCGCCCGAGTTGCGCTATCTGGACGAGGTCCAGCCGGGCCTCGCGCCCCACGTCGCCTCGTCTTCGATCCGGGCGCAGCGTGAGATCATCGTCGCCGGGGGCGGCGTCGGCGTCCTGCCGTGCTTCCTGGCGGACGGTCTGGTGCGCGTGCTGCCGTCGATCCTGATCGAGCGTCGCTTCTGGCTAGCCACCCACCGCGACGTCCACGACACCGCGCGTCTGCGCACCGTGCGTTCGTGGCTGAAGACCCTGTGCCAGGAACAACAGTCCAGCTTGAGGCCATTCTGACGTCAGCAGAGAAATCGAAGTGTGGTGCGCCGCACACACCCGCGCGTTTTTGAAAGTTCGGGGAACGGAGATCTCGTTCAAATCTTAATAGAAGACGAACGAGGCCTGCCATGACACTGACCTTCAGCCTGACATTGATGACGGCCCTATTGGGCGCCCCGACTGGACCGCTGCTCAAGGACGCGGCCCTGTACATCGCGCCTCAACCCGCCATCGAACGCGCCGTCGCGCCCAGGGCTGAGAGCACCGACCGTTTTAGCGTGCGTCTGCGTTGCACCGCCCTGGCGTCGGGCCACGTCACCGACTGCGTCGTGCTGGAAGAAAGCCGCCCGGGCATGGGCTTTGGCGAGGCCGCCTTGGCCTTGATGAACGGCGCTGAGGTCACGCCGATCATGGATCGTGGCCGTGCTGTCGATGCGCCCTTCGAACGCACCATCGACTTCACGCCTTAAGGATATGGCAGAGGCCATTTACTCCTAAAGCAACCGATTCATCTCCTGCCTTTGTGGAGCGTTGCAACTCAGTTGGTACGGTAAGGGACAGATGGTGGCTCACAGTGAAACCCATCGGGTCGATCGGATCGGCTGGCTCAGGGCGGCGGTGTTGGGGGCCAATGACGGGCTGGTGTCGACGGCCAGTCTGGTGGTGGGCGTCGCGGCGGCGGCGACCAATCATGGCGGCATCCTGATCGCGGGCGTCGCCGGATTGGCGGCAGGCGCCATGTCGATGGCGGCGGGCGAATATGTCTCGGTCAGTTCGCAGTCCGACACCGAAAAGGCCGATCTGGCCCGTGAGGCGGTCGAACTGGCCGGCGATCATGAGGCGGAGACGCGCAAACTGGCCGGCATCTATGTCGGGCGAGGCGTCGCGCCGGATCTGGCGACCGAG
>NZ_JAELUF010000149.1 GCF_016429195.1 Brevundimonas sp. ASV9
AGGGCGGTCGAACGTCAGCCGCCGGAAGGTTCGATCCTTCATGTCCACCGCCCTCGTCATCGGCCGTCAGGCCTGGATCAGCGCCCGCATCCTGTGGGACGCGCCCTTTGTGGTGCGGTTCAGGGGCGTCTTGCAGGCCCTGTTGGCGACCCTGCTGCTGATCGCCCTGATATCGTGGAATCCGGCGGACGCCAGTCTGAACGCCGCCTCCAGCCTGCCGACGACCAACTGGTTGGGGGCGAACGGCGCCGTGTTCGCCGACCTGTTCATGCAATCGCTGGGCCTTGCGGCCTGGCCCGCCGCCCTGCTGCTGGTCGCCTTCGGCCTGGCGCGCGCGGTCGGCGATACGATCCAGCAAAGGCTCAAGGCCACGCCGTTGAAAGCCCTGGCCGCGACCGGCGGGGTGCTGCTGCTGTCCAGCGCGCTCGCCGCCCTGGCCGCGCCCGCCGCCTGGCCGCTCGCCGCCGGTCTGGGCGGTCTGTGGGGCGATGCGGTGACGGGGCTGGCGGCGCGCGGTCTCGGCGCCCTGCATATTCCCGGCGGCCGCATAATCGCGGGGCTCGTCTTCCTGGTCGCTGGGCTGTGGCTGGTCGGTTTCGCCATCGGCCTGCGGGCCATGGATTTCCTGGACGCCCTGCACTGGGGCAAGTCGCTGCGCGCACCCGCGTCGCCTCAGCCGAAGCCCCCGGCCGCCCGTGAAAAGGCGCGCGCCAAGGCCCGAGCGCCCCGCGCCGCCCCACCGGAAGAGACGCCGCTGGCGCCGACCTACGCCGAAGAGCCGCCTCAGACCGCCTATGACGACCTGCCGCCGTGGGAGGACGACGCCGTCCAGCCCGCACCCCGCCCCTCGGCCGCCCGCCCGGCCGAGCCGCGCGTCGCCGCGGTCAAGGCGCCCAAGGCCCGCAAGGACGACGTGGACCAGCAGGCCTTCGACTTCACTCGACCCGAGGGTGATTTCGACCTGCCGCCGCTGGGCATATTGAGCAAACCCGGTCAGCGCACCGCTTCGGTCGACGAGGAGTCTCTGAAGCAGAACGCCAAGATGCTGGAAGGCGTGCTGCAAGAGTTCGGCGTGCGCGGGGTGATCGACCAGATCCGTCCCGGCCCGGTCGTGACGCTCTATGAACTGGTTCCCGCGCCGGGCGTGAAGCACGGCCGCGTGGTCGCCTTGGCCGACGATATCGCCCGGTCAATGTCCGCCCGCGCCTGCCGCATTTCCGTGGTCCAGGGCCGCAACGCCATCGGCATCGAACTGCCGAACGCCAAGCGCGAGACCGTCTATCTGCGCGACCTTCTGGCCAGCGCCGAATATGACAAGAAGGGCCATCTGCTGCCCCTGGCCCTGGGCGAGACCATCGGCGGCGAACCCTATGTCGCCGACCTGGCGCGCATGCCGCACCTGCTGATCGCAGGCACCACCGGCTCGGGCAAGTCGGTGGGTGTCAACGCCATGATCTTGTCGATCCTGTATCGCCACAGCCCGGCCGAATGCCGCTTCATCATGATCGACCCCAAGATGCTGGAGCTGTCGGTCTATGACGGCATCCCGCACCTGCTGGCGCCGGTCGTGACCGATCCGAAGAAGGCCGTCGTCGCCCTGAAATGGACGGTGCGCGAGATGGAGGATCGTTATCGCCGCATGTCCAAGCTGGGGGTGCGCAACATCGCCAGCTACAACGAACGCGCCCGTGAAGCCCAGGCCAAGGGCGAGCATTTCGAACGCACGGTCCAGACCGGCTTCGACGACCAGGGCCGCCCGGTCTACGAATCCGAGAAGATCCGTCCCGAACCCCTGCCCTTCCTGGTCGTCGTCATGGACGAAATGGCCGATCTGATGTTGGTCGCCGGCAAGGACGTCGAGGGCGCGGTTCAGCGTCTGGCCCAGATGGCCCGCGCCGCCGGCATCCACCTGATCATGGCGACCCAGCGCCCGTCGGTGGACGTCATCACCGGCACCATCAAGGCCAACTTTCCGACCCGCATCTCCTTCCAGGTCACGTCCAAGATCGACAGCCGCACCATCCTGGGCGAACAGGGCGGCGAACAGCTGCTGGGCCAGGGCGATATGCTCTACATGGCCGGCGGCGGGCGGATCACCCGCCTGCACGGCCCGTTTGTCGACGACAAGGAAGTCGAGGACGTCTGCAAACACCTGAAGGCCCAGGCCGAGCCTGACTATCTGGATCTGATCACCGACGAACCGGACGGCGACGGCGACAACGGCTATGACGAAGGCGGCGGCGGCGGCTCGGGCGACGATCTGTACGACCGCGCCGTCGCCGTGGTCACCCGCGACCGCAAGGCCTCGACCAGCTACGTGCAGCGTCGACTGCAGATCGGCTACAACCGCGCCGCCTCCCTGATCGAGCGAATGGAGCAGGAAGGCGTGGTCAGCCCCGCCAACCACGCGGGCAAGCGCGACGTCCTGGCCGGCCCGCCGCCTATGGTGTGACGAAAATCGAGGAACGGCTGCGGCTCGGAGCCGTTGTCTGACCCGCTATCGCGTCCAAGCTTCAGCATTTCGATGAACAGGGCTTCATCGCAGCGCCGGAATATGGTCAGGCTCGCGTCATTCCGACGCCAAGCCGACCGGGCAAGACGGCAGGATCGACAACCATCCCGAACGGGAGACGAACTTCATGACCTCGCGCGCCAAGACCGTGGCTATGGCCACCCCCGACCTGCACCGCCGCAGCCTGCTGCTGGGCGCCGGCCTGACGACCGGCCAGATCGCAGTGGGCGCCTTCGACGCCGCCCACGCCCAGTCAAACCTGTCGGCCGAGGATCGCGCCGTGGTTCAACAGGCGCAGGGCTATCTTCAGGCCCTGACCTCGGCGCAAGGCACCTTCACCGAAACGGGTCCGAACGGCCAGACGCGCCAGGGCCGATTCTACCTGCAGCGTCCCGGCAAGATGCGGTTCGAATACACCAACCCGGCCGGTCTGCTGGTCGTGTCGGACGGCTATAACGTCAAACGCTACGACCCGCGTCTGAACAGCTTCCAGCAGGTGCCGCTGGGTCGCACCCCGCTGTCCACCTTCCTGGCGCGCAATGTGCGGCTGGATCAGGGCGTGCGTATCGAGCGCGTGACCCGTATGGCCTCGGGCGCCTTCGCCATCACGGCGCGGGATTCCAACCGCCCGAACGACGGTCAGGTCGTGCTGGCCTTCGCCGGCAATCCGATGCGTCTGCAAGAGTGGACCATCACCGATCCGCAGGGCGCCCGCACCCGGACCCAGCTGACTTCGCTGCAACCGGCGTCCGGCCTGTCGGCGCGCCTGTTCCAGCTCAGCGATCCGACCCGTCGTCCCGGCCGCAACTAGGGGCTTTCGGGGGCGGGTGACCATTCCTCAACCCCTGTTCCCCTAGACTGGCCGCATGAGCGCGACCGCCCCGCCATCCGGCGTCCCATCGCTGAAATGGATCGCGGCGGTCGGCGCGGGCGCCTTTGTTCTGTTTCTGCTGGGCGCCCTGGTGGTCGAACCGGCTCTGAACCGCCTGATCGCTCCGACCGATCTCTCCACCAGACCTCGCGTGTCCGGACAGGTCGAGGTTGGGGATGTCGTGCTGTCCGGGCGCTACGACGCGACCAATTCCGACATGGCGCTGGAC
>NZ_JAELUF010000150.1 GCF_016429195.1 Brevundimonas sp. ASV9
GCCTGAGGACGGGACCGGCGCCGGCCCCGCTTTCGTCAAGCGGCAGCCGCTGACCATTGCGGTACGCCACCGGCGGCCTCGTTCTGGGCGATGAAGTCGCGCACGCGGGGATAGATCTCGTCACGGAATCGCCGGCCGTTGAATACGCCGTAATGGCCCACGCCCGGCTGGACGTAGAGGACGCGGCGATCCTCGGGGATGTTGGGGCACAGGCCGTGCGCGGCCTGGGTCTGGCCGACGCCGGAGATGTCGTCCTTCTCGCCCTCGACGGTCATCAGGCCGATGTCGGTGATCCTGGACAGATCGACCTTGCGCCCGCGATGTTCCAACAGGCCGCGCGCCAGCAGATGCTGCTGGAAGACGATGTCGATGGTCTGGAGATAGAACTCTTCGGTGAGGTCCAGCACCGACAGATATTCGTCGTAGAATTCCTCGTGCTTCTCCACCCCATCGCCGTCCCCGGCGATCAGGCTGTTGAAATAGTTCCAGTGGGCGTCGCGGTGGCGATCCTCGTTCATCGACATGAAGCTGTAGAGCTGGACGAAACCTGGATAGACGCGCCGGCCAAACCCAGCATAGGGCAGGGGCACGGTGTGGATCATGTTCGACTTGAACCAGGTGAAGGGCTTTTCCTCGGCCAACTGGTTGGTGACGGTCGGCGACAGGCGCGCGTCGATGGGCGACCCCATGAAGGTCATCGATAGGGGACGGTTTTCGTCCTCGTCCTCGGCCATCACCGCGCCGGCGGCCAGAACGGGCGGGCCGGGCTGGCACACGCCGACGACGTGGGCGCGGCCGCCGATCTCGGCCAGCATCAGCCGGACGTGGTCAATGTAGTCGAAGAAATCGAACCGCCCCTCCAGCATCGGCACCTGGCGGGCGTTGACCCAGTCGGTGACATAGACGTCGTGGTCCTGAAGGAAGGCTTCGACCGTACCGCGCAGCAGGGTGGCGTAGTGGCCCGACAGCGGGGCCACGATCAGGACGGCCGGGCCGGAGGCGGGCTTTTTGGCGCGCTTCAGGTCGCCGATGTTGCGGGCGAAGCGGACCAGGCGGCACCACGGGCTCTGCCAGATCACCTGTTCGGTGGTGCGCACCGGCTTGCCGCCGATGTCGATGGTTTCCAGCTTCCAGGCCGGCTTGCCGTAGCGCCGCGTCACGCTCTCGAACAGTTCTGCCGAGGCGTAGGCGGTGCGGCCGATAGCGGTGTCGGCCGCCGGGTTGAACGGCGAGGTCCAGAAGCTGCGGGCCAGTTGCGCACCGACCCGGAACGGCAGGGCCGACTGGTAGGCGAGTTCATGAAAGGCGTAGAGCATGACGATCCGATACGGCCGAGCGCTGTTTGTGCAGGGCAACATATAATGCATCACCCTGCAAAAGGATTATGGCGTCGCCGCTAACCCCGCGCCATCGCCTGTTCGATGATCCTGGTCGTCTTGTCCGGCCCCATTCCATAGGCGACGGCGGTGCGGAACTTTCCGTCCGGGCCCATCAGATAGACGGTCAGGGAGTGGTTCATCGTATAGCCCTCGCCCTCGCCGACCTTCTGATAGAAGGCGCGGTAGGCCTTGGCGGCGGTCGCCACCTGTTCGGGCGTGCCCGTCAGGCCGATAGTCCCCTTGGGAAAGCCGTCGGACGACAGATAGTCCTTCAGCGCCTGGGGCGTGTCGCGTTCGGGATCGACGCTGACGAAGACGATCTGCAGATTGTCCGCCTTGTCGCCCAGCCGCTGCTGCACCGCGCCCAGCTCGGCCAGGGTGGTCGGGCAGAACTCGGGGCAGTAGGTGAAGCCGAAGAAGACCAGGCTCCATTTGCCATTCAGCATCGTCTGATCGACGGGTTGTCCATCCTGATTGACCAGTTTGAAGTCGCCGCCGACCAGGGGCTGGCCGGTCGACGTCACCTCGGCGCCGTTCGACGTCGGCGCCCTGCCGCTGACCACGACGACCGTGATGATGGCCAGCGCCACGGCGATGGCGATGCAGGCGCCCGCGAACAGCAGGATGGAACGACGCGGCATGGCGGCCTCTCACGAAACGGATGTGATCGGTCTATAGAAGGCGTGTGACCTCGACAGAAGCCCGCATGGCGCCGCACGGTGCATCCTCTTCGGAGCCGTTGAATGGCTGGAGCGATGCGCCGCGTCGCGGTCGGGGGTTTTCGCTGCGGACCCTGATCGTTCTGCGCTGGCTGACAATCATCGGCCAGAGCGCCGCGATCCTGACGGCGCATCAGGGGCTGCATTTCCCCCTGCCGCTCTGGCCCTGCCTGATTGTGATCGCCATCAGCGCGGCGGTGAATGTGGGGGCCATGGCGCGGGTGCGCCGGCTGGAGGCCAGCCTGCCCGATGGGCGCACGACGGCGATCCACCTGGGCTTCGACATCTTCCAGCTGGGCGTGCTGCTGGCCCTGACGGGCGGGCTGGAGAACCCCTTCTGCCTCTTGCTGGTCGCGCCCGTGACCATCGCGGCGGCGGCCCTGCCGGCGCGTCAGGCTCTAATGCTGGGCGTGCTGGCGCTGATCGCGGTCGGGGTGCTGTTCTTCTGGTCCGAACCCCTGCCGTGGCGGCCGCACGAGAACTTCCACCTGCCGACCCTGTATCGCCTCGGCATGGCCATGGCCCTGGTGACCGGCGTGGTCTTCACCGCCGGCTACGCCTGGCGGGTGGCGGCCGATGCGGAGAAGCTGGAACTGGCCCTGGCGACCACCCAGGACGTGCTGCAACGCGAACAGAGGCTGGCGGCGCTGGGCGGCCTGGCGGCGGCGGCGGCGCACGAACTGGGCACGCCGCTGGCGACCATTCAGGTGGTGGCCAAGGAGCTTCAGCGCGCCTCCGCCCCCGACAGCGACGCGGCCGAGGATGCGGCCCTGATCCTGCAACAGGCCGAACGGTGCCGGGGCATCCTGACTCAGTTGTCGCAACAGCCCGAGGGCGACGACGCCCTCTATGCCGACGTCTCGCTGAAGGCCCTGCTGGAAGAGGTGGTGGAGCCGCATCGGGGCTTCGACCTGGCCTTTGATGTGCTGGTCAAGACGCCGCCGGGTCAGCCCGCGCCGCGCGTGCGCCGGATGCCCGAGGTGATCCACGGCCTGTCCACCCTGGTCGAGAACGCCGCCGATTTCGCCAAGACGACGGTGCGGGTCCAGGCGGTGGTGGACGCCGGCTGGATCGAGATCGAGATTCTGGACGACGGGCCGGGCTTCGCGGGCGACATCCTGCCCCGGCTGGGCGAGCCCTATGTGACCAGTCGGCCGCAGGGCAAGGCGCGCCAGGCCCTGGCCGCCCAGATCGCCGCCGCCGCCCGCCCCTCCAAGCCGCGCGCAACGGTCGAGCCGCCCATCGCCCCCAGCCAGGGCGGCATGGGGCTGGGCTTCTTCATCGCCCGCACCCTGCTGGAACGGACCGGGGGCTCGGTGAGCGTGGGTCAGGGCCTG
>NZ_JAELUF010000151.1 GCF_016429195.1 Brevundimonas sp. ASV9
TCCTTGGAGCGGTTGTCCGTGCCCGCGCCCAGTTCGAAGGACCAGGCGTCGCGCGCGGACGTCGGGGCGGATCCAGGCGCCGACTGGGCGGCGGCCGGCAGCGCAACGGCGAGCGCGGAGACGGAGAGGGCGGCGAGGATGGTCGTGCGGATCATGGGGGCTCCAGCGCGAGAGAAGCGGATTTGCGCCGCCTTTAGCGTGCTCCGGCCTTGATGGCGAATTCCTCCGTGGCCTGAGCGAACTCTTGTCGCAGGCGCGCGACCAGTTCGGCGGTCGGCAGGACGTCGTGGATGGCGCCCGCGCCCTGGCCGGCGGACCAGACGGTCTTCCAGGCCTTGGCCTCGTCGCCCATGTCCAGCTTGTGCTCTGGCAAGGTCTTCGGATCGATGCCGTTTTCGATCAGCGACTTGCTCATGAAGTTGGCGGGGATGCCGGACACGGCGGGCGTGTGGACGATGTCGGTCGCGCCGCTGTCGATGACCATCTGCTTGTAGGCGTCGGCGGCCATGGCTTCGGTCGTGTTGATGAAGCGCGTGCCCATATAGGCGAAGTCCGCGCCCAGCATCAGGGCGGCCGCCACGTCCCGACCCGTCGAGAGCGCGCCCGACAGGATGATGGTCCCCTTGAAGAAGCTGCGAACCTCATTGACCAGGGCGAAGGGGTTGATGATGCCCGCATGGCCGCCCGCGCCGTTGGCGACCAGGATCAGACCATCGACGCCCGCCTCGGCCGCCTTTCGCGCATGGCGAATGTTGGCGATGTCATGGAAGACCTGACCGCCGTAGCCATGGACCGCGTCGACCACATCGCGCACGGCGCCCAGGGAGGTGATGATCAGCGGCACCTTCTCCTCGACCGACACCATCATATCAGCCATCAGCCGGGGGTTGGTCGGGTGGACGATGTGGTTGACGCCGAAGGCGGCGGCCTCGGGCTTCAGCCGGCCTTTGATCTCATGAATCCAGTCGCGATAGCCCTCGGTCGTGCGCTGGTTCAGCGACGGGAAGGTGCCGATCACGCCCGCATTGCAGGCCTCGACCACCAGATCCGGTCCGGACACCAGAAACATCGGCGCCGAAATGATCGGCAGGATCAGACCTTTTTGCAGCGAAGCGGGAATGGCCACGGGCGTCTCCTTTGGTTTTCTTTCGCTACGCTTAGCGGGCTGTCGCCGGGGAAGGCAATCGCGGGGATTTCAGACGGTGGCGCGAAAAAATGAGTCTAATTCGTCTAATCTCGGGCCGGAGGCGGGGTGAAAGCGGGCAGGCGGCGACGGCGGGTGAAAACCGGCCATCATACGACGGTCCGGGCGTAGGGTCGGTCGATTGACGCTGGTCGCCGCGAAGGCGTTGAAAGGGCGAGGGAAGCTGTCCGGGATTAGGATGGCTGGCTGGTCGTCTTCCTTCTCCTATTGGGAGAAGGTGGCCCGGAGGGCCGGATGAGGGTCGGTCGGTTGGCCAGATCGCGCCATCCGACCCTCACCCTTTCGCGCAATGACGCCGGCTGACGCCGCCGTGCGCTCAAGCCCTCTCCCAATGGGAGAGGGAAGTGCAGCGGGGGAGGATTTTCATCTGAGCGGCAAGCGCCTAAATGCCCGGCATGACCCACTATACCGACAACCTCAGCCAGCTCGGCGCCCAGACCGCCGCACCGACCAGTCCTGAGACGGCGGTGCTGGAGCGGGTGCCGAACCCGCATGCGGACACGCTGTATCTGGCCCGGTTCACGGCGCCGGAGTTCACCAGCCTGTGCCCGGTGACGGGCCAGCCGGATTTCGCCCACATCGTCATCGACTATGCCCCGGGCGACTGGCTGGTCGAGTCCAAGAGCCTGAAGCTGTATCTGACCAGTTTCCGCAATCACGGCGCCTTCCACGAGGACTGCACCGTCGCCATCGGCCGCAAGCTGGCCGACCTGCTTGAGCCCAAATGGCTGAGGATCGGGGGATACTGGTATCCGCGCGGCGGCATCCCGATCGACGTCTTCTGGCAGACCGGCGCGCCGCCCGAGGGGCTGTGGCTGCCGGACCAGGGCGTGCCGACCTATCGCGGGCGGGGATAGTCAGAGGTCGCGCGGCCGCCGTTCAGCGGCGGGCGCGTGGCGATCAGGCGCTTAGGGCAACAGGCGCAGCCTGGTCAGGCCAGGCGACAGGAGACAAGGCTTCCAGCGCCGGCTTCGCCAGCAGATAGCCCTGCATCAGATCGACGCCGAGATCGCGCAGGACATCATGTTCGGCCAAGGTTTCGATGCCTTCGCAGACGGGCTGGATGCCCAGGTCCCGCAGCATGTTCAGCGTGTTGCGCACGATGGTGCGCTTGACCGTGTTGGTGTCGATGTCGCGAACCAGGGCCATGTCCAGTTTGACGATGTCGGGCTGGAACAGGGTGAGCAGGCCCAGACCCGCATAGCCGGCGCCGAAGTCGTCGATGGCGGTCTTGAAACCCATGGCGCGATAGGATCGCAGGATGTTCAGAATGTGGTCGGTGTCCATGACCTCGCTCTCGGTGAACTCGAAGATGATCCGATCCACCGGGAAGTTGGTGCGCATCGCCGCCGCCAGGGTGGCGCGGATGCAGGCGCGCGGCTCATAGACGGCGTTGGGCAGGAAGTTGATCGACAGGCTGGCGCCGCCCGCCGTCATATCCAGACCGGCGGCGAGATCGATGGCGGTCGTGCGGCATAGCTGATCGAAGGCATAGCGGTTGTCGTGGGAGATATGCGACAGAACCTGACCCGCGCCCCGGCCGTCCTTGCCCCGCACCAAGGCCTCGTAGGCGAAGACGGTCTGGGTCGTCACATCGACGATCGGCTGGAACGCCATGGTGATCGGCAGGTCGAACCCCGCCCCATCCTTACAGCCTGCGCAAGACATAAGCTTCTCCTACTGGCCGGCAAGTCTAAGGCGGCAGGCGTTAAAGACTGATGTCGAACAGGAAATTCGCTCTCGGGTTCCTTCGTGCGGTTGAAACGCCTTAGCGGTAGAGCGGTCCGCTCTTGAAGTTTTTCGCTGCGCCGTCACGGGTAATGCGATGAAGCACGCACTTCCGCTCGAAGCCCGGGGGCGCCGTCTGATGACGCGGGCGGAGGCGTGGGCGGATCGGTCGTGGGCGCGGCGCCAGGCCTATGAGTTCTTGTGGTTCGGGCTGAAGCAGGGGTGGGCGTGTCTGTTCGGGGGGCTGATGCTGGCCCTGATCCTGGGGACGTTTCTGCTTTGGCCGGAGAGGGCGCCGGTGTCCCGTTACGATTTCCTGGCCGTCGGGGCGGTGGTCATCCAGGCGGCGATGCTGATCTTCCGGCTGGAAAGCTGGGAAGAGGCGCGGGTGATCTTCCTGTTCCATGTGGCGGGGACGATCATGGAGCTGTTCAAGACC
>NZ_JAELUF010000152.1 GCF_016429195.1 Brevundimonas sp. ASV9
GTCGAAGACCTCGCGCACGGCCGCCTCATCGACGGCTGCGGCCAGATCGACCGTCCAAGTCAGGCAGCCGTCCTCAATCGACAGCGCGTCCAGCGTCGGCGTCTCGCTGTCGTCCACGACGACCGTGACCGGGCCGAGGCGGCCCAGTTCGCGCAGCAGCAGGCTGGTCTCGTTGGCGTTGACGTACATCCGGCCCATCGGCTTGAACACGATGCGCCAGCCGACCGACGGCGCGTCTGCGCCCAGGTCGACGATGGGCAGGGACGCAGGCTCGTCCAGCGCCATGTCGAAGGCCATGGGGGTGAAGCCGAAGTCGTCTTCGTCTTCCTCGATCTCGACCGGCGCCTCGCCGCCGTGGGTCAGGACCTGCATTTCGGCGACCAGGGCGGCGGACCGCGCCTCGTCCACCGGCGGGATCAACCCTTGCGCGGCCTGGATATGATCGGCCAGCACGTCGGAGGCGCGCAGCAGGGTCTTGATGGTGATCGCGTCGCACGGCTTACGGCCCGCGCGCAGTTCGTCCATCAGGGTCTCGAAGACGTGGGCGAACCGGACCAGGGCCTCCAGCCCGAAGGCCCCTGCCCCACCCTTGACCGAATGGACGGCGCGGAAGACGGCGTTGATCGTCTCCAGATCGGTCTGACCCTGTTCAAGCAGCATCAGCTTGGCTTCCAGGTCCGCGAGCAGTTCGTCGCACTCCTGGAAGAAGGTGGCTTTGATGGCTTCGAAGGCGTCCATTGGGTCGGCGTCCGGCGGGCTTCAGCGATCAGGCGGCGACGCGGCGGACGGCGTCCACCAGCTTGACGGGGTCGAACGGCTTGACGATCCAGCCGGTGGCGCCGGCGGCGCGAGCACGGGCCTTCTTCTCGACATCGCTCTCGGTCGTCAGCACCAGCACCGGCGTGGTGCGGTGGTTCGGATCGGCGCGCACGCCCTCGATGACGCCGAAGCCGTCCATGCGCGGCATGTTGATGTCGGTGATGATGACGTCGGCGCCCTTGGACGCCAGGGTCTCCAGACCGTCCACGCCGTCCACCGCCTGGATCACGGTATAGCCCGCGTCTTCCAACGCCATCAGCAGCATGTCGCGCATGGTGCGTGAATCGTCGATCGTCAGAACGGTCTTGGTCATGCCAACGCCCCCTCGGTGTTGAAGTCGGGCGCGCCATAGGCCGCCCATTGTTCCGTCCAATATTGGGACACAGACCCTAAACTTAGGTTGACGCCGTCGGCCGCCCACGTCTTTCGCGCCGACAGCAGGATCTGAAGGCACAGGCCGCCCAGGCGCTGAACCGCAGAGGCGTCCAGGACCACCGGATGACCGCGCAGGGCCAGCAGTTCGGCCTTCAGAGGCTCGGCCGCATTCAGGTCCAACACGTCGGAGAGGATCAGGGTTTCGGTCATCAGAACTCCTCCCAACCGTCTTCGGCGGCGGTGACTTGAGGCCTGGGCGCGGCGCCGCCACGGCCGATGGTCTTCAGGGCGGCGACCATGTGACTGGAGCGAGCCGCGGGCTTGGCGACGGGCGCAGGCGTGCGAACCGGCGCGGGCGCAGCGGCGCGCGACGGCGAAGACCCGACGCGGAACTGAGCGACCGAGGCTTGCAGGCTCTCCGCCTCCTGGGCCAGCGAATGGCTGGCGGCGGTCGACTGCTCGACCATGGCCGCGTTCTGCTGAGTGACCTGGTCCATCTGGTTCACGGCGGTGTTGACCTGGGCCAGACCGACGGCCTGTTCCTGGGCCGAGGCCGCGATTTCGGTGACCAGGCTGTCGATCTCGGCGACGCGGTCCACGATCCGTTGCAGAGCCTCGCCGGTCTCGCCGACCAGTTTGACGCCCGAGCCGACCTGACCCGTCGAGGCCGAGATCAGGGTCTTGATCTCCTTGGCGGCTTCGGCCGAACGCTGGGCCAGGGCGCGAACTTCGGACGCGACCACCGCAAAGCCGCGACCGGCCTCGCCCGCACGAGCGGCCTCGACGCCGGCGTTCAGGGCCAGAAGGTTGGTCTGGAAGGCGATCTCATCGATGACGCCGATGATCTGATTGATCTGGGTGGACGAGCCTTCGATAGCGGTCATGGCCTGGACGGCGTCGCGCACGATCACGCCGCTCTTCTCGGCGTCGCCGCGCGCGGCCTGAACCACGTCCGACGCTTGGCGGGCGCCCGAGGCGGTCTTGTTCACCGTGGCGGTAATTTCATCCAGGGCGGCGGCGGTTTCCTCCAGCGAGGCGGCCTGCTGTTCGGTGCGGCGCGACAGGTCGTCGGCGGCCTGCGAGATTTCGCCGGCGCCCGAGCGGATGCCCGAGACATTGTTGACCACGACCGAGACGGCCTGCTGCAGCTGCGAGATCGCGGCGTTGAAGTCCGTCTTCAGCTGCGCGGTCTTGGCGCTGAACTCGATGTCGATCCGGTAGGTCAAATCTCCGTTCGCCATGGCCGAAAGACCTTCGCCAAGAGCGCCGATGGCCTGAGCGTCCTCGGCGGCTTCGCGCGCCTTGTCGGCCTCGCGTTCGGCGCGTTCCTGCTCGGACATCGAGCGCTGCGCCAAGGCGTCCTGTTCGACGCGGACCTTTTCGATCGCGGCGTCGCGGAAGGCCACGATGGCCTGACCCATCTTGCCGAACTCATCCTTGCGCTCGGCGCTAGCGACCTTGATGTCGGTGTCGCCGGCCATCAGCTTTTGCATATAGCCGATCATCGTGAAGATCGGGCGCACGATGGAGCGCGTCGCGACGAAGCCTGCGATGAGGGCGATCACTAGGGCCGAGATCAGGCCCACGATCGTGGCGATCAGCGCGGTGCGGCTGGCGGCGGCCTGAGCCTCGGTCGAGGCCTTGCGCGCCACATCATTGGCGCTCTTGATCTGGTCGATCGTGTCTTCGACCGGCGCGACGTAGTTGTCGGCCGTTCCGTTGCGGCCGACCATCTGAACGGCCTGGGCCGCGCGACCGTCGCGGACCATCGCAGAACCGGCTTCCACGACATTCTTGTACCAAGTCGCATTGCTTTCCACCGCCTTGTCAACCAAGGCGGCGCGGTCGGCGGGCAGTTCGCCGCGCAGCTCGTCCATGGCCGCCAGGAACTTGGCGCGGTGCGCATCGACGCGTTCGATATAGTAGGGATCCTGAGACAGAAGGTAGCCGCGGAAGGCGTTCTCCTGGCGCGCCATGTAGAACTCAGCCGTCGCCGTGGTGCGATTGACCTGGTTTTCCACC
>NZ_JAELUF010000153.1 GCF_016429195.1 Brevundimonas sp. ASV9
GCTCCAGCACCGCCTCGGGCACCAGTCGGTCGTGGATGATGACGTCGGCGTCCTGCAACACCCGCAGCGCCTTCAGGGTCAGCAACTCCGGGTCGCCCGGCCCGGCGCCGACGATATGGACCACGCCCTGTTCCGGCGAGGCGACGTTCAGCAGGCGCAGCATCTCGCGCCGCGCCTCGGCCGTCCGACCTTCCGCCGCCAGCGTCGCGGCCAGACCCCGGAAGGCCTTCTCCCAGAAGCGCCGGCGCGCCATGAAGTCCGGTACGCTGGCCTTGACCGTATCGCGCAACTCGCGCGCCAGCCGCGCCACATTGGCCAGACCGGCCGGCAGCACGCCCTCGATGGCCGTGCGGATGTCCCGCGCCAGAATGGGCGCCGATCCGCCGGTCGCCACGCCGATCACGACCTCGTCGCGGTCGATCAGGGCCGGGGTCTGGAAATCGCTCAGATGCGGCTTGTCCACCACATTGACCTGAGCCCCCGTCGCCCGTGCGAGATGGCCCAGCCGCACGAGTTCATCCGCGTCGTCCAGCGCCATGAACACCAGCCGTGCGCCCGCCAAGTCGTCAGCCTCTGGCGCACGCAGCACCGGCTCCGGCGCCGTCAATGGCGTCTCGATCTTGGGGGGCGCACCGTCGGGTGCGAACCACATCACCTCGGCCGGCGTGTTCAGGAACAGTCGCAGCTTGGCCAGCGCCGGCTCGCCGCCGCCGATGATCACGATCTTTGCGGCCTCCAGCGGAATGGAGGCGAGAAATACACGCATCGTCTTGCTTTCTGGGCCGTCGGGAGAGGAAACAGGGACGACGGCAGGGCGCGAACCTTCGTCTTCCCCGTCCAGAGCCGCAAACCAGATTGCCTTTGCCTCGCTGATAGGATTTCTATCCGCGATGGCCCGTCCCCTGCTTCCGCTCAACGCCCTGCGCGCCTTCGAGGCCGCCGCGCGGCATCTGAACTTCTCGCGCGCCGCCGACGAACTGTCAGTGACGCCGGGCGCGGTCAGCCAGCAAATCCGCCTCCTGGAAGACATCGTCGGCGGGCCGCTGTTCGTGCGCGAGGCGCGGGGCCTGCAACTGACCGACCTGGGCCGTTCCTCCGTGCCGCTGCTGCGCGAGGGGTTCGAGCGGCTGATGGACGCGTCGGCCCTGTTGCGCGAACCCCCGCGTCGCAAACAGGTGTCGATCAGCGTAGCGCCCGGCTTCGCCTCCAAATGGCTGATGCCGCGCATGGACGACTTCCATACCGCCCATCCCGAGATCGAACTGTGGATCTCGGCAGACATGGAGCCGGCGGACCTGAGCGAGGGCAAGGTCGATCTGGCGGTGCGCTACGGTCCCGGCGACTATCCCGGCCTTACGGTTGATCGGCTGATGACCGAGACGGTTCTGCCTGTCTGCGCCCCATCGCTGATAGATGGCGAAAAGCCGATCCGCAAACCGGCCGACCTGATCGGACACACTCTGCTGCACGACATGTCCAACGACGGCGACCCCAGCCGCCCGGACTGGGCCATGTGGCTGAAGGCGCGTGGCATTCGTCACCCCGACCCGCGTCGAGGCTCGCGTTTCAACCAGTCGGGTCTGTTGATCGAGGCCGCCATATCGGGGCGCGGCGTAGCCCTGGCCAAACGCACCCTGGCCCAGGCGGACCTGGCGTCGGGGCGGCTGGTGGCGCCGTTCCCCGATGGCTCGGAAGCGGTCGGCTTTGCCTATTATGTGGTCCAACCCCGCGACCGGCCGCCCTCGCCCAGCGCGACTGCTTTTGTCGGCTGGCTGAAGAAACAGGCCGTGGATCACGACAATACGATGGGTCAGTTGTAGGGTTCATTGCACCGCAGACTGGCGGCGCAGAAAAGGGACATCCGCCATGGCTGACGACAAGGCCCCTCGCCTCGCGGTCCTGATCGATGCGGAGAATGCTTCCGCCCGCATCGCAGAGGCGCTGTTCAGCGAAATCGCCACCTTGGGCGAGGCCTCGGCGCGGCGCATATACGGCGACTTCGCCAGCCCGCAGATCGCCGGCTGGACGCGGGTCCTAGCGCGTTTCGCCATCTACCCCAGCAGAACTTCGCCAACACCAAGGGCAAGAACTCGGGCGACATCGCCTTGGTCATCGATGCGATGGACCTGCTGCACTCGGGGCGGTTCGACGGCTTCTGCCTGGTGTCGTCGGACGCCGACTTCACCCGACTGGCGGCGCGCATCCGCGAGGAAGGCATCGACGTCTACGGGTTCGGCGAGCAGAAAACGCCCGAAAGCTTCCGTCAGGCCTGCACCCGGTTCATCTATACCGAGAACCTGATCGCGCCGGTTCCTGTCGACGCCGGCGCCAAGTCGCCAGTGGTCGAGGCGCCCGCAGCCAAGCGCAAGCCGTCCGAGGCGGCGCGTCTGATCGCGGCCATCATCGCCGACATGGACGAGGACGGCGACGGCTGGGTTTTGGCCGGAGCCATCGGCAAGCGGCTGCGCAATGCCTATCCCGACTTCGATCAGCGGACCTATGGCTATGCCAAGCTGTCAGACCTGATCCGCGCGACCGGCCGGTTCGAGGTCGAGACCGGCGAACGCGGCGCGATGCGAATTCGCGACCGCGCCTGACGCGTTTACGCGCGGACGGCTTGGCTCGCGGAAACGCCGAGGGCCTGAAGCGCGGCGGCGGTGATGTGTTCGGCGTTCAGGCCGGCCTGGGCGTACATCGCCATGGGCGCATCCTGGTCCTGGAAGACGTCGGGCAGGTTCAGGGTGCGGATCTTGAGTCCGCCGTCCAGCGCGCCCTTTTCGGCCAGCAGTTGCAGCACGAAGGCGCCGAAGCCGCCCATGGCGCCTTCTTCGACCGTGATCAGGGCCTCGTGCTCGCGCGCCAGGCGCAGGATCAGGTCGGCGTCCAGCGGCTTGGCGAAACGGGCGTCCGCCACCGTCGCCGACACGCCCTTGGCCGCCAGCATGTCCGCCGCCTTCAGCGACTCCTGCAAACGCGTGCCCAAGCTCAGGATAGCGACTGACGTGCCCTCGCGCACGATCCGGCCCTTGCCGATCTCAAGCGGCGCAGCGAGTTCCGGGATCTCCACGCCCACGCCGTCGCCGCGCGGATATCGGAAGGCGCTGGGCCGGTCGTCGATGGCCAGCGAGGTCGAGATCATCGCCGCCAGTTCGGCCTCATCCGCCGCCGCCATCAGCACCATGCCAGGC
>NZ_JAELUF010000154.1 GCF_016429195.1 Brevundimonas sp. ASV9
TTCCTTGGCCTCGATAGCCTGGTGCAGGCCTTCGGACAGGCGGCGTCCGGTCATCATGCGGCCGGTGAACTCGTCGATCAGGACGATCTCGCCGCCTTTGATGATATAGTCCTTGTCACGCTGATACAGGGTGTTGGCGCGCAGGGCCTGGTTGGCGTGGTGAACCAGGCTGATGTTGGCGGCGTCGTACAGACCGGTGGTGTCGGCGGCGAAGTGACCGCCGGCCTCCAGGGCCTCTTCCATCCGCTCGGAGCCCAGCTCGGTCAGCAGGACCTGCTTCTGCTTCTCATCGAGCTCGAAGGTGTCCTTGTCCTTGATCAGGTCTTTGATCAGGCCGTCGAGGATCTTGTAGAGATCCGAACGGTCCTCGGTCGGGCCCGAGATGATCAGAGGCGTGCGCGCCTCATCGATCAGGATGGAGTCGACCTCGTCGACGATGGCGAAGTTGTGCGGACGTTGCACCATCTCGCGTCGGTCATAGACCAGGTTGTCGCGCAGATAGTCGAAGCCGAACTCGTTGTTGGTGCCGTAGGTGACGTCGGCATTGTAGGCCTGCTGGCGCTGACCCTGGCTGAGGCCGTTGACGATGACGCCGACCTCAAGACCCAGGAAGCGATAGACCTTGCCCATCGTCTCGGCGTCGCGGCGGGCCAGGTAGTCGTTGACGGTGATGACGTGCACGCCCTTGCCGGGCAGGGCGTTCAGATAGACCGGCGCCACGGCGACCAGGGTCTTGCCTTCGCCGGTCCGCATCTCGGCGATGCCGCCTTCATGCAGGATCATGCCCCCGGCCAGCTGAACATCATACTGACGCTGGCCCAGCACGCGCTTGGAGGCTTCGCGCACGACCGCGAAGGCTTCGGGCAGGATCTTGTCCAGGGTCTCGCCGTTCGCCAGCCGATCGCGGAAGGCGTCGGTCATCATCCGCAGTTCGTCGTCGGACAGGGCGGCGAACTTGGGCTCCAGCGCATTGATGCGCTGCGCGTGGTCCTGGAAGGCCTTGACCTTGCGGTCGTTGGAAGAGCCGAAAAGTTTCTTGGCGAAGCCGAGCATATTGGATCCGGTAAGCGGTCGAGCGTCTGCGAGCTGAGCGGCTCTGAAATCCCGTGAGGGGCGGCGATACGGACGCCGTGAGAGAGGCCCTGACCGACCGCAGCCCCGGAGCGCCGCATCAGGCGCGCGCGAAGGGCCGCGCAGACGATCAAAACCCCTCGACTTGGGCGCAGGCGGGACTTAAGCACCGGCCTAACCCCTGTCAACGCGAGGGGCTTTCGGCCGCCTTCGACGGAGCGCCCCCTTGACCCCATTCCGGCGATCTTCACGTATCCTGACGGCGGCCTTGCTGACGGCGGCGCTTTCGACCGCCGCCTGTTCGCGCGGCGGCGACAACCGGCCGCCCGAACAGGGGGACCAGGCTGTGGCCACGGTCCAGGACGAGACCATCTGGGCCTCGGACGTGAAGCGCGAGGCGGTTGCCCAAGGTTTGATCGGCGAGGACGAGACGCTGGACACGACGTCGGATCTCTTCCGCCGGGTGCTGGACGAGGTGATCGACCAAAAGCTGCTGGCCGGAGAGGCGCAGCGGCGGCGGCTGGACTCCTCGCCCCTGGCGCAGCGGCGTCTGGAAGCGACGCGCGAACGCATCCTGGGCGACATGCTGGTCGAGAGCGTGGTCAACAAGGCCGTCTCGGACCAGGCGGTGCAGACCCTGTATAATGAGCAGCTGCGGCTGGCGAAGACCTCGGAAGAGATCCGCGTGCGGCTGATCCTGTCGCGCACCAAGCCCGAGGCGGACGCCGTGATCGGCATTCTGGGCCAGGGCGCCGGCTTCGAAGCGGTGGCGGCGGAGCGGTCGATCGACGAGGCGACGCGGTTTTCCGGCGGCGACCTGGGGTATTCCACGCTGGACGTGATGCCCCAAGCCTATGCCGACGCCCTGCGCGACAAGCCGGCCGGTACGACCGTCGGGCCGTTCCAGACCGAGGGCGGCTGGGCCGTTCTGAGGGTTGAGGACCGGCGCAAGGAAAACCCGCCGACGCTGGAACAGGCCCGACCGCAGATCGTGCGCTATCTGACCTATGAAGGCGTGCGACAGTTGCTGGAACAACTGCGTGGCAAGGCCAAGGTCGATGTCCGCCTGCCTGCCCAGACGCCGCCCGCATCGCCCGCTCCTTCCGCCCCTTCCGCTCCTCCGGGCGCCTGACATGACCAAGCCTCCCTCCACGACCGGCCAGAAGATCGAGCATGCGTTCGAAAAGGCGCTGGACCCGTTCGCTACGGCGCTGAAGCGCGCCACGCGCACGCCGGGATCGGATGCGGCGCCAGCCGCCGCGCCTGCGCCGGCCGCCGCCGGCAAGCCGGGTCTGGCCATCTCGCCCTTAGCCGTGCCGTTCCCGACCATTCCGCCGATCGGCGGGGTCGAGATCGCGACCGCGCGCGCCGGCTTCTACAAGCACGAGCGCGACGATCTGGTGGTGTTCCGGTTCGCGCGCGGGACCAGCTGCGCCGGGGTCTTCACCCGTCACAAGATCGGCTCGGCGCCCGTGGACTGGTGCAAGAAGCATCTGGCCGGGGCCGAGGGCGGCAAGGATGTGCGCGCCCTGGTGATCAACGCCGGATGCGCCAACGCCTTCACCGGCAAGGCCGGCGCGGACGCGGCGCGGCGTACGGCCTCAGAGGTCGCCAAACGGTTCGGCTGTCGTCAGCGCGACGTCATGCTGGCCTCGACCGGCGTGATCGGGGTGGTGCTGGACGACAAGAAGATCGTCGCCAAACTGCCCGAGATCGAGAACGGACTGGAGGCGGACGCCTGGGCCCGGGCCGGTCGCGGCATTATGACCACCGACACCTTCCCCAAAGGCTCCTACGCCGAGGCCGAGATCGAGGGCTACAAGGTCCGGATCGCCGGCATCGCCAAGGGATCAGGCATGATCGCGCCGGACATGGCGACCATGCTGGCCTTCATCGTCACCGATGCGGACATCCATCCGAACGTGCTGAAGGCGCTGCTGGGCCTGCACGTACGCACCACCTTCAACAGCGTGACGGTGGATGGCGACACCTCGACCAACGACACGGCCCTGCTGTTCGCCACCGGAACCTCGGGCGCGCCGCGCATCGGGCGGGTCGGCGATCGCCGGCTGAAGAGCTTCTCGG
>NZ_JAELUF010000015.1 GCF_016429195.1 Brevundimonas sp. ASV9
GGCGACATGCCGAAAATCCTGCTGGGCGCCCGGGCCGAGCGCGCTGAAAACACGGGCGGGCGCGGCGGCTTGCTGGCCGAACGTCAGGCCACGGCCGCGCAGGACGCCTTGGCCTCAGCCCAGGCGCGCGTAGAGCGAACGCGGACGCTGGCGATCCCGATGCCGACGACCGGCCTGCCAACGGGACGGACGGTGCTGACGATGGACCAGGCCGGCTGGGCGACACCCGAGGGGCGGACGATCGTCGGGCCGGTCGACCTGAACCTGGTCGGGCCGGAACGGGTCGCGATCACGGGACCGAACGGCGCGGGCAAGACGACCCTGCTGCGGCTGATCACCGGCGATCTTTCACCGACCACGGGCGCCGTCGATCGGCCTGTGCGTGCGGTGTTGCTGGACCAAGAGGTCAAAATCCTGAGCCCGGACGAAACGCTGGTGGAGGCGTGGCGACGGTTGAACCCGAAAGGCTCGGTCAATGACGCACAGGCGGCGCTGGCGCGGTTCCTGTTTCGCAATACGGCGTCGCAGCGCCGGGTCGACGAACTTTCGGGCGGAGAGCGGCTGAGGGCGGGCCTGGCCTGCGTCATGACAGGCGCGACGCCGCCGCAGTTGCTGGTTCTGGACGAGCCGACGAACCACCTCGACCTGGACGCCATCGCGGCGGTCGAAGAGGCGCTGAACGCCTATGACGGCGCCTTGATCGTGGTGAGCCACGACGTGGATTTCCTGGCGGCGCTGAAGATCACGCGCACGGTCCAGCTCTGAGGTCGGTCAGCCCCAGGCCTCGACGGCGCCCTTGCGACGGACCATCGACGGGCTGGACAGTTGGGTGCGCGGCTCGGCTTCGGCGCGGCCGAACAGCCAGCCTTGGCCGTATTCGACGCCCGCCGCCTTGAGTTCTGCGGCGACGCCGTCGGTTTCGATCATCTCGGCGATGGTTTCCAGCCTCATCGAACGGCACATTTCGACGATGCTGTGCAGCATAGCCTTGGAGCGTTGGTCGGTCTGGATATCGCGAACGATGGCCCCGTCGATCTTGACCGAGTCCACCGACAGTTTGCGCAGATAGTCGAAGGCGGCGGCTCCCGCGCCGAAATCGTCGATGCAGACCTTGATGCCGGCTTCGCGCAGCGCAGCCAGGCGACGGTCGGCGGCTTCGATGTCTTCGACGGCTGAGGTTTCGGTCACCTCGACCATCAGGCGACGACGTTCTTCGGGCGCGCCAGCGGTCATGCGCAGCAACTGCTCGACATAGGTGTCGTCGCCCAGCGAGGCGCCAGAGACATTGATCGCCATCTTCAGCAGGCCGGCGCCGGGCTGGCGCATCCGCTTCAGCACCTTCTCCGCCACCGCGAGATCGAATGACTCGATCATGTCCAGCTCTTCGGCCATGCGAATGGCTTCGGCGGGACCGCTGTTGCCGCTGAATCGAGTCAGGGCCTCAAAGTGATGGACGGCTCGGGAATCCAGATGGACGATGGGCTGATAGTGAACCTGGAACTCGCGTGATTTGACCAGACTGCGGAAGGTCTCGGCGTCGCGGAAGGTGCGCTTCAGGGAGTCTGCGAAGGCGATCTGCGGATTGGCGAGGCCGTCGCCCTTCAGGCAGCCTTCGATGGCGAACCGCATGGCGCGCAGCACGCACAGGGAATCCGATCCGGGCGGGACGGGCGAGCTGAACGCCTCTGCACCCAGCGACAGGCCTTCGGCCCGGCCGGCCTCAACGATTTCGGCGGCGATGTCACGACGGTCGTTGGCGGGGCGGAGAAGGGCATAGCGGACGCCCGTGACCTGCGACGCGCTCGATCCCTCGACGGCGGCGGACTGAAGCGTGGCCTCGATGCGGCGGTTCAGACGATCGGCGGCTTCGCCGGTGACATTCTCCAACCCCGTGATGTCGAGGAAGGACAGGGCCAGGTCGGGATTGGACTCCAGCACGCGCCCGGCGTCGGCCAGGAAATCTTCCGGTTCCAGAAGCGGCCGTGTGTCCAGATCCTCCAGCGCGAAGGCCGGGCCTTCGTAGGAGATGGCGCAGGAGACGGCCGGCGCCATCTGCGGCAGAACGAAGGCGCGGAAAGAGGCGCGGCGCACGCGGTCGGGACCGGCCGCCACAAGGATCGACGTGGCCGGAATACGCACGCCAGGCTTCATGCCTTGCAGGGCGGTCAGGGTGGAGGCGCCGTCGTGCAGCAGATCGAGCAGGGGACGGCCGGTCCAGGTTGCGCCTGCGTCCTCGCCGGCCACAGCGCCCGCGCCGATCGCAAAGGAGACCACGCCTTTCGGATCCACCTCCACCAGCGTGTCGGCAGAAGCGAAGGCCAGGCCTAGGAGGCGGGTGGTCAGCGTCATGAGGCCATGCTGGCACACAGTCGCTTAAAAAATAGGCAATGACCCTTAGGACGCGAACCGTGATCGGCGAACGATGAAGGGGCGTCCCGTTCAGGCCATCCGGTTCAGGCCATTCGGTTCAGGGCGACAGCGCGTCCGTCGCCCAGCGAGGCGCGGCCGTCGGCGGCATAGGCGGAGGCGGGGGTGCGGGCGGCGGTGACCTCCGCTGCGATGGCGCGGACCAGACCCTCGGAGATTTGGCGCGCGGCATCGACGGCGCGGCTGTGTCGCGTCAGGGCCGCGTCGAACTCACGTGTGGCGTCCACCAGGGTCTTTCGATCTTCGAGCGGAGCGCCGCTCAGCAGCGCCGGATTGGCCTTCACATGGGCGGAATCGCGACGGTAGAGATTGGCCATCTCCTGGGTTTCCGACAGACCGGCCGCCACATCCTGAGGACGGCCATCGGCGAAAGCGGCTGTTTCGGCCCTCAGCCGCTCGGTCAGGCGCAAGGTCAGGGTCGTCAGCTGGCGAACGCGTGCCTGGGCCAGTTCAGTGTCGCTCATTGCCGGCCCTCCTGCATCTTCAGCATTTCGGCCATGACGGTGTTGCTCAGGCCGATGCCACCGGCCTTCACCGTGCTCTTGGCCATTTCGTCCAGCATGAAGCTACGCCATGTCGCCTCGCCCTGACCGCCGCCGAACAGGCCGTCGGTCGATAGGCCTTCGAACATCGGCTTCAGCATCTGCGAGATGAAGGTGGCCTCGAAGGCCTTGGCGGTTTCCTCGATCTTGTCGCGATTCACAGCCGTGGGTGCGGCCGCGGCGGGGCGCAGCAGATCGGCGGAGACGGTCAGGTCGGTCATGCTCACATCACCTCGATGTCGGCCTGCAGGGCGCCGGCGGCCTTGATGGCCTGCAGGATGCTGATCATGTCGCGCGGGCTGACGCCCAGGGCATTCAGGCCGTTGACCAGGGTGGACAGGTTGGCCCCGCCGCCGACCAGCCGCATCTGGGTGCCCAGATCCTCTTCGACGTTCACCTGGGTCGAGGGCACGACGGCGGTCTGGCCCCGGCTGAAGGGCGCGGGCTGACTAACCTGCGGCTGTTCGTCCACCGATATGGTCAGGTTGCCTTGGGCGATGGCGACGCGAGAGATGCGCACGGCGTCGCCCATGACGATTACGCCGTTGACCTCGTCGATAATGACCTTGGCGGGGGTATCGACGCTGACGGCCAGGTTCTCGATCCGGCTGATGAAGCCCGCCATGCCCAGTTCACCAGGCGCGCGCAGGGCGACGACCGTACCGTTCTCGGCCAAAGCCGACCCCGGATAGGCGGCGTTGACGACGGCGGCGACGCGCTGGGCGGTGGTGAAGTCGGGGTTGCGCAGATTCAGGCGCACCTCGTTCATATTGGCCATCTGGAAGCCGGTCTCGCGCTCGACCAGGGCGCCCGAGGCGATGCGGCCGGCGGTCGGCACGCCGCGCGTCACTGACGACCCCGACCCTCCCGACGCCGAGACGGCGCCGGTCTGGACCGAGCCCTGCGCCACCGCATAGACCTGACCGTCCGCGCCTTGCAGGCTGGTGACAACCAGCGAACCGCCCAGCAGGCTCTTGGCGTCGCACATGGAGGCGACCGACACGTCGATGCGCGAGCCGGGCGTGGCGAATGCGGGCAGGTCGGCCGTGACCATGACGGCGGCCATATTCTTGGTGTTGGCGTTGGCCCCGCGAATGTTGACGCCCAGCCGCTCGGTCATGCCTTCCAGCGACTGGCGGGTGAAGGGACAGTTGCGTAAGGAATCGCCCGTGCCGTTCAGCCCCATGACCATGCCGTAGCCGACCAACTGGTTGCCGCGCACGCCCTCGACGGCGGCAATGTCCTTGATGCGCGATTGCGACTGGGCCAGCGCCGAGGTCGCGCCGCCGGCGACGACGAGCGTCGCGGCGACGGAGGCGATCAGGCGGGCAAGCAGATTTTGCATCGGTCAGGCGTCCACGCAACGTTACGCCGTCATCCGTGCGAGGATCGTGCCGAAGAATTAACGACGTGAATTCAACGTCGGTCGGCTTCTGACGGACAGAGAAGCGGCAGGATTTGCCGGGGCGTTAACCAAACAGTCATCGCCGCCCGTCATCCATGTTTTATGACGCGGAGCACCTGCACATGAAGGTTGTCGGCCCCAACGGCGTCAGCACGCCTGCCAGCACACGTCCGACGCGATCCGCCAGCGGCTTTTCGCTGGGGCAGGCCGCAGGTCCGTCCGCGCCCGCTGCAACGACTGCCAGCGCGGCGACAGGCGGGGTCTCTGACGTCTCGGCCCTGATGGCTCTTCAAGGGGTCGAGGGGCCGCTGGAAAAGCGCCGTCGCGCGATCCGGCGCGGCAGCGGTCTTCTGGATCGCCTTGACGAAATCAAGCTGGCCCTGCTGAACGGCGACGCCGACGAGGGGGCTCTGGATCGTCTGGCGCGGAGCCTGCGCGAGGAGCGCGCCGACGACGACGATAAGGACCTGGGCGCCCTGCTGGATCAGATCGACCTGCGCGCCTCGGTCGAACTGGCGAAGGCGGAAATGCGCCGCAACCAGCCCTGACACGAAATAATCGTCTGACATCAGGCGGCTAAGCTTTGGCAGTGAGTGACTTTTGCCACTGTCGGACGGTTAGTCGCCCTATTTTCATCACGGAATCGAGAACCGCGTTGCCGCGACTCGACGGGCTGATTATACGGCCATCTACGCCACTGGGGGGCGTGTTAGAGAGCGTGAGATCGATGAGCGCCTTGGCGTCCGTTGTGTCCGACGAAACCGGCCCGTATCGGCCGTCTGACAGCGAGCCGTTCATGAACGAACGGCAGCAAGCCTATTTCAAGAAGAAGCTGCTGGCCTGGAAGGATGAGATCCTTCGCGAGTCCAAGGGCACGGTTGTCAATCTGAAGGCCGAGACCGAAAACCACCCCGATCTGGTGGACCGGGCGTCTTCGGAATCTGATCGCGCGCTGGAGTTGCGCACCCGCGACCGCCAACGCAAGTTGATCTCCAAGATCGACGACGCGCTGCGCCGGATCGAGGACGGCTCCTACGGCTACTGCGAGGACACGGGCGAACCCATCAGCCTGGGTCGTCTGGAAGCCCGTCCGACGGCGACCCTGTCGGTCGAAGCCCAGGAACGCCACGAACGCCGCGAACGCGTTCACCGCGACGACTGAGGTTTAAGCCGTCCGCGCCTTGACTTCGCCGGGTTGCGGGGCGACCTAGCCGCCTCGCTTTCGAGGTCGTCTATCCATGTCCGTCAAGGTTCGTTTCGCCCCGTCGCCCACGGGTAAGCTGCACGTCGGCAATGTCCGCACCGCCTTGGTGAACTGGATGTTCGCCAAGGGGCAGGGCGGATCGTTCGTCCTGCGCATTGACGACACCGACCTGGCGCGCTCCACGCCCGAGTTCGAACAGGGAATCGAAGACGACCTGACCTGGCTGGGGATGCCGTGGGACGAGCGTTACAACCAGTCAAAACGGTTCGATCGCTACGAAGAAGCGGCCGCCAGTTTGAAGGCGTCGGGGCGGCTTTATCCCGCCTATGAAACCGCCGACGAGCTCGACCGTCGGCGCAAGGTGCAACTGTCGCGCGGCCTGCCGCCGATCTATGACCGCGCGGCGCTGGAACTGACCGAAGAGCAGAAGGCCGCTTACGAAGCCGAAGGGCGCCGCCCCCATTGGCGCTTCAAGCTAGACGGCAAGCGCGTCGCCTGGGAAGACCTGGCGCGCGGTCATGCGGAGGTGGACACCGCCTCGATGTCGGACCCGGTGCTGATCCGCGAGGACGGCCTGTTCCTCTACACCCTGCCGTCGGTGATCGACGACATCGACATGGGCATCACCCACATCATCCGGGGCGAGGATCACGTCACCAACACTGGCGCGCAGATCGAAATCTTCGAAGCTCTGGGCGCGACGGTTCCGGGGTTCGCCCACATGCCGTTGCTGGTCGGCGCCGACGGCGCGGCCCTGTCCAAGCGTCTGGGATCGCTGTCGATCAGCGACATGCGCGACCAAGGCTATGAGCCGATCGCAATCACCAGCCACCTCGGCCGGATCGGGACGTCTGATCCGCTGGAAGTCGGCGCCTCGGTCGAGGCTTTGGGTCAGAGCTTCGCCTTCTCCAAGATGGGGCGTTCGCCGGCGCGCTATGACACAGCCGATCTGGACCGGCTGAACGCCCAGGCGCTGCACGTCATGGACTATGCGACGGCGCAGCCGCGTCTTCAGGCTCTCGGCGCCGATCTGGGTGAAACCTTCTGGAATACGGTTCGGGGCAATCTGACGAAGTTCGCCGACGTCGCGGACATGGCGCAGATCGTCCGTGGTCCGATCCAACCGGTGATCGAAGATGCGACCTTCATCGAAACGGCGCTGCGTCTGCTGCCGGAAGTGATCGACGAGAACGCCTGGTCGGCGTGGACCTCGGCCGTCAAGGCCGAGACGGGCGCCAAGGGCAAGGCGCTATTCATGCCGCTGCGTCTGGCGCTGACGGGGCAGCAGCACGGGCCGGACATGGCGGCCATGGCGCCGCTGATCGGTCGCGAAACCATCCAGCGGCGTCTGAGAGGTGAGGCGGCCTAAGCCGCCTCACGCAGTCTAGGCGTTGCAGACAGCCAGTTCGTCGGCGCTCAGGGCGACGCCCTTGTAGGAGAAGGCGGTCACAGGACCGAACTTCTGAACCACGCGACGGCAGGCGCGCGTCGCGGGCTGTTCCGTGCCGCCAGCCGCGGTGCAGGTCGCGCCTTCGCAGGACCAACGTGCGCCGTCGATGATGGTGGCGCGAGCGGGCGCCTTGGCGGCGTCAGCCAGCGTCAGGCTGGTGGCGGCGGGGGCTTGGGCGACCGCAGGGGCGGCGGCGAACAGGGCGGCGGCGATCAGCAAAGCGCGCATCGAAAACTCTCCGAAATGAAGAACGGCGTCATGCCGCTCCGCTCCCATGTCAGTTTTCCATAAAAACTGTCAAGACGCGCGCAGCGGATTATGAGCGATGATCACTTATCGATGATCATGTTTCAATTGCGGCGCATCGCCGCCGGCCTGAACCTGCGCCATCGCCTCTTCGACGGTTTCGGCGACGGTCCAGGCGTCCAAGAACGACGGCGGCGTCATTCCTTCTGCGACGCTGTGCTTCATCAAGTCGAAGAAGCCGTTCCAGAAGCCGTTCAGGTTCAGGAAGACGACCGGCTTGTGGTGCAGGTCCAGCCGCTTCCAGGACAGCAACTCCACGACCTCTTCCAGGGTGCCGATGCCGCCGGGCGCGACCACGAAGGCGTCGGATTGGTCGTACATCAGTTGTTTGCGTTCGTGCATCGAAGTGACGACGACGGTCTCGACCTCGTCGAACAGGCGTTCGCGGCTGCGCAGGAAGGCCGGCATGATGCCGACGACCCGGCCGCCCGCCTCATGCGCGCCGCGCGCCGAGGCCCCCATCAGGCCCACGCCGCCGCCGCCATAGACCAGCCGCCAGCCGGCCTTGGCCGCGACCTTGCCGAAGGCGTAGGCCGCCTCGGTATAGGTGGGATCGGCGGTCTCGGAGGCGCCGCAGAACAGGCAGACGGAAGAGCCGTCGAACGGCAGGAACGAAACGGGGGGCAGGGACATGGAGCCTCGAAGAAAACGAATAGGCGGCCTGGCCATGGCCAAACCGACGGCGCTCAAGCTAACACAGGCTCGAGCCGCTGGGTCGCCAGTCCTATATCGTAGAGGCGCAGGATGAAACGTCGGATGATGGTCGCGTGTGTCGCGGTCCTGGCTGCCGCAGCCTGTTCCGATCGGCAGGGCGGCGTGGCGGGGCCGACGGGGGCCGACGAGGCCTCGCCCTGGGTTCGCCCGCCCCAGATTGATGGCGTGATGCGCGACGGCGGCGTTCTGGTGCTGCGCGGCGGGGCGGGGCCCAATGCGCGCGTCGTGCTGCGTGCGCCGGATACCGCGGCCGTGGCGACGACGGCGGACGGCGCGGGGCGGTTCGAACTGCGGCTGCCGCCGCTAAGCGGCGATGTGCGCTTCACGCCCGAGGTGCAGGTGGGCGAGGACGCCGCCGTCTCGCCCGAGACCCTGGTGGTGATCCAGGGTGGGGCCGGTCCCGTCGGCCTGATTGCCGCTGGCCAGCCGACTGTTCGCCTCGATGGCGGCGAAGGGCTGGATGCGGTGGATTCGGACGGTGCGACCCTGATGGCTTCCGGCCGAACAAATGGGGCGGCGCCGTCGATCAACATCAACGGCGCAGATATGTCGCCGGCGGCGATCGGGCGCGGCCGTTGGCGGGCGGTCATCGGACAGTCGGGTGCGGCGACGATCACGGTGAATGGAAGGCGCTTTGACTATCCGGGCCCGGGCGCGGCTGGGAGCTTCGTCGTCGAGCGGGCGGGGGCAGGCTGGCGGATCACTTGGCCTGTAGAGCCAGCCGGGCGTCAGACGACGTGGCTGCCGGACTGAGGGCGCTTAACGATCTGGAAACCATTTCGGTTAAGGAATGGGGCCGTCCTCAGGGACACCATCACCGAACCTGCTTGCAGCCCGGCGCCCCCGCCGGGCTTCTTTTTTGCCGGCCGATCAGCCCTTTCTCGGCGTGTCTTCGGCGCCCTCGGTGCGATCGCGGAACAGGGCGGCGCGGGCGAGCAGGATCAGGGTGACCGGCGTCGTGACCGTCAGGAAAAGGCCGATCAGGATTTCGCGGGGCATGAAACGCCGCTCGACGGTCGTGAACCAGACGATCGACGCCAGCAGGATCAGCGCCATGCCTAGCGTGGCCCCGAGCGTCGGAGCGTGGACGCGCTCATAGAAGGTCTTCAGCCGAACCAGCCCAACCGCGCCCAGTAGCGAAAGGCCCGAGCCGATGACGGCCAGGGCGACGACGATGATGGCGGCCCATGCGGGAACGTCAGCTTGGGTCATTCAATCACCTCGCCGCGCATCAGGAACTTGGCCAGGGCCACGGTGGCGGCGAAGCCCAACATGCCGATCACCAGCGCGGCCTCGAAATAAAGCTGGCTGTTGGTGCGGATGCCGAACACCACCACCAGCAGCATGCCGTTTAGATAAAGCGTGTCCATGCCCAAGACGCGATCCTGGGCGCGCGGACCGTGAATGATCCGCCATGCCGCTAGGCCCATGGCGCAGATCAGCATCAGTTGGGCCAGACCCAGACCCCAGGTCAGCACCGCTGCCGTCATTCGAAAATCTCCATCAGCCGGCGCTCGTAGCGATCCTTGATCAGCCGCACCCAGGTCTCTTCATCCACGAGATCCAGCACGTGCAGCAGCAGACGGCCGGTGGCGGACTCATACTCGACCCACAAAGTGCCAGGCGTCGAGGTGATGATGATGGCCAGGACCGCCAGGCCATATCGGTCGCGCAGGTCCAACGGGATGTGGATGAAGCCGGATGTGCGCTCATGCCGTCGCCGGCCCAGAATGATGTGCGACACCGCCCAGTTGGAGCGCACGATGTCGCCGACGACGTCGATGGCGAGGCGCACTATGGCCATCGGCGACTTCACCCGCACGCGATCAACGCCCAGCGCCAGCATGATGATCGGCGCCAGCAGGGCCAGCAGCACCGCGAGCGCCAGGGACGGCGGCGCGACCGAGGCGCTGAGCAGGATCGAGGCGACGAACAGGCCTAGAGATAGGACGGGGTAGGGGAGGATGCGTCTCATCGCCCGCTCCCGCCCAGCACCGCGTGGATGTAGCCTTGCGGGTCAGCCAGCCAGGCCGCCGTGTGGTCGGTGTAGATCAACGCGGATCCAGCGAAGATGGCCAGAAACACGCAGGCGCCGAGCAGGGCTGCGACCGCCGTCAACTCAGCCGCCCCCACCACGAAAGCCGGCGCATCTTCGTCGCGCGTCCAAATCGCGCCGACGCCAAGGCGGGTCAGGCCGATCAAAGCACCGAGGCTGGACACGGAAAGCACAGTGACCAGCGTCCAAGCCGCCGCATCGCCAACGGCGACGAGGGCGCTGATCATCGACAGTTTTCCGACGAAGCCGGCCAAGGGCGGCAGGCCGGCGACCATCAGGGTGCAGATCAGAAAGGCCCCGCCCAGGGCCGCGACGGCCGCCGGAATGACCAGGCCCGGCTCGTTGCGCTCTTCGTCGTCGAACGGATCACGATATTCGTCATCGAAAACAGCGCGCGCCTCGCCGACGTCAGGCTCACGCCCGCGCTGAAGGATTTCGGCCAGCAAAAACAGGGCTGCGCAGGCCAGGGTGGAGCCGATCAGATAAAAGAGCGCGCCGCTGAGGGTCGCCGCATCGCCGACGCCAAGGCTGGCCAAAACGGTGCCAGACGAAATCATCACGCCGAACCCGGCGGCGCGCGACAGATCGCGAGAGGCGATCAGGCCGAACGTGCCGAACGCTATGGTCGCCAGTCCGCCGACGAACAGCCAAGTCAGGCCAAATCCGGCCGAGGCGCCCGCGTCGGCGCCGAACAGCAGCAGGCTTAGGCGGATGACCACATAGACCCCGACCTTGGAGAGGATGGCGAAGACCGCCGCCGCCGGCGCGCTGGCTGCCGAATAGGTCGGGGTCAGCCAGAAGCCCAAGGGCCACATGGCGCATTTGATCAGGAAGGCCGTGCCTAGCATCGCCGCTCCGATATGGAATAGCCCCAGGTCATCCGTTGCGACGGTCGCGACCCGCGTTGCAACATCAGCCATGTTCAGCGTGCCGGTCACGCCGTAGATCAGGCTGACGCCGATCAGAAACAGCAGGGATGCGGTCAGATTGACGGCGATATAGATCACGCCCGCCCGCACCCGCGCCTCGCCCGACCCATGCAGGGCCAGTCCGTATGACGCGGCCAGCATGATTTCGAAAAAGACGAACAGGTTGAACAGGTCGCCGGTCAGCAGGGCGCCGTTCACCCCCATAATCATAAGCAGGAACAGGGCGTGGAAGCGCGGTCCCGCTCGGTCCCATCGCGCCAGGGCGAAGATCAGCGCGCATCCGCCAAGAACGCTGGTCAGTGCGACCATCATCGTCGACAGCCGGTCGGCCACCAGGACGATGCCATAAGGCGCCGCCCAGGATCCCAGGCGGTAAACACGCGCAGTATCGCCGCCGCCCACGGCGCCGTTTGCGCTCTCGTGCAGCAGAACCAGAGCCGTGACCAGAATGGCGGCCATAGCGCTCAAGCTGAGCACCGCCTTCAGCGTTCGGCGACGCTCGTCCAGCAGCAGCATGGCGGCGGCGATGATCATCGGCAGGACGATGGGGCCGATGATCAGATGGGCGTCCCAGTCGATCATGCGTCCGGCTCCTTGCCATCGACATGATCGCTGCCGGTGATGCCGCGCGCGGCCAGAATGACGACCAGGAACAGCGCCGTCAGGGCGAAGCTGATGACGATCGCGGTCAGGACCAGCGCCTGCGGCGTCGGGTCGGTGTAGCGCGCGGGGTCGGAGACCTCGCCCGCCAGCACCGGCGGCGCGCCCGACCTCAGCCGTCCCATGGCGAAGATGAAGATATTGACCGCATAGGACAGCAGCGACAGCCCCATGATCACCTGAAAGGTGCGCGGGCGCAGCAGCAGCCAGACACCCGAGGCCGACAGCACGCCGATGGCGAGGGCGAGAACCAGCTCCATCATGACGGCTCTCCTTCTTCGGCGTCTCTTTGCTTGGGCTTGCGCAGCGACTGGTGCGCCAGGGCGACGAGGGTCAGGACCGTGGCGCCCACGACCAGAACGACCACGCCCAAGTCGAACAGCACGGCGCTGGCCAAGGGCACGCGGCCCAGGATCGGCAGGTCGGCATACTGGAACCAAGAGGTCAGGAAGGGATAGCCGAACAGCCACGATCCAATCCCGCTGAGGGCGGCGATCACCAGGCCGGCGCCGATCCAGAAGATGGGCCGGATCGCCAGCCGCTCTTCGACCCAGCGGGCGCCCGAGGCCATATACTGCAGGATGAAGGCGATCGACAGGCCGACGCCCGCCGCGAATCCCCCGCCCGGCAGGTCATGCCCGCGCAGGAACAGGTGAACGGCGAGCAGGATGATGAAGGGGAAGATCCAGCGCATCACCACGCGGGGGATCAGCATGGTCTCCTTCAGCGTGTCGCCCTCCGATCGCGTCTCGTGATCGCGGTCTGAGGCATCCTGCACGCTCTGCTGGCTGGGATTGGACAGGGTGTCGTCGGCGGGACGGAAGCGGCGCAGCAGGGCGAAGATCGTCAGACCGACAATGCCCAAAACCGTGATCTCTCCAAAGGTGTCGAAGGCGCGGAAGTCGACCAGGATGACGTTGACGATGTTGCGACCGCCCGCGTCCTTGTAAGCGTATTCGACAAAGAAGCGCGAAATCCCCTCGATCGATGGTCGCGTCATGACGGCGTAGGAAATGGCCGCCAAGGACGCGCCGACGGCGGCGGCGATGATTAGATCGATACGGCGCCGGCGGCGAGATCGCTTTTCCATGGCCTGTGGCAGGCGAATGGTCTCCAGCCGTTTCGGCAGCCAACGTAGGCCCAGCAGCAGCAGGACGGTGGTCACGACCTCGACCAGCAGTTGGGTTACTGCCAGATCCGGCGCCGACAGCCAGACGAAGGACAGGCAGCTGGCCAGACCTGCGCCGCCCATCAGAACCACGGCGGCCAGCCGGTGGTATTTGGCCTGCCATGCCGCTGCGACTGCACAACTGCCGCCGACCAGCCAAAGACCGGCAAAGGCCCAGTTGGACAGGGTGAATGTCGGCATGATCGGGCGGATCACCAATCCCGCGCCGATCGCCGCCAGCCCGCCCGCCAGCAGGGCGGCCAAGACGATGGCCCGCAGCTGTGGCTGCTGCCGTGTCGCCCCGAACAGGCGAACCATCGCTTCCGATCCTTTGAACAGGCCGGTCATGGTTCGCTCGAACAACCAGCCGCCGTTCAGACGCTTCCAGCCCCACGGTCCGCCGCGCGGGTTGGCGTTGATGCGCTTGCCGAAGACGACATAAAGCCCCACGCCGCCCGCGAGCGCGATAAGGCTCAGCACCAGCGGCAAGTTGAATCCGTGCCACAGGGCCAGGCTGTAATAGGGCAGGTCAAAGCCCAGCACCGAAACGGCGGCGCTCCTCAGGAACGGTCCCACTGTCACAGCCGGGAAGATGCCGACGACCAGACACAGCGCGACAAGCACCTCGACGGGGCGACGCATCCAGGCGGGCGGCTCGCGCGGGATGCGATCCAGCTCTGTCGGAGCCGGGCCGAAGAAGGTCGCGTGGATGAAACGCAGGGAATACAAAACGCTGAAGGCGCTGGCCAAGGTGGCCAAGGCGGGCAGCAGCATGTTCAGGCCGTGCGTATGGGCGTTGGCCACCGCCTCGGCCAGGAACATTTCCTTGGACAGGAAACCGTTCAATAGCGGCACGCCTGCCATCGCGGCCGCCGCCACCATGGCCAGGGTCGCCGTAAAGGGCATGAAGCGGAACAGACCGCTGAGCTTGCGCATATCCCGCGTGCCGGCCTCGTGGTCGATGATGCCGGCGGCCATGAAGAGCGACGCCTTGAAGGTGGCGTGGTTCACCGTATGGAAGATGGCCGCGATACAGGCCAGCGGACTGCCTAATCCCAGCAGCAGCACGATCAGGCCCAGATGGCTGATCGTCGAATAGGCCAGCAGCCCTTTGAGGTCATGCTGGAAGATGGCGCACCAAGCGCCGAGCAGCAGCGTCGCCAAGCCCATCCCGCCGACGATCAGATACCAGCTCTCGGACCCGGCCAGGACGGGCCAGAAGCGGACCAGCAGGAAGACCCCAGCCTTCACCATGGTGGCGGAGTGCAGATAGGCGCTGACCGGCGTCGGCGCTGCCATGGCGCGCGGCAGCCAGAAGTGGAACGGAAACTGTGCGCTCTTGGTCATCGCGCCGAGCAGCAGAAGAATCAGCGCTGGCAGATACAGCGGGCTGGTCTGGATCGCCTCTCGCGACGCCAAGACGACATCGAGGTCGTAGCTGCCGACGATCCGCCCGATCAGGATCATCCCGACCAGCAGGGCGATGCCGCCCATAGCCGTCACCGTCAGCGCCATGCGCGATCCTTCGCGCGCGGCGGGGTTCTGGTGCCAATAGCCGATCAGCAGGAAGGAAAAGAGGCTGGTCAGCTCCCAGAAGACCACCAGCTGGATCAGATTGCCCGACAGCACCACACCCTGCATCGCGCCCATGAAGGCCAGCAGGAAGGAGAAGAACCGCGGCACCGGATCCTTAGGCGACATGTAGTAGCGGGCATACAGCACCACCAAGGCGCCGATCCCCAGGATCAGGGCGCTGAACAGCCACGACAGTCCATCCAGTCGCAGCACCAGATTGACGCCCAGCGACGGCAGCCACGAGATTTCGTAGCGCAGCGTCTCACCGTCCTGGAACATCGGCCATAGCGCGGCCAGACACCCAAGGCTGACCAAGGACACGACCCAGGAAAGGATGGCGGCCGAGGTGCGTGCGTGACGCGGCAAGCCGGACGCGACGATGGCGCCCAGGAATGGCAAGACCAGGATGACGACAAGAAGGAAGCTGATGGACATCGAGGCGGGGCGTCTCTCCTGAATCGCGCGGGGGCGCTTTGCCAACGCTCAAGGTTGGCCAAGGTTCGCTTTGACCTACGGACAGTAGCCGGGTGCGTCAAAGCGACACCAGAGCGCAGAACGCCGGCGCCCAATGGCCCGATCGCCGTACGAAGCAGATCAGATAGTGAGGAAAGTTTTCGACCTAACGCCTTGTCTGGCCTCAGTCTTTACCCCGAGTGGCTCCGCAGGTAGGATTCGAACCTACGACCAGCCGATTAACAGTCGGCTGCTCTACCACTGAGCTACTGCGGAACATCTGCTCGGGAGGCGGGCGTATAGCAGCGGCCGTTCCGATCTTGCAATGGGAAAACGAGCCAATCGAAACGATATTTATCGACGACCCCGACGACCCGCGTGTTGCGGCCTATCGCGATATCCGCGAGCGCGATCTGACGGGGCGTCAGGGGCTGTTCATAGCGGAAGGAGAGGTGGTGGTGCGTGGACTGGCGTCAAAGGCGTCGCGCTGCCGGCCTCTGTCGCTTCTGCTGGCGGAAAAGCGCGTTGCGGCCTTGGGCGACGTCATTACGTCTCTGCCGCCCGAGACGCCCGTCTATGTCGCAGGCCAGGCCGTGCTGGACCGGATCGCGGGTTTTGAACTGCACCGGGGCATTCTGGCCTTGGGCAAAAAGCCCGAGCCGCTGTCGATGGACGATGTGCTGGCGGATACCGCTCGGCAGGACGTGTTCGTCGTGGCCAGCGGCATCGGCAACCATGACAATGTCGGCGGCCTGTTCAGGAACGCCGCGCGTTCGGCGCCAAGGCGGTGCTGCTTGATCCGACCTGCTGCGATCCCTTTTACCGCAAGGCGATTCGCGTTTCGGTCGGCGCGGTGCTGCGCACGCCGTTCGTCGTCGCCGGCGCGACAGACATTATCGAAGCCCTGCAGCAGGCTGGCGTCGAGGTCTTGGCGCTGACGCCTTCGGCGACCGAGCGGCTTTCGAACTACCGGCGCGTCGGACCAGTCGCACTGATGCTGGGGTCGGAAGGGCCGGGGCTGCCCAAGGATTTGATCGACCGTTGCCGACCGATCGGTATCGCTATGGCGGGCGGGTTCGATTCGCTGAATGTCGCGGCGACCAGTGCGGTCGCGCTTCATCATCTGACGACGACGGCGCTTGATAGAAGCTGAAAACGCGAAGGCCGCCCCGAGGGGCGGCCTTCGTCCGTATCGTCGCGATGGAGGCCTGACCGGGAATCGAACCCGGGTGCAAGGATTTGCAGTCCTCTGCGTCACCACTCCGCCATCAGGCCGCTTTTTTGTCCCCGATTTCTCGGGGGCGGTCATCGCGAGGGGCGTTCGCTATCAGATCGGATTGTCCGCTGCAACGCACGGACCTATAAGCGCGCGAGATTTCCTCCCGGATTATCGTTGAAGGCTGCCTACAGATGGATTTCACCGCAGAGCGCAAGGCCATGGTCGACTCGCAGGTGCGGGTGAACGACGTGACGGATCGCGCGATTCACCTGGCCATGATGGCCGTGCCGCGTGAAAGATTCTGCGCGCCCGACCGCGCTTTCGCCGCCTATTCCGAAGAACCAGTGGTGATCGCGGGCGAGCGCCGCCTGATGCCGGCGCGCGACGTCGCCAAGCTGTTGCAAGCGGCCGATGCACGCGAGGGCGAGAAGGCCTTGGCCATCGCCGCGCCCTACGCCGCCGCCCTGCTGGCCCGTATGGGCGTCAGCGTCACGGCTCAGGAATCGGACGACGCTGTGTTCGCCGTCCTCGGCGAGGCTCTGGCGGACGAAGGCGTGACCACGGTCGTCGCGCCGCTGGCTCAGCCGACCGGCGAAGGATGGGACCTGATCATTTCCGAAGGCGGCGTCGAGAGCCTGCCCGAATCGTGGGGCGCGGCCCTGCGTCCCGGCGGCCGGATCGTCGTGGTCGAACGTCGCGGCGCCATCGGCAAGGCGGCCCTGTATGTTCAGACGCGCGAAGGCCTGTCGCGCCGCGAACTGTTCGATTCGTCGCCTGCGGTCCTTGCCGAGCTGAAGCCGGCCCCCACTTTCGCGCTGTAAGATCAAAGAGACGCGCGGTTGCGACGGAAATCCCGTTCGCAACCGTGAAGAAAACTTAACTGGCGTGTGGTTCGGTCAGGCCGCAGTTACGCTTGAGAAAACATTCGGGCGTTCTTCGGAGCGTCACGCAAGGACGGACAATGTTGAAACGCTCGCGTGTGCTGGCTTCGGCCGCTTTGGTCGCCGTGATGACCGGTTTGGGCGCACCGGCCTGGGCCGAGACGCTTCAGGACGCCATCGCCCTGGCCTATCGCACCAATCCCAACCTGCTGGCCCAGCGCGCCAACCAGCGTGCGCTGGACGAGACGGTGGTTCAGGCGCGGTCGGGCCTGCGCCCGACCATCGGCGCTTCGGCAGGCGTGGACTACACCCGCAGCGACTTCCCCGCCGTGACCCAGTTCGTCGACACGAACGGCGACGGCATACCCGACACCCAGGTCACGACCTCATCGTCCGAAACCGAAGGCGCCAATGTCGGCGTCAGCGTCAGCCAGAATGTCTGGACCGCCGGTCGCACCTCGCGCGCCATTGATCAGGCGCGCGCCAGCGTCCTGGCCGGCCGTGAGAGCCTGCGTGAGATCGAGCAGTCGGTCATGCTGTCGGTGATCCAGGCCTATGTGAACGTCACCCGCGACATGGAAATCCTGCGTATCCGTCAGGAGAACCTGACTGTGCTGCAACGCCAGCTGGAAGAAACCAGCGCCCGTTTCGAGGTCGGTGAGATCACCCGCACCGACGTGGCCCAGGCCGAAGCTTCGCAGGCGCAGTCCGAGGCCGATCTGGCGAACGCCCAAGCCCAGCTGTCCACGTCGCGCGCCGCCTATGCCGCCGTCGTCGGCCAATCGCCGGCCGATCTGGAAGCCGCGCCTATCTTACCGGAAGTGCCCAGCGACTTCGACGTCGCCATCGAGACGGCGTTGCAGCGCAATCCCGCTGTGCTTGCCGCGACCTATCAGCTGCAAAGCGCCGAGGCGGCCGTCGCCGCCGCCCGTTCGGAATATCTGCCGTCGGTGCGCGCTACCGCCTCCTACGGCGGATCGACCAACGATTTGGGCGATCTGGGCGAACTGGCCGATCGCCGCAGCTTCACGGCCGGCGCCACCCTGTCCGTGCCGCTGTTCACCGGCGGCCTGAACCGCTCGCGCGTCGCCCAGGCTCTGGAGCGCGCCAACGCGGCCCAGATCGGCATCGAGGGTGAGCGCCGCACCGTGCTGCAGAATGTCAGTTCGGCCTATGCCCAGGTGCTCTCGACCCGCGCCACGGTCGCCGCCGGCACCGAAGCCGTTCGCGCCGCATCGGTCGCTGCCGAAGGCGTACGCCAGGAAGCCCAGGTCGGTCTGCGCACCACGCTGGACGTGCTGAATCAGGAACTGGCTCTGCGGAACGCCCAGACTTCGGTCGCCAGCGCCCGCGCCGCCGAATACGTCGCCCGCGCCTCGCTGCTGGCCGCCATGGGCCAGCTGGAAGGCCCGGCGCTGAACCCGACGATCGAGGCCTATGATCCGGCTGCGAACTACGACCAGGTCAAGGGACGCGGCGGTTTGCCGTGGGACGGCGTGATCGAGACGCTGGACCGCGTGGCCTCGCCGCCGATCGTGACCACGCCGGACACCGCCGACGCGCCGATCGACGCCCAGCTCAAGGGCGAGGTCGTGCGCACGGCGCCGCAGAACTGACCGCGTCGAATACGGACGGAAACCGCCCGTTGATTCCGACGGGCGAAGATGCGACGACAAGGCACAGGTTTCGAGCGATCCGTCGTTCGGCGCCCACCCCTTCTACCCAGGCCTCGCCCAAGGTTGCGCCATGACCGATCAGTCCGCCCAGGAACCGACCATGGAAGAGATTCTGGCGTCGATTCGCCGGATCATCTCCGAAGACGAGGCCCCGGCCGAGACGCCGGCGGCCGCGATGCCGGAAGCCACGCCTGAGCCGGTTCCCGAGCCGATCGCGGCCGAAACCATCTTCGCCGCTTCGGTGGAGCCGACGTCGGAGCCCGCCGCCGTCGAAGAAGACGTGCTGGAACTGACCGACCGCTATGAGGCGCCGGCCGAGACCATCGGCGATCTGGACGTGGTCGAGCATTCGCCCGCGCCTTATCAGCCCGAACCGGAAGCCGCGCCGGCTTACGAATCGGCTCCCGAGCCGGCCCCGGCCTATGACACCCTGGTCGGCGACAGCGCCGCCGCCAGTGCGGCCTCGGCCTTTGCAGGCCTGGCCGCCAGCTTCAAGAAGCCTGAGCCGGCTCCGTCGGCCTCAGGCGACCTGCCCTTCGTCAGCGGCAACACGGTCGAGGCCATGGTCGCCGAGATGCTGCGCCCGCTGCTGAAGGACTGGCTGGACAACAATCTGCCCGGCATTGTCCAGGCGGCGGTACAAAAGGAAGTCGAACGCATCGCGCGCAGCGCCTAGCCCTTCGCTTCAGCCCAGACTAATCCGAGGGGCGGCTCCAGAAGGGGCCGCCCTTTCGCATTTTGCAAAAGACCTATTCCGATGCTTGAGAAGACTTTCGAACCCCAGGCCGCCGAGCCCCGCCTTTATGCCCAGTGGGAAGAGAGCGGCCTGTTCGCGCCCCGCACCGACGGCGCCGCCGAGGCCTATTCGATCGTCATTCCGCCGCCCAACGTGACGGGCAGCCTGCACATCGGTCATGCGCTGAACAATACGCTGCAGGACATCCTGGCCCGCTATCACCGGATGAAGGGCAAGGCGGTGCTGTGGCTGCCTGGCACGGACCACGCCGGCATCGCCACACAGATGGTGGTCGAGCGTCAGCTGGCCACCGCCGGCAATGTGGGGCGTCGCGACATGGGCCGCGACGCCTTCATCGAAAAAATCTGGGAGTGGAAGGCCGAAAGCGGCGGGACCATCGTGCGTCAGCTGCGCCGCCTCGGCGCATCGTGCGACTGGTCGCGCGAGCGGTTCACCCTGGACGAGGGGCTAAACGCCGCCGTCCGCAAGGTCTTCGTGCAACTGCATAAGGAAGGCCTGATCTACCGCGACAAGCGGCTGGTGAACTGGGACCCACATTTTCAGACCGCCATCTCTGACCTGGAGGTCGAGCAGCGCGAGGTGGACGGCGCCTACTGGCATTTCGCCTATCCGCTGGCCGACGGCGTCACCTATGAACATCCCATCGCCTTCGACGAGGACGGCAAGGCGACCGAGTTCGAGACGCGCGACTTCATCGTCGTCGCCACGACCCGGCCCGAGACCATGCTGGGCGACACCGGCGTGGCGGTGCATCCGGATGACGAACGCTATGCCGGCTTGGTCGGCAAGCTCGTGACGCTGCCGATCACCGGCCGTCGCATCCCCATCGTCGCCGACGACTATGCCGATCCGACCAAGGGTTCGGGCGCGGTGAAGATCACGCCGGCGCATGATTTCAACGATTTCGGCGTGGGCAAGCGCGCCGGCCTGCCGTCGCTGAATATCCTCGACGCTTTCGGACGCATCACCGACGTCGATACGCCCGATGTGCCTGCGGACTACGTCGGTCAAGACCGCTTCGCCGCGCGTAAGACCATCGTCGCCCGCGCCGAGGAAGAGGGCTGGCTGCGCGAGATCGAGAAAACCAAACACGTCGTGCCGCACGGTGACCGCTCCGGCGTGGTCATCGAGCCGTGGCTGACGGACCAGTGGTACGTCGACGCCAAGGTCCTGGCCCAGCCCGCGCTGAAAGCGGTGGAGCAAGGCGATACGGTGTTCGAGCCCAAGTCCTACGAGAAGATCTATTTCGAATGGCTGCGCAACATCGAGCCGTGGTGCATCTCGCGCCAGCTGTGGTGGGGGCACCGCATCCCGGCCTGGTATGGCCCGAACGGCGAAATCTACGTCGCCGAAACGGAAGAGGACGCCCGCGAACAGGCGATGGCGGACTATGATTCCGAGGTCGCCCTGACCCAGGACGAGGACGTTTTGGATACCTGGTTCTCCTCGGCCCTGTGGCCGTTCTCGACCATGGGCTGGCCCGAGAAGACCGAGGACCTGGAGCGGTTCTATCCGACCAGCGACCTGGTCACGGCGGCGGACATCATCTTCTTCTGGGTCGCGCGGATGATGATGATGGGCCAGCACTTCATGGGCGAAGTCCCATTCAAGCGCGTCATCATCAATGGCCTCGTCCGCGACGAGAAGGGCCAGAAGATGAGCAAATCCAAGGGCAACGTCATCGATCCCCTGGGCATCATCGACGAGCTGGGCGCCGATCCGTTGCGCTTCACCATGGCGATCCTGTCAGGCACCCGCGACATCAAACTGTCGAAGCAGCGGATCGAGGGCTATCGCAACTTCGGCACCAAGTTGTGGAACGCCGCCCGCTTCAGCCAGATGAACGAGGCGCGCCGGGTCGAGGGCTTCGATCCCTCGACCGTCGATCAAACGATCAACCGCTGGATCCGAGGCGAACTGACCAAGGCCGAGCGGGCCGTATCGGAAGCCATCGAGGGCGGCCGGTTCGACGATGCGGTGGGCGCCCTGTATCGCTTCGTCTGGAACGTCTTCTGCGACTGGTATCTGGAACTGGCCAAGCCGGTGTTCAACGGCGCCGATGAAGCCGCCAAGGCCGAGACGCGGGCCATGACCGCCTGGACGCTGGATCAAACGCTGAAGCTGCTGCACCCGGTCATGCCCTTCATCACCGAGGAACTGTGGGCTGAACTGGGCAAGGAGGGCCCGGCGCGCGACGGCTTGCTGATCGGCGCCGAGTGGCCGGTGCTGCCGGACGCCTTCATCGACGCCTCGGCCGAAGCTGAGATCGGCTGGCTGGTCGATCTGGTCAGCGAGATTCGCGGCCTGCGCGCTGAGATGAACGTGCCGCCGTCGGCCAAGCCGCCGCTGGCCTTCGTCTCGCCCGATGACGTGACGGCCGAGCGGATCGCTCGCCATCGCGATCTGATCCTGACCCTGGGCCGGGTGTCCGAGGTCGGCTCGGCTGACGCGGCGCCGACAGGGGCCGTGACCTTCGTGTCCGGCGGTTCGACCATCGCCTTGTCCTTGGCGGGCATCATCGATCTGACCGCCGAACGGGCCCGTCTGGAGAAGGAAATCGCCGCCTTCGACAGCGACATCGGTCATGTGAACAAGAAGCTGGGCAATCCTAACTTCGTGTGTCGCGCCGCGCCGGAAGTCGTCGACGAACAGCGCGCCAAGCTGGCCGAGGCCGAGGCAGGCAAGGTCAAGCTACAGGCGGCGCTGGCGCGTCTGGCGTCGCTCTGACGCCCCGATGAAAGCAAGGCTGTGAAGACGCGGATTGATCAGCTTCTGGTCGCACGCGGTCTGTTCGACAGCCGTTCGCAAGCGCGCGCCGCGATCGAGGCGGGGCTGGTTCTGGCCGACGGCGCGCTCGTGCGGAAGGCGTCCGAACAGTTCGCGGACGACATCGCGCTGGAGGCGCAACCCGCCCACCCTTGGGTCGGGCGCGGGGCGCTGAAGCTGGACCACGCCCTGACCCTATGGCCCGTCATCGTCGAGGGCAGGGTGGCGCTGGATGTCGGGGCATCGACCGGCGGCTTTACCGAGGTTTTGCTTACCCGCGGCGCGGCAAAGGTGTTCGCCGTGGACGTCGGCTTCGGCCAGATGCACGCACGGGTGTCGTCCGATCCCCGCGTGGTCAATCTGGAGCGCACCGATGCGCGGGACCTGACGTCTGATCTGATCCCGCAGGCGCCGTCGCTGGTGGTCTGCGACGCCAGTTTCATCAGCCTGATCAAAGTGCTTCCGGTCCCACTCGATCTGGCGACGCCTGGCGCGGATCTGGTCACCCTGGTCAAGCCGCAGTTCGAGGCCGATGGCCCGGGCGGCGGCAAGAAGGGCGTGATCAAGGATGTGGCGGCGCATGCGGCGGCCGTGGAGCGCGTGCGCGACTGGCTGGAAGCGCTGGGTTGGACGGTTCAGGCGACAACCGAAAGTCCGATCACCGGCGGCGACGGCAATGTCGAGTTCCTGCTCTGGGCCAAGAAGCCGGGCTGACCAACCCCTAGCCCCAAGATCGATAGCTTCAAGGCTGGGCTCAAGTAGGCCAAAGGCCGATAGCCCCCTGAACAAAGAGAAACCGCCGAAGGATTGCTCCTCCGGCGGCTCCGTCACGTCGTCGATCGACAGGGGGGCTGAAAATTAATCGACGACGCGATAGCGGCCGTACTGGTCGGGGCAGGTGCGGACGTAGCGGGTGTCCGTGCGACCATCGGGCAGACGGATCTGGCTTTCCGCCAGACGGCATCCGTCTGAATTCTGATAGGAATCTACCGGGCGCGAGCGGTCGTCGTAGTAGCCGCCGCGGCTGTAGGCATAGTCGTCGCGACGGTCATAGTCGTCGTAGCGATAGCCTTGATCGCCCGTGTAACGATCATCATAATAGCCGTAGCTCGGTTGGCTGTAGCCCTGGGCGTAGTAGCCGTTGGAGCCATAGCTGCTCTGATAGCTGCGGCAGGCGTCCGAGCTCGAGCGACCGACCTGAGACCCGACGACAGCGCCGAGCACGCCGCCCAGGATGCTGCCTTCGGTGCGACGACCGCGTGCGGCCAGTTGCGAGCCGATGACGGCGCCCGCGCCGCCGCCGATCACCGCGCCGGCGCCGGTGCGACCTTGGCGTTCACGCGCGCAAGGATCGTAATAGCGGCCGCTGTTGTAATCATACGAGCGGCTGTAGGCGCCGGTGCCGTAGTTCTGGCTGTAGCCGCCGCCGTAATAGTTCTGTGCCGACGCCGTGAGCGGGGCGGCCGTGACGCCGAACGCCAGGGCGGCGACGGCGGCGATCGATGTTTTCGTGAGACGCATTTTCCAACCCTCTGAGGACCGAACGGATTCCGTCAAACGTTAACGGCAAAGCCTCGTGTCTCGTTGCACCAGGATTTACGACGGCGAAGCTGAATGGCGATTGATCGGTTCGTTCATCTTCGTTCATGTTCATCCGGTCGCCGCTACGGCCCCGTGGCTTGAGCGAAACTGGACGCCCGGCTAGAAGCCGGCCGATGGACATCTTCACCATCGACCGCGTCGGCGGCCAGGGCGACGGCGTCGCCCAGACGCCATCCGGCCCGGTGTACGCCGGCCTGACCTTGCCCGGCGAAACGGTGCGCGGCGTTGTTGTGGACGGGCGGCTGGAAGAGGTCGAGATCATCTCGCCCAGCCCCGACCGGATCGCACCGGTTTCTCCCCAGTATGGCGATTGTGGCGGCTGCTCGTTGCAGCATTGGTCCGATGGGCCGTATCTGGACTGGAAGCGGGAACAGGTGCGTCTGGCCCTGGCGCGCGAGCGGATCGAGACCGACATCGAGGCGACGGTTGCGACCCCGCCGGCCAGTCGTCGCCGCTTGGCGCTTCACGCCCGTCGCACCCAGGATGGACGGGTGGTGCTGGGTTTCAAGGCGCGCCGCTCCTGGCGGCTGGTGGAGGTGAAGGCCTGTCCAGTCGCAGATCCCCGCATCGTGGCGGCAATTCCGGCGCTGACCCAGGTCGCGGCCGCCTTTTTCGAACATCCGAAATCGGCGCCGACCCTGCACGTCACCTGCACCCTGTCGGGGCTGGACGTCGATGTGACCGGGGTCGAACGCCGCTCGGGCGGCGGCCTGTCGGCTGACGCCCAGATGCAGGCCATTCAGGCCGCGCACCGGGCCGATCTGGCGCGCCTCAGCCTGGCGGGCGACACCTTGGTGATGGCGCGCCAGCCCAAGGTGGCGTTTGGCCCAGCCACCGTGGCCCTGCCGGCAGGCGGATTCCTGCAAGCTGTGCCCCAGGCCGAGGCGGCGATGGTTGCGCGCGCGCTGGCGGCGGTGAAGGGCGCAAGGAAGATCGCCGATCTGTTCTGCGGCGCGGGGACCTTCACCTTCCCCTTGGCCACGGTCGCGCCGGTGATCGCAGCGGACGCATCCAAGCCAGGGATTGATGCGCTGAAGGCCGCCGTCGGTTCGGCCAGAGGGATGAAGGCCATCACGGCCGAGGCGCGCGATCTATTTCGTCGGCCTATGAATCCCTATGACCTGAAGGGATGCGACGCCATCGTGTTCGACCCGCCGCGGGCCGGCGCGATCGACCAGACGGCTCAGATCGCGGACACCAAGGCCGGCGTCGTCGTGGGCGTGTCGTGCAATCCTCAGACCTTTGCGCGTGATGCGCGGGTGTTGATCGATGCCGGTTTCCGCCTGGAGACGGTGACGCCGGTGGATCAGTTCCTGTGGTCCTCGCACGTCGAACTGGTGGGGGTTTTCACACGATGACCTTTGACGACACGAGCGAAGAGGACGGCGGCGGTTTCGACGCCGACGATTGGACGCGGTTGAAGCCGTTCACGGGCACCGTGGCGACGCTGGACGACGTTCAGGCCAGACGTGCGGTGTTCGCCTTGGGCGAAACCGACGATCCGCGTCCCATAATCATGGATTTGCCTCAGCCGGTCATCTGGTGGGAAGAGGACGGCGAACAGGCGGCGGTGGCGGTGCAGGCCGAAAGCCATCTGAGCCCTGACGGCGAGGAGATGAAAATCCTGGGCCTGATCCTGCCGGACGGGGAGGGGGCGGTCGCCCTGATGGAGGATGTCGATCTGGTCGACGATACCGACCCGACCTGGCGCGACCTGGTCACCCGCGCCATCGATCCGTCGGCGGCGAACGACTAGCCGAACAACTCCAGCTGAGGCCGGGCGTCGGCCGGCACCCGGAACTGAGTTTCGTCCAACAGGCGGTGCGGCGTGTCGAGACCGTAGCGTTTGACGGCGGCCTTGAACCGCGTTCCGATCAGTTCGGCGACAGGGCCTGTTCCCTTCATCCGCTGGGACCAGTCGGCGTCATAATCCTCGCCCCCACGCGTCTGGCGGATCAGGGACATGACGCGGGCGGCGCGATCCGGGCGGGCGTCGGCCAGCCATTCCCGAAACAGATCCTTGATCTCAAGCGGCAGACGCAGGGTGACATACATGGCCCGCGTGGCCCCCGCCTTGGCGGCGGCTTCCAGTATGGCTTCCAGTTCGTGGTCGTTCAGACCGGGAACGACGGGGGCGAACCCGACCCCGACCGGACAACCGGCGTCGGCCAGGCGGCTGATCGCCTCGAGCCGCTTGGCGGGGGTCGAGGCGCGCGGCTCCATCGCCCGCGCCAGCCCACGATCCAGGGTGGTGATGGAGACGAAGGCCGAGGCCAGCCCCGCCTTGCCCATCGGGCCCAGAATGTCGGCATCGCGCGCGATCAACACTGACTTGGTGATGATGCTGAACGGATGCCTGAATCTTTGCATAACCTCCAGAATCGAGCGCGTCGACTTCAGATCACGTTCAACCGGCTGATAGGGGTCGGTGTTGCCGCCTATGTGGATGCGCTTGCATCGGTATCGGGGTGCAAGGAACGCCTGTTCCAGCAGACTTGCGGCCTGGGGCTTGAAGAATATCCGGCTCTCGAAATCCAGGCCCGGGGATAGGCCCATCCAGGCATGGGACGGACGGGCGTAGCAGTAGATGCAGCCATGTTCGCAACCTTTGTACGGGTTGATGGAGCGGTCGAAGCCGATGTCCGGACTATCGTTCCGGGCGATGATGGTGCGGGCGTGTTCAGGCGTGAGGGTGGTGCGTAGCGGCGCGGCCTCGGCGTCGTCTTGCGTCCAGCCGTCATCGAACGACTGGTGCTGCTCAGGCTCATAGCGGCCGCTGGCATTCGAACGCGCGCCTCTTCCCTTGGCGGTTTCCATGGGAAGGACGATGCGACATCAGATAGAACAAAGCAAGAACATTTGTTCTTGCGGTTTTTGGGCTCAGTCGGGGCCGATGACCATGCAGGTCACGCGACGCGCGGCCAGCGCCTCGCAGGCGGACTTTGCCCCGGTTTCGGTCAAGCCGACAAAGCGCGAGCGATACCAGTCGCCGGCGGTCTGGACGTTGCGTTCGGCGGTGGCGAACTGATCGCGGAAGCGGCGGTTGACCTCGGTCAGCCAATCGGTCGCCACCTTCTCTTCGCGGAAGGCGCCGACCTGCACTGCCCAGCGACCGGCTGGCATTCTGGGCGCGGCGCGGGCGGGTTCGCGCGTCGCGGACGATGTCGAGCGACGGGGCGTGGTGGACGGCGCGACAACAGCATTGGCCGGGGCACCGTTCAGCGAAGCGGTGACATTGCGGGGCGCACGCGGAGCGGCAGAAGCGGCCGGCGCCGAACCAGTGGGCAGCAGCGTCGCGGCGGCCCGCTGGCTGGCTGCGCGCTCCGACGGGGCAGGCGCGACACGCGTCGGCAGGGCGGCGGGCGCCGGTGCGGCCGTATAGGCGACAGCGGTGGATTCCGCGCCGACGCCGTCCTCGTCGTCATTGACCGAAGCATAGGCGATCGGGGCGTCGGCGATCGCCGACCCAACGCCGAAACCACGCTGCTCGAAGAACGTCTGGGCCACCTGGATCCGCTCGCCCTGGGCACGGCGGCGCTCGACCTCGAAGCCGGTGTCCATGAGTTCGGCGACGTGGGCGTTGCGGCTGGCGGTCGAACGGCCGCCTAGGACCACGGTGATCAGGCGTCGCCCGTCACGCACGGCCGAGGCGGCGAGGTTGTAGCCCGAGGCGTTAGTGTAGCCGGTCTTCATCCCGTCATAGCCGCGCCCGGTCGGCAGCAGGCCGTTGGTGTTGCGATAGTTGCGGCCGTTGTAGGCCCAGTCATGAAGGCCGAAGTAGCTGTAATACTGGGGAAAGTCGCGCATGATCGCGCGCGCCAGAATGGCCTGGTCGCGTGCGGAGGTCACCTGACGTGCGTCCGGCAGGCCGTTTGCGGTGTAGTAGCGCGTCTGGGTCATGCCCAGTTGCGCCGCCTTTTGCGTCATCATGTTGGTAAAGCGGGCTTCCGATCCGCCGATGTGCTCGCCGATGGCCAGGGCCATGTCGTTGGCGGACCGCACGGCTGTGGCGCGCATGGCGTTGTCCAGGGTGATGGTCTGACCAGCGGCCAAGCCCAGTTTCGATGGCGGCTGGGACGCGGCGCGCGGCGAGATCGTCAGCACGTCGTTCACGTTGGCCTTGCCCTGAGAAAGCGCCTCGAACGTCAGATACAGCGTCATCATCTTGGTCAGCGACGCTGGATAGCGGCGGCTGTCGGCGTTCCGCGCGAACAGAACCTCGCCCGTGGCGGCGTCGATCACGATGGCGGCGTAGCGGCTGTTCTCCTGGGCCGAGTAGGCGGTCTGGGCCTCGATCGGCCTGACGTTCGCGCCCAGAACCAGCGAAAGCGCGAGGACGGCGAACAGGCCACGGCGGAGAAAAGCGATCATGGGCGGGACAACCCCTCGGTGAGCAGGGTGCGACAGGCCCCCCGGCCGTCACGAACGAACAGCTAGCATAGGAAGCGCGGGTTTCGTGGTGGTTAACCGCGCGTCAACGCAAATTTGACCGGCCGATCAAGGTTATCGCCGATCATATTGTGCATTGCACAAAACGCTTGAAAAACCTTCGCACTTGCAGCATACTGTGGGTCTGCGAGATCCTCTCGCGTCATTATTTCCGCCCTCAGGTCCGTCCCCAAGGGCCTTCTACCGGAGAGACGATCATGGCCGACGCCGCTGAAACCGTGAAGAAAACTGCCGACCAAGCTAACGCCGCTGCCACTTCGGCCGCCGCCAAGGTCAAGGCGCAAGCCGAAACCATGCAAGCCGCTGGCACTCAGGCCTTCCGTGAAGGCATCGACAAGTCGACGGCCTCGATGGCCGAGCTGAATGCGCACAGCAAGAAGACCCTGGAAGCCATGGTCGAGTCGGTCACCGTCGCTCAGAAGGGCGCCGAGGCCCTGTCGCAACAGGCGCTGGGTTTCGCCAAGTCCTCGTGGGAAGACGGCGTCGCCGCCTCCAAGGAACTGTCGGCCGCCCGTTCGGTGCAGGAGTTTTTCGAGCTCCAGACCGCCTGGGCCAAGAAGTCGATGGAGCGCTATGTCGCCGAGCTGACCAAGACGAACGAGATCGTCACCGCCACGGTCAAGGACAGCATCAAGCCGATCAACGAGCGCGTCACCGCCTCGGTCGAAACCTTCCAGGCCGCTCGCTAATCCCGCGAACCGCCAGAAGAATCGAGAAGGCCCCGGAGTTCGCTCCGGGGCCTTTTTGCTGTTAGGGCAGGGCGGAATGGTCGTAGCTGAAGACCCGCGCCAGCTTCCACTCGGCTCCCTCCTGTTTCCACATCTGCGTGAAGCGGGCGCGTCCGACGCGGGTTTCGGGTCCGTCGCCCTGGCGTTCGTAGAAGACGTGCTCGCCCGTTTCGACCGCGCCGTAGTTGTTGATGGGATAGACGGCCAGACCGTCCCGCACAGCCGCGCGCCGGGACCGCCAGGCGTCGGGCGCGCTACGGTCCTGACAACTCGCGGCGTATTGCGCCACGAAGCTGTCGGCGTCGGTCGCCACACGCCCGCCTCGGTCGTCGAAGAATTCGAAATCGTCGGTCAGCATGGCCCGAAGCCCAGCCGGGTCGCAGCCTTCGAAGAAGACGGCGAACAGTTTTGCGTCGGCCGCCATGACGGCGGTTTCCAGCGGCGTAGGCTGGGAGAAGGCGGCGAGCGAAAGGGCGGCGACGAGGGCGGCAGGCATGGCGATCGGGAGCTGTTCAACTGAGGCGCTCAACCTGAGCCGTTGACCGCCTTGGATCACGTGAAATCTTTGTCAGACGCCCTTCACGAAAGCCGTGACTGGACGCCGCTTCAATTCAGGCCATCATTCCCTATCTGAGAGCCAAGACGACTCCCCGATTACGGAACACGAATGCCCATACAAAGGCCCGGTGAGCCCGGCGGCGGTCAAGGAACCGCCGTCGTCACCGAAACAAAGCCGAAGCTGCAAAAGCCCTCGCTGTATCGAGTGCTGATTCTGAACGACGATTATTCGCCGATGGAATTCGTCGTCTATGTGCTGGAGCGGTTCTTCCAGAAGAGCCGGGAAGAGGCCACCCGCATCATGCTGCATGTGCATCAGCATGGCGTCGGCGTCTGCGGCGTCTTCACCTACGAGGTCGCCGAGACCAAGGTCGCGCAGGTCATCGAGACGGCGCGCCGCCACCAGCACCCTCTGCAATGCACGATGGAAAAGGACTGAGAGGAGCCTCCCTATGCCTTCATTTTCCCGTCCTCTCGAAGAAACCCTGCACCGCGCGGTGGGATACGCCAATGCGCGCAGGCACGAGTATGCGACGCTTGAGCACCTGCTGCTCGCGCTGATCGACGATCCCGACGCGACCGGCGTCATGCAGGCCTGCAACGTCGATCTGTCGGCGTTGAAAGCGGCGCTGACCCTCTATGTCGACAACGACTTGGCCGCCCTGGCCACCAGCGACGGCGAGGACGCCAAGCCGACCGCCGGCTTCCAGCGCGTGATCCAGCGCGCCGTGATCCACGTCCAGTCGTCAGGCCGTGAGGAAGTGTCCGGCGCCAACGTCCTGGTCGCCATCTTCTCCGAGCGCGAGAGCCACGCCGCCTATTTCCTGCAAGAGCAGGACATGACGCGCTATGACGCGGTCAACTTCATCGCCCACGGCATCGCCAAGAAGGCGGGCGCCAACGAGGCGCGTCCGGCCAAGGGCGCTTCGCCCGAAGAGGCCGAGGATGCGTCCGCCGTCAAACAGGGCGGCGAGGCGCTGGAAGCCTATTGCGTCGACCTCAACGAGAAGTCGCGCCAGGGCAAGGTCGATCCGCTGATCGGTCGTCAGGCCGAGGTGGATCGCTCGATCCAGATCCTGTGCCGTCGGACCAAGAACAACCCGCTTCTGGTGGGCGATCCCGGCGTCGGCAAGACCGCTATCGCCGAAGGTCTGGCCCGCAAGATCGTCAACGGCGAGGTGCCGGACGTCCTGAAGGACGCCACCATCTACTCGCTCGATATGGGCGCTTTGCTGGCCGGCACCCGCTATCGCGGCGACTTCGAGGAACGCCTGAAACAGGTGGTCAAGGAGCTGGAGAACCACGACAACGCCGTGCTCTTCATCGACGAGATCCACACGGTGATCGGCGCGGGCGCGACCTCGGGCGGGGCGATGGATGCGTCGAACCTGCTGAAACCGGCCCTTGCGTCCGGCACCCTGCGCTGCATGGGATCGACGACCTACAAGGAATATCGCCAGCACTTCGAGAAGGACCGCGCTCTGGTGCGTCGCTTCCAGAAGATCGATGTCAACGAGCCGACAGTCGAGGATACGGTGAAGATCCTAAAGGGTCTGAAGACCTACTATGAGCAGCACCACAAGGTCCGCTACACCGACAGCGCCGTGCGCACGGCGGTGGAGCTGTCTGCACGCTACATGACCGACCGCAAACTGCCGGACAAGGCGATCGACGTGATCGACGAGGCCGGGGCGTCGCAGATGCTGCTCACCGAATCCAAGAGGAAGAAGGTCATCGGCCAGAAGGAGGTCGAGGCCGTCATCGCCAAGATGGCCCGCATCCCGGCCAAGTCGGTGTCCAAGTCAGACACGGAAAGCCTGCGCGAGCTGGAAACCGACCTGAAGCGTGCGGTCTTCGGTCAGGAACAAGCCATCGAACAGGTGTCGGCGGCCATGAAGCTGGCGCGGGCGGGTCTTCGCGATCCGAACAAGCCGATTGGCAGCTTCCTGTTCAGCGGCCCCACCGGCGTCGGCAAGACCGAGGTCGCCAAGCAACTCGCCGCGACCCTGGGCATCGAGATGCAACGCTTCGACATGTCGGAATATATGGAGCGCCACACGGTCAGCCGTCTGATCGGCGCGCCTCCCGGCTATGTCGGCCATGACCAGGGCGGGCTTCTGACCGACGCCGTCGATCAGCATCCGCACGCTGTCGTGCTGCTGGACGAGATCGAGAAGGCGCACCCGGATGTCTACAACATCCTGCTTCAGGTGATGGACAACGGCATGCTGACCGATGCGGTCGGCAAGAAGGTCGATTTCAGGAACGTCATCCTGATCATGACGACCAACGCCGGGGCCGCCGACAACGCCCGCGCTTCCATCGGCTTTGGCCGGGGCAAGGTCGAGGGCGAGGATGACAAGGCCATCCAGCGCCTGTTCGCGCCGGAGTTCCGCAATCGCCTGGACGCCATCGTGGCCTTCAAGCCGTTGCAGGCCGACACGATCCGCTCGGTGGTGACCAAGTTCATCCTTCAGCTGGAAGCACAGCTGGCGGACCGCAACATCACCATCGAACTGACCGACGAAGCCGCCGACTGGCTGGCCAAGAACGGCTTCGACGAACTGTACGGCGCGCGTCCGCTGGCGCGGGTCATCCAGGACTCGATCAAGAAGCCGTTGGCCGACGACATACTGTTCGGGCGTCTGACGCGCGGCGGACACGTCAGGGTCCAACTGAAGGACGGGAAGATCGACTTCGACATCACGAGCGCCAGCGCGCCCGCGAAAGCCGAGGAAGAAGAGACGGCCTGATCCTCGAAAAGGTGATGGCGAAAGGCCCGGCTGGCAGCAGCCGGGCCTTTTTTATGACCAATACCACTGGAGAACTAACTGGTGGAGGGCATCATTATGTTGGGCATTTTAAGAGCGCTGGTAGTGAGTGCTGCGGCGTTGTGTGTGCTGGTCGCGGCTGTTTGCATTCACTTTCAAGGTTTTCACTTCGCAAGCGATGGCATCTTCGTGGCGGTATTCGCGATCTGCCTACTAGCTGCGGATCGAACCTACGATTGGCTTTCAAAAAAAACGCGTAGCCGGGTCGCCGCCTATTCGTCGGCGGCGTCTGTGTTGATGGTCTGCGTTTTTATTCTTGCAGAGCTGATGGTTCGTCTGAACTTTGATAACCGAGCTTCAATCTATTCCTGGATGACCGGGTTTGGAATAGTGACGACCGTCGCGTGGATTGCCTTTGATCTGCTGTTACGTGGAAGGCTCGACAGGTCCGACAAATGGGTCAAACCCACGGCTGCAGGGCTGGCAGGGGTAGCCGTGCTCGGTTCGCTATGGGGGGCTTTCGCTGTTCCGATCGTGAGAGCGCAGGCTGTTACGCCCGCAGACTGCGCATTGATGGCGCAAGCTTTGAAGGAGTTTTCTCCGGAGGGCGTTGCGGGTGGAATGCGTCTTGAGTCGAGAGGGAAATGCGATTGGCGTGCGCTCGGGCTGCCTGAGCCGGGCCGTCATCAGAGTGATCCAATTGGGGAATTCCATCCGTGGTTTTCGGTCGAGCCTCCGACCTATTCGCTTTTCAAAACGAGGGCGGCGCTGTCGGTCGGTCAAGAGTGGGTGATGCTGGGCGGCGGCGGCCAGACCTGCTTTTACTCTCGCACATTCGGCGGTTGGCGAAAGTACCGCTGCGAAACCAGCTGGATCAGCTGACGATTTACGCCTGCTTGTAGGGCGACAGTTCTTCGATCATCGCCCGCATCTCCGCCGCGACGGCCGGGCGTTCGCCGTCCAGATAGCGGGCGACGGGATCGCGCAGGGCGGGGTCGGCGATAAAATGGGCGGAATAGACGGGGGAGGGAAGGTAGCCGCGCGCGATCTTGTGGTCGCCTTGGGCCCCGGCTTCAACGCGGGACAGGCCGCGCGAAATGGCGAATTCGATAGCCTGATAATAGCAAAGCTCGAAATGCAGGAAGGGCACGTCTTCCAGCGTGCCCCATTGACGGCCGTAAAGGGCGTCGCGGCCGATGAAGTTCAGAGCGCCGGCGATGGGCGTCTCATCCCGAAACGCCATAATCAAGGCGATCCGGTCGGCCATGGTCGCGCCGATGCGACTGAAGAAGTCGCGCGTCAGATAGGGCCGGCCCCATTTACGCGAGCCGGTGTCCATGTAGAAGGCGAAGAAGGCGTCCCAGTGCGCCTCGGTGATATCGGCGCCGGTCAGGACGCGGATATCGAGATCGGCCTGGGCGTCGCGACGCTCGCGCTTGATGGTCTTGCGGCGGTTGGCCGACAGGGCGGCCAGAAAGTCGTCGAATGTCCGATAGCCGTTATTGCGCCAGATGAACTGGATGTCCTGGCGTGCCAGCATGTCCGCCTCCGTCATGGCTGACCAGTCGGCTTCGGTCGGGAAGTTGACGTGCAATGACGAGACGCCCAGCCGTTCGACCAGGGTCACCGCCCCCTGGATCAGGGCCTGACGCACCGTCGCGGCGTCGGTCTCGGGATGGTTCAGGAAGCGCGGGCCGGTCGCGGGCGTAAAGGGCACGGCGCCCAGCAGCTTGGGATAATAACGACCGCCGGCCCGTTCATAAGCGTCGGCCCAGCTGTGGTCGAAGACATATTCGCCCTGGCTGTTGCCCTTCAGATAGAGGGGCATGACGCCCAGCACCGCGTTGTCGTCACCTCTCAGGGCCAGGTGGCGTGGAGCCCAGCCCTGGTGCGGCGCGGCGCTGCCCGAGGCCTCGCACGCTTGCAGGAAATCGTAGGAGACAAAGGGATCGCCGGTGGGCAGCGCGCACGCGTCCCAGGCCTCTCGGCCGATGTCGGCGATCCCTTCGTGAACCGAGATCCGAAAGATCAGCGGATCTCCACGATCGCATCGATCTCGACGGCGAAGCCGAGCGGCAGCTTGTACACGCCGACGGCCGAGCGGGCGTGCTTGCCAGCGTCGCCGAAGACCTCGACCATCATGTCCGAGCAGCCGTTGATGACGGCGGGAATGGCGGTGAAGTCGGGACCGGCCTGAACGAAGCCGCCCAGCTTCACGATGCGGACCACCCGGTCCAGATCGCCATCGCAGGCCGCCTTGATCTGAGCGATCAGGTTCAAACCGCACAGACGCGCGGCTTCCAACGCCTGCTCCGGCGTTACGTCCACGCCGACCGTGCCCTTGATCCCGCCGTTCGCGTCGTTCGACAGCTGGCCCGAGATAGTGACCTGATTGCCCGAGCGGACATAGGAGACATAGCTGGCCACCGGCTTGGCGGGTTCCGGCAGGGTGAGGCCGAGTTCGGCGATGCGGGCTTCGATGCTCATGGGGGCTCCTGTTTATCTGGGCGCGGTTTAGCGCGGGGCAAGGCCGGCGTCACCCGTCCGGCACTCTTTAAAGGTTCGCCAACCGCGCCGTGTCATGGTGCGATCATGGATATGCATCTGACCCCCGACGTCGCCGCCTTCCATGCCGTGCTGGCGCGGTTGTCTCCCGGCGACCGCGCGCGTGTGGACGCCGCCGTAATCCCGGCCGCGCAAAAGGCTGCCGAGACCGCGCCGCATTGGGACTTCGAAATGCCGGCCAAGGCGGTGGATGCGCTGTTGGGCGCTGATGCATCGGACAATGTGCGTCGGGGTTTGGTCGCCGCCTGGGCGCTGCAACTGCCCGACCGTGCGGCGGCGATGAGCCTGCCGGCCGAGGTCATTGCCCTCTATCCCTACTGGATCGAACAACTGGCGGGGTTTCTGGAAAAGGCCGAGGGCGACTACGTTTTTGACCATTGGTCCAAGGACGTGCGCTTCACCCTGGCGCTCAGCGTGCCGGGCGCGAAAAGTCAGGTGATCGACCTGTCGTCGCCGGTCGGGCCGGGCCAGATCGTCAAACACGTTCGCGACGGCTGGGGCCTCAAGCCGCTGTTCCGCTATCTGGCGGCGGGCGCCAAGCGCGAGCCTTGGCTGGAGGTTCACACCGAGAGCCGCTGGCTGCGCGGCTTCAACGAGGACGGCTGGAACGAGGCCTGGGCGACGGCGGCGGAGCTGTGCCGCGCACGGCCGGAACTGGCCGGCATGATCGGCTCCAGCTGGTTCTACGATCCGCCCTTGACCGAGATCAGCCCCCGCCTGGCTCACCTGCGCCTGAACCCGCTGAGGGGCGGGGCCTTCATGGTCCATCAGGGACCGGGCGAGATCCACACCGAACGGGCGGCGACGGCGTCGGCGTCGCGCAAGGCGCTGATCGACAGCGGGGAATATACTGCCCGGTCATGGCTGATGATCTGGCCCCGCAAGGAGCTGATCGCCTGGGCTGATCGGCGCAAGGCAGCCTGATCCCTCAGGCTGTCGCCATCCGCCACGCCGCCGCGACCGGCTGGATGTCCAAGTCGGCCGCCCTGGCCAGTCGGATCAACCGATCGATATCCTCTGGACGGCAGCCATACGGCGTCGGCGCGTCGCTGACATCGTGGCCATAGGCGATCAGCCAGCCGTTCGAGGCCGCCGTCTCCGAAACCAGCGTCTCTAGGTCGTAGCCGGGCAGACGACGGCTCTCCAGGCCGATGGCCTGCAGCAGATTGCGATCCGAACGCCCGGCGTTGATCCCGTCGCGTACGCCGCGCCCGCACAGGAAACGTTTGTCGATCACGGCTTTCGATCCGAGGGCGCAATCGCCGAAGGGATAGGCGAAGGTCCGCATTTCGTATCCGTCCAACCGCTCGGCCACCCAGGCGGCGTTGCGGGCCAGGCTGGCGTCTAGCCGAGCCGGCGACAGGGTCAGGGTCGAGACATGTTCATAGGTGTGGCAACCGACTTCGTGCCCGGCCTCATGGAGCGCTTGCAGATGCTCCACCTCAAACTGGGGCAGGTCCAGATTGCGACCGCCCGACAGTCCGCCGCAGACATAGTAGGTTGCCTTGACCCCGTGTTGAGCCAGGATCGGTCCGGCCTCGGTCCAGGCCGATGCCGGGATGTCGTCGAACGACAGGCTGAGGACGCCGCGCGCGGGCCGCACGTCGGCAGGACGGACATCGAGATAGCGGCCGGCGCGGCGACGCATCTTGTCGAGAAAGGCGCTCATTCCCGCCTTGTCGCACGGCGGGCTTAAGGCCGGGTTTCAGACCGTGACGGGTTGGGCGGTCAGACCGCGCACGCCGAAGACACGGCGATAGCGTTCGATCTCGCCGGGATCGCCGACCGCTTTCGCGGGATTGTCCGACAGTTTGATGGCGGGGCGACCGCCGGCCTCGACCACCTTGCACACCAGGGAGATCGGCTCCAGTTCAGGCGCGAAGGCGGGCGAACAGTCGCGGAAATCATTGGTCAGATTGGTGCCCCAGCCGAAGCTGAGACGCGCGCGACTGTGGAAATGAGCGTGGGTCGCCTCGATCCCGTCGATGTCCATCCCGTCCGAGAAGATCAGCAGCTTCTCTTTCGGGTCGCGCCCATGCGCGCGCCACCAGTCGATCAGGCGGTCGCCGGCCGGGATGGGCGGGGCAGAGTCGGGCCGGAAACCGGTCCAGTCCGCCACCCAATCGGGCGCCTGCTCCAGAAACGCCTCGGTGCCGAAGGCGTCGGGCAGAACGATCAGCAGATTGCCCGCATAGTGTCTGCGCCATTCGTCCAGCACCGCATACGGCACCTGGGCCAAAGCCGCGTCGTCGGGCGCCAAAGCCGCCAGAACCATCGGCAGTTCGTGTCCGTTGGTGCCGATGGCTTCCAGATCGTTCTCCATGGCGTGCAAGACGTTGGACGTGCCGATAAAGGATTTGCCTAGCCCCTCCTTCAACGCCTGAATGCACCAGCGTTGCCACAGGAAGCCGTGCCGCCGCCGCGTGCCGAAGTCGGACAGGGCGAGGTCGGGCAAGAGCCGCAGCCGCTCGACCTTGGACCACAGCCGCGTCTTGGCGCGCGAATACAGGATGTCCAGCTCGAACCGGCCCAGCCGTCGCATTCCGACGCGGCAGCGCAGCTCGTTCAGGATCGCCAGCGCCGGGATTTCCCACAGCGTCACCTCGGCCCAGGCACCCGAGAAGGTCAGCACATACTGCCCGTCCTGAACCGAAAGGTCATAGTCCGGCAGGCGATAATCAGTCAGCCAGGCGATGAAGTCGGGCGAGAAGATCTGCTTCACGCCATAAAAGCTGTTGCCCGCCAGCCAGACCAGTTCCTTGTTGGTGAACCGCAAGGTGCGGGCGTGATCCAGCTGTTCGCGCAGCGCGTAGATATCGATCTCGTCGGCCAGACGCACAGCCTTGGTGCGGTTGATGACCTGGAAGACGACCGGAACGTCGCGATGCTCGCGCCAGATCATCTGAAGCATCAGCAGCTTGTAGAAATCCGTGTCCAGCAGGCTGCGGACGATCGGGTCCAGGCGAAAGCCGTGGTCATAGGCGCGTTTAGCGAGATCCATGCCCCGTCCTACGGCTTCAGCGCACGGCCCGCCACCACTGCGTCCATGCCGAACTTCTCGCGCAGGCGGTCGATGGCCCGTTCGGTCTTCAGGGTGCGGGTCTCTGGGGTCTGGAACAGGCCTGCCGGCGCGTCCTCGGCGTCCTGGACGTCCGCCATGCCGATGCCGATCAGGCGATAGGGGCGGCCCAGCTCCGGCTTCAGCAGATCGCGCCCCGCAGAGAACAGGGCGCGCGCCGTCTGCACCGGATCGGGCAAGGTGACGCGTCGGGTCACGATCTTGAAGTCAGTGCGGCGCAGCTTGAGCACCAGCACCCGGCTGGCGACCCCGTCGCGCCGAGCCTTGGACGCCAGCTTCTCGCACAGGGGCCACAGCTCGGCCTCCAGCGCCTCGGCCGACGTCAGGTCTTCGTTGAAGGTGGTTTCGGCGCTCATCCCCTTGCGATCGCGCTCGGGGTTCACGGCGCGCGCGTCGCGGGCGTGCGCCAGATCGTGCAGGCGCAGACCAGATTCGCCGTAACGTTTAATCAGGTCGCGCACGTCGGCCCGCGCCAGATCGCCGATGGTCGAATAGCCGTCGCTGCGTAGCGCCTTGCCGAATACCGGCCCGACGCCGGGCAGGGCGGTGACGGGGCGAGGCGCGAGCAGGGCCTGGGCGTTGGCGGCGCCGACGACGGAGAAGCCGCGCGGCTTGTCCATCTCCGACGCCATCTTGGCCAGGAAGCGGTTGGGGGCCAGGCCGATGGAGACGGTCAGGCCGGTTTCCTCCTCGATCTGTTTCTGGAAGCGGATCAGCTGCAGCGCCGGCGGGCCGCCGTTCAGCCGCTCTGTGCCCGACAGATCAACCCAGGCCTCATCCAGCGACAACGGCTGGATCAATGGCGTCAGCTGTCCCAACGCCCCCAGAATGCGCTGCGATTCGAAGACGTATTTGGTGAAGTCCGGCCTGATCACAACGGCCTCGGGACAGGCCTTCAGCGCCTTGAACATCGGCATGGCCGAGCCGACGCCATACTGACGCGCGACATAGCAGGCGGTGGAGACCACGCCGCGCTTTCCGCCGCCGACGATCACAGGCTTGTCGCGCAGTTCGGGCCGATCCCGCTTCTCCACCGAGGCGTAGAAGGCGTCGCAGTCCATGTGCGCGATCGACAACTGGTCCAGTTCGGCGTCTGCGACCACGCGCCGCGATCCGCACGCCGGACAGCGGTTCTCGCGCGGCCCGGCGTGATCTTCGCCGGTCCACAGGCAGTCGCGACAGATGGCCTTGATGGCCACGCTTAAGGTCTCCGTAAGGTTGGCTTCACCCCAACTTAAGACTGGGCGCCTACGAATGCGACCAACGAGGCGTCCCGCGTTCGAGGGGCGCGCAGGTCAGGTGATGATGTCCAAGAAAGTCCTCATCGTCGAGGATAACGAGCTGAACATGAAGCTTTTTCATGATCTGCTCGATTCCCAGGGCTATGAGACCCTGCAGACCCGCGAGGGCCTGCAGGCGCTCGCCCTGGCGCGCGCCCATCATCCCGACCTGATCCTGATGGATATCCAGTTGCCCGAAATCTCAGGCCTGGAAGTCACCAAATGGCTGAAGGACGACGAGGAGCTAAACCACATCCCCGTCATCGCCGTCACCGCCTTCGCCATGAAGGGCGATGAGGAGCGGATCCGTCAGGGCGGCTGCGAGGCCTATATCTCCAAGCCGATCTCGGTCATGCATTTCCTCGAAACCATCCGGCAGCACCTCGGATGAGCGCCCGTATCCTCGTCGTCGACGATGTGGACGTGAACGTCCGCCTGCTCGAAGCCAAGCTGACCATCGAATATTACGATGTGCTGACCTGTAACGACGGCCTGTCAGCCCTGGCCATCGCCGCCGAACATCAGCCAGATCTGATCCTGCTCGACGTCATGATGCCCGGCATGGACGGGTTCGAGACGTGCCGACGGCTGAAGGCCCAGGCCGAGACGCGCCATATCCCCGTGGTGCTGGTCACGGCGCTGGACGGGCGCGAGGATCGGATCAAGGGGCTTGAGGCCGGCGCCGACGACTTCCTGACCAAGCCCATCGACGACGTCATCCTGTTCGCGCGCGTCAAGTCGCTGACGCGGCTGAAGCATGTCATGGACGAACTGCGCGAGCGCGAGGAAAGCGGCCGTCGCCTGGGCGTCGATTCGGACAATGCCGCGCGGCTGCGCAGCGAGGGCGGGCGGGTTCTGATCGTCGACGACGACCAGCGTCAGGCCGAGAAGATCGCCCAGGAACTGGGCGGCGAACATCGCGTCGCCATCGAAACCGATCCCGAGGCGGCGCTGGTCGCGGCCAAGGGCGCGCTGGACCTGATCATCGTCAACGTCGCCGCCGCCAGCTTCGACGGGCTTCGGATTGTCGCTCAGGCCAAGTCGGGCGATGCCCGCCGCGCGCCGATCTTGGCGATCGTGGAGCCGACCGAACGGCCGCGCATGATCAAGGCGCTGGAACTGGGCGCCGCCGACATCCTACCGCGCCCCGTTGATACCGAAGAACTGTCGGCGCGAGTTCGCACCCAAATCCGGCGCAAACGCTACACCGACTTCCTGCGCCAGAAGCTGGACAGCAGCATGGAAATGGCCGTCACCGACGCCCTGACCGGCCTGCATAACCGGCGCTACATGACCGGCCAGTTGCAGGCGCTCGTGGGTCGCGCGGCCCAGGGCGGGGCCCAGGTGGCCGTGCTGGTTCTGGACATCGACCACTTCAAGTCGGTCAACGACAGCTTCGGCCACGACGCTGGCGATGAGGTGCTGGTGGAGTTCGCCGTGCGCCTGGCCACCAATGTCCGGGCTGTGGACCTGCCTTGCCGCATGGGCGGCGAGGAGTTCGTGGTGGTCATGCCGGGCGCCAGTCTGGAAGACGCCGGCCGTGTCGCCGAACGGATTCGCCGCGACGTCGCCTCCGCGCCGTTCCGCGTCATGGGCGGCAAGGAGCAGATCACCATCACCATCTCGATCGGCGTGGCCGCCACGACCGGCGACGGCGATACGCCCGAAGGCTTGCTGAAGCGCGCCGACGAAGGGGTCTATGAGGCCAAGGCCGCCGGCCGCAACCGGGTCATCGCCAAGGCGGCGTAACGCGGGCGCACAGACAACGAAAAACGCCCGGCTGGAGACCAGCCGGGCGTTTTCAATTCTCAGCGGATCAAGGACTTACTTGATCTTGCCTTCCTTGAACTCGACGTGCTTGCGCACGACGGGGTCGTACTTCTTGACGACCATTTTCTCGGTCATGGTGCGGGCGTTCTTCTTGGTGACATAGAAGAAGCCGGTGTCGGCCGTGGAGTTCAGGCGGATCTTGATGGAAGCCGGTTTGGCCATCGGAATTACCTCTGCGACGGCGAAAGCCGCTTAAAATAAGAGGCGCGGAACATACTCAGGATCGCCCCAAAGTCAACGGGCGCGATGCCACGTTGATGAGGCGGAACGCACATATAGTCTGACCGCATGAAAATCGCATCCCTGCTGGCCGCTGCGGCCCTGATGTCCTTGTCGTGCGTCGGCGTCGCAACGGCCGATCCGGCTCAGTCCCAGGACGATTTCCTGGCGCGCTTGAACGACCTTTGCGGCCAACGATTCGAAGGACGGGTCGTCACCACCGACGCCGCCGACGCCAAGTTCGCCAGCGAGCGGCTGGTCATGCAGGTCCGCGACTGTTCGCCGGACGAGGTGCGTATTCCCTTCGCCGTAGGGTCGGATCGTTCGCGCACCTGGGTGGTGACTCAGACCGACACGGGCCTTCGGCTGAAGCACGATCACCGACACGCGGACGGCACGACCGACGTGCTGCATTGGTATGGCGGCGATACGGTCAACGCCGGCACGGCCGAGCGTCAGGAGTTCCCGGTCGACGCCGAATCGATCGCCCTGTTCAACGCCAATGACGCGGCGGTCTCGACCACCAATGTCTGGGCGATGGAGGTTCACCCCAACCGGATGTTCGCCTACGAGCTGCGTCGTTCCAACCGGCATTTCCGCGTCGAGTTCGACCTGACCAGGCCGATCGCGGACTAGGGTCAGATTGCGCGCCAGGCCTGGATCGGCCGCACGGTGGCGCAGGCGGGGCCGCCGTCCTTGGCGCGGCCGGGCAGGACGACTTCCAGCGCCTCGCCTTGGCGCGCCTGGGCCAGCAGGTCGGCGGGAATGTCGTGGACGTCGATCTTGGCGCGTCGGCTCCATTCGCTGGCGTGCTGGCCTGCCGACGTGCCGATTGCGATATAGACGAACCGCCGCGTCGCGCCCTCGCGCCGCACGAAGGGGCCGCTCAGACGGCCATCCTCGGACAGAGTGACGGGCGCGTCGAAGCTGATCGGGTCGGCGCTGGCGATGCGCGGCTCGACCGGCATGTTCGCCTTGTCCTGCAGGCTGTAGGCGACGCCCGCGACCGGATCGGCGATCGTCAGGCGCAGGGTGATCGTCGTTCCGGCCATGTCAGTCCCTGTGTTCCACCGTATGCCGACCCCGCACCATCCGCACGAAGGGCAGGGGGCGGTTTGGGTGTTCCAACCGCTCGGCCAGTTCACCCAGCACAAACCGGGTGATGGCGGGCAGGTCCAGTGCGCGCGCCTCGTCCAACGGCAGCCAGGCGATCTCGTCCAGTTCGCCCGACCCGGCGGTCGGTTCGGGTGTCAGCAGGGCCTCGGCCGGGGCCATGAAGAACCGCGCGTCGAACCGCCGCGTGCGGCCCGGCGGCGTGATGGCGCGGGCGATGTAGGACAGGACCGACAAATCGGGCAGGGCACCCGCCTGACGATACTCGCGCCACGGTCCGGCGACGGAGGCGCGGGGCGCCGGCCGCCCCAGAATCAGCCCTGTCTCCTCGAACGTCTCGCGCACCGCTGTCAGGGCCAGGGCGCGCGCACGGCGAGCGGGCAGTTCGCCTTCCAATCGCCGCGCAACCTCGCCCGACAACTCACCCGTCGCGGCGGCGGTGAAGTCGCTGCGATCGATCCGCCCGCCCGGAAACACCCATTTCGACGCCATGAACACATGCCCCGGCGCGCGCCGCCCCATCAGCACCTCGGGCCGATCGCCGCAACGCGTCAGGATCAGCGTCGCCGCATCCTTCGGCCGCTGAGCCCCGCCGAGACGTGGGGCGTCGGCCAGATCCTGAGCGGCGTCGAAAGGGGTCACTTGCGCTTGCCCTTCCTCACGCCCTTCAGGCCGCCGGAGGGTTTGGAGCCGTTGCGGGGCTTGGGGCCGCCGGGACGGTTCTTGCCGCGCATCGGCGGGCCGTCGCCGCCCCCGCCCCGCTCACCTCTTCCGCGAATGCCATAGCGGGGCGCGGGGGCGTTGGGATCGCGAGGTTCGGGCTCGCTGAGCATTTCGAACACAAGGCCGCCGGTGACGGGCGTGGCCTCGCGCAGCTTGACCTCGACCATGCGGCCCAAGGTGAAGCGTTTGCCGGTGCGTTCGCCGACCAGGGCGTGGGCGCGGTCGTCGTGGGTGAAGTATTCGCTGCCGAGCGTGGAGACGGGCACCAGGCCGTCCGCGCCCGTGTCCTCCAGACGAATGAACAGGCCGAACCGCGTCACGCCGGTGATCCGCCCGGCGAAGGTCGCGCCGACGTGCTCTTCCAGATAGGCGGCGATGTAGCGGTCCATGGCATCGCGCTCGGCGGCCATCGACCGGCGCTCGGTCATCGTAACGCCCTCGGCGATGGCCGGCAGTTCGGCGATCTCGCGGTCGGTCAGTCCGTCCTTACCCAAGCCCAGCGCCCGGATCAGGCCGCGGTGGACGATCAGGTCGGAATAGCGCCGGATCGGCGAGGTGAAGTGGGCGTACCGATCCAGGTTCAGGCCGAAGTGGCCGATGTTCTCAGGAGAGTAGATCGCCTGCATCTGGCTGCGCAGGACCACCTCGTTGACCACGTCGGCGTGTTCGGTGTCGCGCGTCTCGTCCAGCAGTTTGTTGAACCGCTTGGTCGTGCCGGGCTCGCCCTTGTTCCAGGGCTTGCCGATGGTCGACAGGAAGTCGGCCAGGTTGAAGATCTTCTCCTGGCTGGGCGTATCGTGGACGCGGTAGATCAGCGGCGTCTTCTTCTGCTCCAGTGTTTCGGCGGCGCAGACGTTGGCCTGGATCATCATCTCTTCGATCAGCCGGTGCGCCTCCAGCGAAGCGCGCTTTTCGATGGAGGCGATGCCGCCCCCTCCTTGTTCATTGGCGGGCGCCATGCGGATGCGGCGTTCAGCCGATTCGATCTGCAGTGGGCTGCGCTTCAGCCGGCCCTTCAGCATGGCGTGATAGGCGTTCCACAGCGGATAGAGGATCGCCTCCATGATCGGGCCGGTCGTCTCGTCAGTTTGCCCATCAATGGCGGCCTGCGCCTGCTCGTAGCTGAGCTTGGCGTGCGACCGCATCAGGCCGCGCACGAACCGGTGGCCGGTCTTTCGTCCGTCCTTGTCGAAGACCATCCGCACGGCGAGACAGGCGCGGTTCTCGCCCTCCTTCAGGCTGCACAGACCGTTCGACAGCACCTCCGGCAGCATCGGTTCGACGCGATCGGGGAAATAGGTCGAGTTGCCCTTGTCGCGCGCCTCGCGGTCCAGCTGGCTGCCGGGGCGGACGTAGGCGGCGACGTCGGCGATGGCGACCCAGACGATCCACCCGCCTTCATTCTTCGGATCCTCGTCGCGCGTCGCATAGACGGCGTCATCGTGGTCGCGCGCATCGGCGGGGTCGATGGTGATGAAGGGAACCTCGCGCAGGTCCTCGCGGCCCTTCAGCGTCGGCAGGGCCTGATCCTCGGCCTCGCGCTCGACGGCTTCGGAGAAGCCGGTCGGGACGCCGTGGGCATGGATGGCGATCAGGGAGGCGGCGCGGGGGTCGTCCTCCTTGCCGATGTGCTCGAGGATCTTGCCGCGCTTGGGACCAAAGCGTTGGTCGCCTTTCTCAATCGCGGCCAGAACCAAGTCGCCGTCGCGCAGGTCGCCGGATTGTGCCTGTGGCACCAGCAGCACGTCCTTGGAGCGGCGATCGACCGGCTCGACGCGAGTTTCGCGGGCCGACTTGCGGATGACGCCCAAGACGCGATTGGTTCCCACGTCCAGCTTCTTGATCAGCCGGGCTTCCCAACCCTCCGCGCCGCGCTGGAACTTCACCAGCACGCGGTCGCCCAGGCCTGGTGCGGCCTTGGACTTGTCAGGCATCAGAATGGCGCGCGGGGCGTCGGGACTGGCCTCGACTAGGCGCACATACAGTTCGCCATCCCCGTCGCGTTCGATCACATCGGCGACGCCGACGGGGGGCAGGGCGCCGGCTTCGGAAAAGCCCTTGCGACCGCGCTTGCCTAGTCGCCCTTCGGCTTCCAGCTCGCGGATCATTTCGCGCAGGGCCCGGCGGTCGCCGCCTTTCAGTCCGAAATGGCGCGCGATGTCGGTCTTCTCGGCCGATCCGGCCTCGCGCAGAAAGGCGACGAGGGTGTCTTTGTCGGGGAGACCGGCGGGCGGCCTCTTGGATGATTTGGTCATTATGTCTTTCGTAGCGCGGAACCGCGCCCTTGAGTAAATCTTGAGGGGTCAAATCTTGCGTGAGTTGACCATGTGAAGGCGGGGCTTCAGCTTCCGCCCGCCCCGAATGGAGTTTTCGATGTCCCTGACCGCCCCCGCCCTGAGCGCGACCGTCTCGTCGCCGCTGGATCTGATCGGCAAGACGCCGATGGTGGAGGTGACGAAGATCGACACCGGCCCGTGCCGCCTGCTGCTGAAGCTGGAGTCCCAGAACCCCGGCGGTTCGATCAAGGACCGGATCGCCATCTCGATGCTGGACGCCGCCGAGCGCGAAGGCTTCCTGAAGGAAGGCGGCACCATCGTGGAGGCGACGGCGGGCAACACCGGCCTGGCGCTGACGCTGGTCGGTCGGGCCAGGGGATATAAGGTGCTTCTGGTCATCCCGGACAAGATGTCCAAGGAAAAGATCCAGCATCTCAGGGCGATGGGCGCCGATGTTCGTCTGACGCGTTCGGACGTGCCGCATGGCCACCCGGAATACTATACCGACATGGCCGAGCGTCTGGCCCAGGGCATTCCCGGCGGCTTCTACGTCAATCAGTTCGCCAACGCCGCCAACGCCGAGGCCCATGTGAATACGACGGGCCCCGAAATCTGGGAGCAGACGGGCGGCGACATCGACGCCTTCGTCGCCGGCATCGGCTCGGGCGGCACGATCACCGGCACGGCGCAGTTTCTGAAGAGCGTTGGCTCGAAGGCCCAGATCATCCTGGCGGATCCCGTCGGCTCGACCCTGGCCGGCATCGTCAACGACGGCGTGCCGGGGCCGGAAGGCAGCTACACCGTGGAGGGAATCGGTCAGAACTTCGTGCCCGACACGGCGGACATGAGTCTGATCGACAAGGCCTATTCGATCCCCGACGCCGAGGCGATCGCCACCGCGCGCGAGCTGCTGCTGAAGGAAGGCATCCTGGCTGGCTCGTCGTCCGGCACCCTGATCGCCTCGGCCCTGCGCTGGTGCCGCGAGCAGACGGAAGCGAAGACCTGCGTGACCTTCGTCTGCGACACCGGGGCCAAGTATCTGTCGAAGGTTTATAACGACGCCTGGCTGGCGGATCAGGGCCTGGGCGAGCGCGAGCTGCACGGCGACCTGTCGGACCTGATCAACCGCAAATACGAGAAGGGCGACGTCGTCGTCGCCGGGCCGGGCGATACCCTGGACACCGCCTTCAAGCGGATGAAGGGCGCCGACGTATCGCAACTGCCGATCATCGAAGACGGCCGGCTGGTCGGGATCTTGGACGAAAGCGACCTGATCCGCATCATGAACACTGACGAGATCACGCGGAAGGAGCGGTTCGCCAAGCCGGTGGCCTCGGCCATGACGCGCGATCTGGACACGCTTCAGGTCAATGAGCCGCTGGATGCCCTGATCCCTGTTTTCGATCGCGACCGGGTGGCCATCGTGTTGGACGGCGAGCGGTTCGTCGGCCTGATCACGCGCACCGACCTGATCAACCACCTCAGCCTGAACCGGTAAGTCCATGAGCGACAAGAAGAACAGCCAGGGCTTTTCGACCCGCGCCATCCATGCGGGCCAACATCCTGACCCGACCACGGGCGCGGTGATGACCCCGATCTACGCCACCTCGACCTACGCCCAGGAAAGCCCGGGCGTGAACAAGGGTTATGAGTATGCGCGGGGCAAGAACCCGACGCGTGAGGCGTTCGAGGCCTGTATCGCGGACCTGGAGGGCGGCACGCACGGGTTCGGCTTCGGCTCGGGCATGGCGGCGACCTCGACGGCGCTGGAGTTGCTGGATGCGGGCGATCACATCGTCACTGGCGACGACCTGTACGGCGGCTCGTGGCGACTGTTCGAGCGGGTGCGTCGGCGGACCATGGGGCTGGACTTCGCCTATGTGGACCTGAGCGACATCGCGGCCGTCGAGGCGGCGATCACGCCCAAGACCAAGATGCTGTGGGTCGAGACGCCCACCAATCCCCTGATGAAGCTGGCTGACATCGCCGCCCTGTCGAAGGTGGCCAAGGCGCACGGGCTGCTTCTGGTCGTGGACAACACCTTCGCCACCCCGTTCTGCCAGCAGCCGCTGAGCCTGGGGGCGGACATGGTGATGCACTCGGCGACCAAATACCTGAACGGCCATTCGGACATTATCGGAGGGGTGCTGGTGACGGCCGACGCCGAGTTGGCGACGCGGATCAAGTTCCTGCAGAACTCGGTCGGCGGGATCATGGGGCCGTTCGACGCCTTCCTGGCCAACCGGGGGCTGAAGACTCTGGCGCTGAGGATGAAGGCGCATTGCGAGAACGCGCTGACCATCGCACGCTGGCTGGAGACGCGCGCGGGGATCGCCAAGGTGATCTATCCCGGCCTGATCGCCCACCCGCAGCATGAGTTGGCCGCGCGCCAGATGCACGGCGGCTTTGGGGGGATGGTGACGGTGATCCTGGAGGGCGACCTGGAGCGCACGAAGCGGGTGCTGCAACGGGTTCAGGTCTTCACCCTGGCGGAATCGTTAGGCGGGGTTGAAAGCCTAGTGAACCACCCGGCCATCATGACCCACGCCAGCGTGCCCAAGGAGGTGCGCGAGGCGGGCGGCGTGACCGACAACCTGATCCGGCTGTCGGTCGGGGTCGAGAATGTCGAGGACCTGATCGCCGATCTGGATCAGGCCCTGGGCTGATCTCAGCTTGAGGGAAGGGCTGTCTGGTGGCCGGTGACCGGCGGCAGCTTCTTCTTGGGGGCGGCGCGCTTGATCGGGGCCTTTGCGGGCTTGGGCAGGGCCGCGCGGCGGGCCATTTCGGTGTCGATGACCGGGATGATGTCGCTGGCGGCCATGACCTGGGTCGAGGCGCCGTGTTCGACCAGGCGGGCGGCGTTGGCGCGCAGCGTCGTCAGGTCGGCGTCGGTCATCGCGGGGATCATGTCGGCGAGCGGGGTCATGTCGGCATCCGTATGCAGAAGCCTCAGGGCTGGCGCGACAGGCGCCAGCCCTTCAGCTGATTGAAGGCGATTTCCACCGTCACGCGGTCGCCCAGCAGCGAGACGCCCGTCTGGGCGCCCAGCGAGGGCAGGACTGTGATCGGGTGGCCGTTGTCCAGGCGAACGCGACGGCCGCCGAGCGGCATCAGTTTGATGACCTCGCCGTCGAAGGCGATCACGCCGGCCCTGGTCGGGGCCGGCTCGTTCGTGTTGGACGCGTGGAGCGTGTCCTACTCCGCCGCCGTAAGGCGACCGGCGGACTCTTTGCCGGAGCGCGAATCGCGCTCGATTTCGTAGGAAATCTTTTGGCCTTCGTTCAGCGAGCCGACGCTCGAGGTTTCGACGGCCGAGGCGTGGACGAAGACGTCCTTGCCGCCGTCATCGGGCGCGATGAAGCCGTAGCCTTTGGTGGGGTTGTACCATTTTACAATGCCGGTAGCCATTTGGAGACCTCCGTCTGGCGTTGACCGCAGGGAGGGATCCCTGGTCGGCCTGTCGGGTCTGAATGGGATCGGCTTTTGGACCTCGGTGCGTGATGCAAAGGGAGCAGCGGCGTTACGCAGAGAGATCGACCAGACCTAGATGGGCGCCCGACAACCGTTACGCAAGGGGCTGGCGATCAGAAGGCGTAGGCGACCTTGGCGACCAGGGCGTCCTCATACTGTTCGCCGAAGGTGTGGGCGTCGGTGTCGTAGTAGCGCAGGTCGAGATCCAGGGCGTCGGTGAGGGCGTAGGTCACGCCGGCGTTCCAGCCGGTGTAATCGGGCGCGCCGTTCTGTTCGCGACGACCGACGGCGACCGTGCCGTTCAGTTGGGGCGTGAAGTCCCAGCCCAAGCGGCCCTCGACCCAAGTGAAGCTGTCGGTCGAGCCGGCGGCGTCGGGCGAATACTGGACCTGCAGTCGCGCGCTGGCCGGGCCGATCGAGCGGCTGGCGTTGCCTGTGATCTCCCAGGCGTCCTGATCATAGCCAGCCTCGGCGTCGAGGCGGTTCTTGTAGGCGACGTTGAAGTCGAACCGATAGCCGAAGGCCTCGGGCTGATAGCCGACCACGAACTCGGCCTCGACGTTGGAACCGCCGGCCTGGATCGTCTGGAAACCGGGGCCGACGTAAAACAAGCCGTCCGCGCTTTCCCAGGTCGCCGAGCCGAAAGCGTAGCCGTCGTTGCCGGACTTGGACGCATCCTTGGAGCGGTTGTCCGTGCCCGCGCCCAGTTCGAAGGACCAGGCGTCGCGCGCGGACGTCGGGGCGGATCCAGGCGCCGACTGGGCGGCGGCCGGCAGCGCAACGGCGAGCGCGGAGACGGAGA
>NZ_JAELUF010000155.1 GCF_016429195.1 Brevundimonas sp. ASV9
GCATAGAGCAAGGCTTTCCTAAAGCCGAGGTCGCAGGTTGGAGTCCTGCCGGGGTCGCCATAGATTGCAACAGGTTAGCTGACTGATGAGCGTGTCAGGGTCCGACTTGGGACACAGTGGGGACACAAAGGCTGCGGTTTCAGAGGGTTCCGCTGAGTTTCAAACCCGCTTCGGATCAACGTTTGGAGCGCTCGAGACAGGATCGATGCCGTTCCAAGGCAGCGGCGCGAGAGCGTATCGTTGAAAGTTAGGGCTGATCCAGATCCAGCTTAATGGTGAGAAGCAAGCCAAGGCGGAAAGCTAACGCCCCATCTGGTGCGTCCGATGCTGACTCGTAGCTGTCTTTGACTACGTCCGCTTGCGGGCAGCGGTCGAAGGTATGCTGACTGGGCAGGTCTGACTCATCCAAGACCTTCGGAACGTAAGCTAGCTTGCGGGAGGTTTGCTCCGCTCATTCGACTAAGCCGATTGGTTCAAAGTCGATATGGCCAACCGGTCTTGCCGAACGAACCCCCTGCGCCGCCCGCTATTTCAACGGCGCGTCGGTCTGCTGATAAATCCCGACCAGTTCGCCTTTGGCCAGGACGTGGCCCCGCATGGCGGCAAGCACCGTGTCGCGATCGGAGCCCGGCAGGACCTCCAGCGGTATGTCGAGAGCGAAGACCTGGAAATGATAGTGGTGCGGCGCGTCGCCGACCGGCGGGCGTGGCCCGAACCAGCCGACCGAGCCGCGCGAGGTGCGGCCCTGGGTGATGCCATTTGACAGGCGGATGGCCTCCTCCAGCCCTTCAGGCGTCATGGGCTCGGCGATATTCCAGGCGACCCAGTGCACGAAGGGTTTGGGCATGGCGGCGTCCGGATCCTCGACAAGGATGACATAGGTCGCCGCGCCGCCGACGGCGTCCCAGGCCAGGGCAGGGGCGACTCCGTCATGGTACTCGCTGTGTTGTCGCGGAATGGCGCCGCCTGCAGCGAAGGCGTCGGAGCGGACCGTGAGGCTGTGGCGCGCCTCGACACGCTGGAGGGCCAGCGGCACGCCCGAGGCTTGTGCGGTCTGCTCGCGCATGGCCGTGGCCGGCGGGTTAGACGGGACGCCGGGGCCGCGCCCGCCGTCATAGCTGACGCGGTAGAGGATGCCGTTCTCGTCGTCGCCGACAAGGAGAGAGCCATCCCGGGCGACCGCTAGGCCCGCCAGCCGGCCGGTCTCGGCCTGCCCGCCGTCGACGAGGGAACCGGTCAGGAAGGGTTCAATGGATCGCGCCCGACCGTTCTCGAAATGCACACGCGCGACCTCATAGCCGGAAGGCTGCTGACGCGCCCACGATCCGCGGAAGGCGACGAAGGCGTCGCCGTCATAGGCGTTGGGGAACGGACCCCCGGCGTAGAAGGCCATCTGCATCGGGGCGGCATGGGCGGCATAGCCCAGCACGGCCGCTTCGCTCATCTCGGCCCAGGTCGCGGCGGGGATGCCGCCGGGGGGCTCATCCTGGGGGTTGGCGGCTTCCTCAACGCCATAGACATAGGGCCAGCCGTATTGGCGACCGGCCTGGATGTTGTTCAGCTCTTCTTGCTGGAGGTCGTCGCCGAGGTTGTCGATTCCGTGGTCGAGCCCCCAGAGTTCGCCCGTGCGGGGGTGCCAGTCGAAGCCGATGGTGTTGCGCAGGCCCGCGGCGAAGATGGTCCGTGATTTTCCGTCGAGTGACGACCGCAGGATCGTCGCGTTCTCCGGATTGCTCTCCTGGCAGGCGTCGCAGGTCGAACCGACTGAGATGTAGAGCATCTCGTCAGGACCCACCGAGATCGTGCGGTTCGGGTGCTGGCCGGAGTCAGGCAGGTCGCCGATGATCAGGGTCAGCGGGCCGACCGTACCGTCCGCCAGGATGTCTCCGACGAAGACCTCCTTGACCGTCGCGACGTAGAGCTTGCCGTCGTGGATGGCGATGCCGTGGGCGGCGGACCGGCGGGCGACGATGACGGGATCGCCGTCTGCCCTGCCGTCGCCGTCCGCGTCGCGCAGGAGGATGACGTCGCCCGAGGACCGCCGAGTCGCATAGATGTCGCCGTTCGGCGCGACCGCCAGCATCCGGAGGTTGCCGAGACGCTCGGCGAAGCGGGAGACGGTGAAGCCCTCCGGAACGCCCAGGGCGGCGGTGTCGCCGGGCAGGGGCGCGCGCGGCGTCGGCTCATGGATATGGGTCAGAATGGCGAGTTTGTCGCGCTCTTCCGGATGGGCCTGGGCCAAGGCCGGCGAGGCAGCGGCGAGGGCCAGGAGCGAGACGACGAGGGCGGTCGGTTTCATGCGATGTCCGGAAGGCGAGCAGGAGACAAACGAAAACCGCCCCGGAGTCTCCGGGGCGGTCTGGACAGCGGGTTAGCGCAGCGCCATGCGCAGGCGGCCGAAGGACCAAGTCTGGGCCTCGCGGGCGTCGGCGACGACATCGGCCATCGAGAAGAACTCGTGGACCGAGCCGTCCCAGACGCGACGTTCGACCGAAACCCCGGCCGTGCGCAGCGCCCCCATCAGCGTCTCGCCGTCAGAGCGCAGCGGATCGATCTGGGCGTTGACGATGGTCACCGGGGCCAGGCCGCGCAGGTTTGCGGCGACGAGGTTGTAGCGCGGATCGGTCTGGTCCGCCGGGCTGCGCAGGGCGTACTGGCCGAACCAGCCGAGGGTCGGGGTGCGCAGCGGCAGGCTGGCGGTATTCTCCATCTTGGCCGGCAGCTGCGGATTGGCGTCCGCGATGGGATAGACGGCGAGGATGGCCTTGGGC
>NZ_JAELUF010000156.1 GCF_016429195.1 Brevundimonas sp. ASV9
GGATTGGGCCGCGATCCAGGTGCTTCGCGTCGGCGACGACGCCCAGCCGCTGATGCTGCTGACCCAGGCGGAGGCCCTGACGCAGGGCGGCGAACTGATCATCGGCGCCCTGGCGCGCGAGCGGCGCATCACGCGTGAGGTGGCACTGGCAGAGGCGGTCAAGAACCTGACCGCCCTGATGACGCTGGAGACCCGGTTGCGGGCGCGCATGGCGACGGCGACGCCGCTCGACTGGGCCGCCGATCAGATCGGCATGGCCGAGATCATGCTGGCGCGGCATCGGCTTGGCGGCGTCGTCCCGACCGATCTGGGGCTGATCCTGGGCGAGGCGGCGATGACGGCCCGGGAAATGGGCGTCGACGCCCTCGCCGACCGCGCCGAGGCGTTGTTGAGGTCCTAGACCTCAGCCGCCCATGGCGACGAAGGCGCCGTTCAGGAACCGCGTCTTGCCATAGGCCATCCGCTGCCCGTCATCGGCCAGAACCCGCCCGCCGGCGGCTTCCAACACCGCCTGGCCTGCTGCGGTGTCCCATTCCGAGGTCGGGCCCGTGCGCGGATAGGCATCGAACCGCCCCTCGGCGATCAGGCAGAACTTCAGCGACGAATCCGTCCCCTGCCAGCGCGAGCAGCCGTGACGGGCGGCCAGACGCGTCGCCTCTTCGTCGGTGACGCTGTGGCTCAGCAGGGCCATGCCTTCCTGCGGCCGGTCGCGCACCCGGATCGGACGCCAGTCCTCGCCTGAATGGGCCTCTCCGGCCTGAAGGGCGCCGAACTGACGCCGGAAGGCGCCGCCCTCGGGCTTGTCGGTGCGCCAGGTCGTCGCCGTCGCCGGCGCCGTCACCACGCCCGCGACCGGATAGCCGTCATGGATCAGGGCGATATTGACGGTGAAGGCCTCGCCGCCGCGCACGAAGCCGCGCGTGCCGTCCAGCGGATCGATCAGCCAGAACCAGTCCTCGGCGGTTTCAGGCGCACCATCGGCCGACACGGCCTCCTCCGCCACCGTCTGCACGCCCGGATACAGGGCCGCCAGCCGTTCCAAAATCAGGGCTTCGGCCGCCCGGTCGGCCTGGGTCACCGGGCTGTCGTCGGACTTGGTCTCGACCGCCGTGCCTGCGCGCCAATAGGGCAGGATCAGCCGCGCGGCCTCCTCTGCGATCTCGGCGATGGCCAGGGACAGCGCGCCGGACGTCAGATCGCGCTCAAGAGCAGGTGTAGAAGAGGTCGTCATTGGCGGGTCGATAGACCATCCGGGCGGTTCCATGAACCGGCAAATCACTCCAACTTCGCGCGCGACACGAACTGTGACCTGAGCGCGCCAGACATCATGACCTCCCCCCACGACACAGACGCCGCTCCGCTGGACCTTCCGGTCGATGGGACGGAGCTGGCGACCTATATCGCGGCCAAGCTGTGCCATGACTTCATCAGCCCGTCGGGCGCCATCGTCTCGGGTCTGGACCTGATGCAGGACCCGACGGCTCAGGATATGCGCGACGACGCCCTGGCCCTGATCGAGCAGAGCGCCAGGAAGATGGTCGCCCTGGTTCACTTCGCCCGCGTCGCCTTCGGCGCCGCCACCACCAGCGAGAAGTTCACCGCCCGCGAGATCGAAGGCCTGGTGTCCGGCATGGTCCAGGGGGGGCGCGCCTCGCTGGACTGGCGCATCGCCGACGGCGAGTTTACCAAGCCCCAGGCCCGCGCCCTGACCAACCTCGCCTATCTGACCGTCGGCGCCCTGCCGATGGGCGGCGTCGCCACCATTCAGTCGCGGGTGGAAGACGGCCTGCTCTATCTGGAAGGCTTCGCCGAGGGCGCCCGCGCCCGGCTGAAGCCCGAGGCCGTCACGGGTCTGGCCGGCGAACGCCTGGTCGAGGGCCTGGCCGGCCAGTGGATCCAGCCCTACTGGCTGTGGCTGACCGTGAACGAGGCCGGCGGCGCTCTACGCGTCAAGGTTGAAGACGGAAAGGCCGCACTGGTCGCGCGAATGCCCGCCTGAGGCGTTTCCAAACGACTCATTAACTGGCGTTTGAGATAAAAACAGTCCATGCGCCACGGGCGAAAGCCGTCGTGTCATTGAGGGATCGACCTTGGACTTCCGAACCTGCCTGATCGTCGACGACAGCCGCATCATCCGCAAGGTTGCGCGTCGCATCGTCGAGGGCCTGGGCTATGAGGTCGATGAGGCGGCGGACGGTTCCGAGGCCCTGGCCTATTGCACCGGCGCCATGCCTGACGTCCTGCTGGTGGACTGGAACATGCCCGTGATGGACGGCATCACCTTCCTGCGTCGCTTGCGCGCCATGCCGGGCGGCAAGCAACCCAAGGTGCTGTTCTGCACGATCGAGACCCGCCCCGAGCGGATCGCCGAAGCCCTGGCCGCCGGCGCCGACGACTATGTGATGAAGCCGTTCGACGGCGAAATCCTGCAGTCCAAGCTGACGGAGGTCGGAGCGATCGCCGCATGACGCCTGAGGACTTCGACAAGCTGCAGTCCCTTCTCGCCACCCGCGCCGGCTATCGGCTGTCGCGGGATCGCATCCACCTGGCCGAACACCGGCTGGGTCCGATCGCGCGGCGTGAGGGCTACGCCAATGTCGAGGCTCTGCTGACGAACCTGTGGGCCAATCCGGTCGCCTCGCTGGCCTGGTCGGTGATCGAGACCCTGCTGAACGCCGAGACCTGGTTCCGTCGCGACCGCACCCCTTTCCGCATTCTTGAAACCGAACTGCTGCCGGCCCTGTCCAAGGC
>NZ_JAELUF010000157.1 GCF_016429195.1 Brevundimonas sp. ASV9
GGCCCAACGACGTCCTGCTGGACGGGGTCAAGGTGTCGGGCATCCTGGTCGAATCCGGCCGGCATGCGAACGGAGACCTCTGGCTTGCGGTCGGGATCGGCGTGAATCTGGCCCATGCGCCCGAGGGCACCGAACGAGGGGCGACCTCGGTCGCCGAGCGTCTGCGCGCCGACCTGGCCTATGTCCCGCCGATCGAGGCTGCCGCCGAAATCCTGGCCGAGACTTTCGCCGTCTGGTGGGGGCGCTGGCAGACGATGGGCTTCGAGCCAGTGCTCGACGCCTGGACCAGCCGTTTGACGGGCCTGAACGGCCCCTGCGTAGCGCGTCTGGACAATGAGACGCTTGAAGGCCTGGCCGAGGGCGTGGAGGCGGACGGCGCCCTGCGCCTGCGCCTTGCCGACGGCTCGGTGCGGTTGATCTCCGCCGGCGATGTCTTCTTCGGGAAAGCCGCCTGATGCTTCTCGCCATCGAGCAGGGCAACACCAATACGCTGTTCGCGGTCCACGACGGCACGGACTGGATAGCCCAGTGGCGCGCCGCGACCGAGGCCAGTCGCACGGCCGACGAATACGCCGTCTGGCTGAACCAACTGATGGTGATGAAGGGGTTGAAGTTCGACGCCCTCGGCGGCTGCATCATCTCCAGCGTCGTGCCGCAATCGATCTTCAACCTGCGCAATCTGGCGCGGCGCTATCTGAACATCGAACCGCTGGTCATCGGCGAGAACGCCGAGCTGGGGATCGAGGTGCGGATCGCCAAGCCCAGCGAGGCGGGCGCTGATCGTCTCGTTAACGCCGTGGGCGCCTCTCTGACGTATCCCGGCGACCTTCTGCTGATCGACAGCGGCACGGCGACGACCTTCGACATCGTTTCGGGCGACGGCGCTTTCGAGGGCGGTCTGATCGCGCCCGGCATCAATCTGTCGCTTCAGGCGCTGCACGAGGCGGCCGCCAAACTGCCGCGGATCGCCATCCAGAAACCCGAGAACGTCATCGGCAAGGGCACGGTCGAGGCCATGCAGTCCGGCGTCTTCTGGGGCTATATTTCGTTGATCGAAGGCCTGATTGGACGCATCAAGGCGGAGTGGGGCAAGCCCATGACCGTTGTCGGCACCGGCGGGGTCGCCAGCCTGTTCGAAGGCGCGACCGACAGCATCGATCACTTCGATCCCGACCTGACTATTCGCGGCCTCCTCGAAATCTGGCGTCGTAACGCCCATTTGACTGATTGAATGAAAAAGCAAACCCAAGACGAACTCGTTTTCCTGCCGCTGGGCGGCTCGGACGAGGTCGGTATGAACTTGAACGCCTATGGCTTCGGCCCAGAGGCGAACCGTGAATGGCTGATCGTCGATGTCGGCGTCACCTTCGGCGACCTGTCCACGCCTGGCGTGGACGTGATTGTGCCCGATCCCACCTTCCTGGAGGGTGAAAACATCAGGGGCATCGTGCTGACCCACGCGCACGAAGATCATATCGGCGCCCTGGGCTGGCTGTGGCCGCGAATTAAGGCGCCGATCTACGCCACGCCCTTCACCGCCTATCTGATCCGCGACAAGCTGCGCGAGCGCGGCATTTTGGACGAGGTCGAACTGATCGAGGTTCCGCTGGGCGGGACCGTCGACATCGGCACGTTCGGCGTGACCTTCGTCAACATGACCCATTCGATCGCCGAGCCCAGCGGCCTGGCCATCGATACGCCCCTGGGGATGGTGTTCCATACCGGCGACTGGAAGATCGACGACCAGCCGGTGATCGGGACCAAGACAGACGCCCCCGTCATCCGCGCGCTGGGCGACGAAGGCGTGCTGGCCATGGTCTGCGATTCGACCAATGTCTTCGTGCCGGGCGTCGCCGGGTCCGAGGGCGATGTCGCCGTCGCCATCTCCAAGCTGATCGCCAGCCTGAAAGGACGCGTCGCGGTCGGCTGCTTCGCCTCCAACGTCGCCCGGATGGACAGCGTGATCCGCGCGGCCGAGGCCTGCGGGCGTCGCGTGGCCCTGGCCGGCCGGTCGATGCACCGGATCACGGCGGCGGCCAAACACGTCGGCATGCTGAAGGACGTGAAGCCCTTCCTGTCGGATGAGGAGGCCCGGGTCTGGCCGGCCGATGAAATCCTGTATCTGTGCACCGGCAGCCAGGGCGAGGCGAGGGCGGCCCTGTCGCGCGTCGCGGACGGCACGCATCCCGTCGTGAAGCTGGGTCTGGGCGACCACTGCATCTTCTCGTCGCGCCAGATCCCCGGCAACGAGCTGGCGATCGGCAATCTGCAGGACCGGCTCGCGGACCGCGGCGTGCGCCTCTACACCGAGAAGGATCACCCCGGCATCCACGTCTCGGGCCACCCCTGCCGTGACGAGTTGAAGCAGATGTACGAATGGGCCCGGCCGCAGATCGCGGTGCCGACCCACGGCGTGCGGCGCTTCCTTCTTGAACACGCCAACCTGGCCAAGGACATGGGCGTTCCCGAAACGGTTACGCCACGCAACGGCGACATGGTCCGCCTGGCCCCTGGCCCGGCCAAGATCATAGATGAGGTGCCGAACGGTCGCCTGTACGTCGACGGCGGCATGCTGGTGACCGAGCAGGGCGAGGCCCTGAAGG
>NZ_JAELUF010000158.1 GCF_016429195.1 Brevundimonas sp. ASV9
GGTCGAGAGCCGGCCGAAATCGGAATAGGGGTCCTGATAGAAGCCCATCTCCTTGCCCAACTGCTCGGCGTACAGCCCCCACCCTTCCGCATAGGCGCCGTAGCCGCCGAACCGGCGGAAGCGCGGCAGGCCCTCGATCTCCTGCGCATAGGCGATCTGGAAATGGTGGCCCGGCGCGCCCTCGTGATAGCTGATGCCCTCGATCTGGGGCTTCAGCACCTGGGTCATGTCCGACAGATTGACGTAGTAGATGCCCGGCCGCGAGCCGTCCGGCGCGGGCGAGTTGTAGAAGGCGATCGAGGCCGTCGCCTCGCGGAACGGCTCCACCGCCCGCACCTCCAGCGCCGCCTTGGGCAGGGTCGAGAACCACTGCGGCGCCGCCGCCATCACCTGGGCGATGAAGCCGCGCGCGTCGGTCAGATACTGCTCCTTGCCCTCGGGCGTGTTCGGATACTGGAACCGAGGATCCGTCTTCAGGAAGGTGAAGAACGCCTGCAGCGAGCCGGTGAAGCCGACCTGGGTCTTGATGGTCTCCATCTCGGCCTGGATGCGGGCGACCTCGGCCAGACCGATCTGATGGATCTGGTCGGCGGTCAGGTCGGTGGTGGTCGAGAGCTGGAGCCGGGCGTTGTAATAGGCCTCGCCCTGCGGCAGGCGCCACACGCCCGCGTCGCTATCGGCTTTGGGCTGCACCTCGGCCAGGGCCGTCAGCACGGTCTCGAACCCGGCCTTGTAGGGTCCGGTCAGCGCCGCGCGGCCTTCCGACAACAGCCGGTCCTTCGTCGCCTGATCCGTCTCCAGCGCCGCAACCTTTTTGTTGAGGTCGGCCCAGACAGGATTGTCCGCGCCATCGTCGAACGGCGCGCCAGTGATGACGTTGCGGGTGTTGGCGATGGACGGGGCGAAGACGAAGCGTGGCGAGACGACGCCCGCCGCCGCGCGCTGACGCAGTTCGTCGGCCACCTGATCCATCTGTGCCTCGGCGGCCTTGATCCGCGCGACATAGGCCTCAGCGTCTGCCACGCTGGAGACCCGGTGATTGTTGATCAGAAAGACCGGCAGGCTGGTCGTCGGATTGCCGTTGGCGGCGAACTGAAAGCCCCAGTCGCGCCACTGGTTCGATAGCCGAGCCTGCTGGACGCCATATTCGAACATCCGCCACGACAGCGCCGCCTGCGGCCCCAGCTTCTGCGGATCGAACTGGGCCTTCATCTGCGCCAGCTGCGCCTCCTGAAGCGCCAGGGCCCGGTCGGCGGCGGCGTCCGACACGTCGTCCAGCTTGTCGTAGTCGGTCTTGATGCCCAGCGACGTCATCTGCTGCGGGCTCAGCGCGATCCGCGCCTGGAAGGCCTGCTCAAAGAAGGCGTTCAGCCGCGCGTCCTCGCTTTCGGCCGCGGCTGTCTGTGCGGGGACGGAGGTTTGCGCCAGCGCGGGCGCGGCGGACAGTACCGCCATCATGGCGGCGGACGAGATCAGAAGACGACGCATGAACAACCCCTCGTGAAACAGGGGCGCACCTTCGGGGCCGCGTGCGCGCGGCGCAAGCGATCAATGCCACCGCCGTTGCGGCGATCCGACACATCGAAAGCAAAATTTTCGATACGGCGTCGCTTGATGCAACCCAAGTTCAGGGTCGGCGTTTCGACGAAACTTGACCATACCAACAAGGGTTCACACCATGCGCAAGATCATCACCCTGTCCATCGTCGCCGCCGCTCTGGCCGTGTCGGCCTGCAACACGATCGCCGGCGCCGGCCGCGACGTCTCGGCCGCCGGTTCGGCTGTCACGCAAGGCGCCAACGACGCCAAGAACTAAGGCTTTTCGAAAGCCGATGTTGGAAAGGCCCGCCGGATCCCGGCGGGCCTTTCTCGTATCCGTCGCATGACGGTGTTACGGTGCGCCATCATTCGGGAGACGGCGATGGGCTTTCTGGACAATGTGGTGAAGGGTCTCGGCGACGACGCCGCAGGCGGTCTGAGCGACCTGCTCAAGGGGCAGGGCGGCGTCGGCGGCCTGGCGGAAAAGTTCGGTCAGGCGGGTTTGGGCGATGTGATCGGCTCCTGGGTCGGCACGGGGCCGAACGCCAATATCTCGCCTGAGCAGATCACGGCCGTCCTGGGCCACGGCCCCATCGCCGACATCGCCGCCAAGATGGGCGTGACCCCCGAACAGGCTGGCGAGACCCTGGCCGGTCTTCTGCCCGAAGCCATCGACCGCTTGACCCCCGGCGGTCAGATCGACGGCGCCGACGACCTGCTTGGCAAACTGCCGGGTGGCCTGGGCGACATGATCGGCGGTTTCCTGAAGCGCTGAAGCCTCAGGACGGCTGGCCTTCGGTCGCCGCGATCGCAGCTTCCTCTTCCATCGCGGCCTTCTGGCGCGCCTGCAAGGCGGTCTGCTTGCTGGCCACGATGAAGGCCAGAACGATGGCGAAAATGCCGATGATCGTCGAATAGAGGAAGAAGACGACGTACCCCGCGCCCAGCGCCGCCGGCGTCACGCCGCTCGTCGCCGCTCCCGCCGCCAAGGACCCTTCGGGCAATCGCGCGAACAGCGGCCGCAGACCGGCGAACGGTCCTGTCCC
>NZ_JAELUF010000159.1 GCF_016429195.1 Brevundimonas sp. ASV9
CTTCGGTGGTCTTCAAGCTTAGGTCAGAAGTCAACTCAACCTGAGAGTTTGATCCTGGCTCAGAGCGAACGCTGGCGGCAGGCCTAACACATGCAAGTCGAACGAACTCTTCGGAGTTAGTGGCGGACGGGTGAGTAACACGTGGGAACGTGCCTTTAGGTTCGGAATAACTCAGGGAAACTTGTGCTAATACCGAATGTGCCCTTCGGGGGAAAGATTTATCGCCTTTAGAGCGGCCCGCGTCTGATTAGCTAGTTGGTGAGGTAAAGGCTCACCAAGGCGACGATCAGTAGCTGGTCTGAGAGGATGATCAGCCACATTGGGACTGAGACACGGCCCAAACTCCTACGGGAGGCAGCAGTGGGGAATCTTGCGCAATGGGCGAAAGCCTGACGCAGCCATGCCGCGTGAATGATGAAGGTCTTAGGATTGTAAAATTCTTTCACCGGGGACGATAATGACGGTACCCGGAGAAGAAGCCCCGGCTAACTTCGTGCCAGCAGCCGCGGTAATACGAAGGGGGCTAGCGTTGCTCGGAATTACTGGGCGTAAAGGGAGCGTAGGCGGACATTTAAGTCAGGGGTGAAATCCCGGGGCTCAACCTCGGAATTGCCTTTGATACTGGGTGTCTTGAGTATGAGAGAGGTGTGTGGAACTCCGAGTGTAGAGGTGAAATTCGTAGATATTCGGAAGAACACCAGTGGCGAAGGCGACACACTGGCTCATTACTGACGCTGAGGCTCGAAAGCGTGGGGAGCAAACAGGATTAGATACCCTGGTAGTCCACGCCGTAAACGATGATTGCTAGTTGTCGGGATGCATGCATTTCGGTGACGCAGCTAACGCATTAAGCAATCCGCCTGGGGAGTACGGTCGCAAGATTAAAACTCAAAGGAATTGACGGGGGCCCGCACAAGCGGTGGAGCATGTGGTTTAATTCGAAGCAACGCGCAGAACCTTACCACCTTTTGACATGCCTGGACCGCCAGAGAGATCTGGCTTTCCCTTCGGGGACTAGGACACAGGTGCTGCATGGCTGTCGTCAGCTCGTGTCGTGAGATGTTGGGTTAAGTCCCGCAACGAGCGCAACCCTCGCCATTAGTTGCCATCATTTAGTTGGGAACTCTAATGGGACTGCCGGTGCTAAGCCGGAGGAAGGTGGGGATGACGTCAAGTCCTCATGGCCCTTACAGGGTGGGCTACACACGTGCTACAATGGCGACTACAGAGGGTTAATCCTTAAAAGTCGTCTCAGTTCGGATTGTCCTCTGCAACTCGAGGGCATGAAGTTGGAATCGCTAGTAATCGCGGATCAGCATGCCGCGGTGAATACGTTCCCGGGCCTTGTACACACCGCCCGTCACACCATGGGAGTTGGTTCTACCCGAAGGCGCTGCGCTGACCGCAAGGAGGCAGGCGACCACGGTAGGGTCAGCGACTGGGGTGAAGTCGTAACAAGGTAGCCGTAGGGGAACCTGCGGCTGGATCACCTCCTTTCTAAGGATGCTTCTCCAGGCCGTCTCTCACGAGACTGTCTATTGAGGCTCCAATAGCTGATGCGCTCAAGCAGCAATGCGATAGCGCTAGGCAAAAACGGCGGAACGCCGCCGTCTCCGTTTCTCTTTCCACTTTCGTCATCGACGCTTCGACCATACGGGTCGTTGAGTTGGTGACGCGATCGCGAGCCTGGGTGTCTATGACCCGGCTGTCGCTGCCATAGGCCCGTAGCTCAGGTGGTTAGAGCGTACGCCTGATAAGCGTAAGGTCGGCAGTTCGAGTCTGCCCGGGCCTACCAGGACTTCTGGTTCGCTGGGGGTTCTCAGCCTCAAGACGGCATCGCCGACAGCTCTCCTGGGCTTCGCACTATTCCTGATGGAATGGGGCCATAGCTCAGTTGGTAGAGCGCCTGCTTTGCAAGCAGGATGTCGTCGGTTCGACTCCGTCTGGCTCCACCAGGATCTTGTGATCGCATCAAGAATTGCCCGTCGGCGCTCGCCGGCTGGCATTGATATCGTAAAGGAAGAACGTGACCGGCTCCCCTGAGCTTTGAGGTCTTGTTCGAGAAGAAGACATTGTCTGACAAAAATCAGGCTTGGTCCCCCGGCATCTTTCCAGTCGGGCGGAATAAACCAAGCATGAGTTTTGCTGAGAAACGATCAAACGTTGAAGGGCTTCTGACGGATGCCTTGGCGTAGAGAGGCGATGAAGGACGTGGCAAGCTGCGATAAGAACCGGGGAGGCGCTAGCACCCTTTGATCCGGTTATTTCCGAATGGGGAAACCCACCTTTACAGTCTTCCAACTCTGTTTCTTCGGAAGCAGCGATTGGCGGATTGTTGAAAGGTATAATGAGCTGAATACATAGGCTTCATTAAGCGAACCCGGGGAACTGAAACATCTCAGTACCCGGAGGAAAGGACATCAACCGAGACTCCCGTAGTAGTGGCGAGCGAACCGGGACCAGGC
>NZ_JAELUF010000160.1 GCF_016429195.1 Brevundimonas sp. ASV9
GACAGGCTCTCGACATAGCGCCGCTGGCCTTCGGCATAGATGGTGTCGAACGCCAGCGAGGACTTGCCCGACCCCGACAGGCCGGTCATCACCACCAGCTGTTCACGCGGAATGTCGAGATCCACGCCCTTGAGGTTATGCTCGCGGGCGCCGCGAACGCGGATGAAGTTGTGCTTTTCGGTCATGCTGTCCGGAGAACGCGGAGGAGGGCCGGCGGGTCCGGCGCGACATCGCTATATGGGGACGAATTGTGTGATTGAAGCAAGAACAATGTAGGAACATTGCGGCTGAGGCATCAATCCGGCGTCCACGTCTGCGTGGGCCGCACGAAACGCTCGCCCTTGGCCAGAAGCACGCCGCTGGCGTTGGCGACGCCCAGTTCCAGGCTTTCAGCGATGCGGCGGGCGCGTTCAATGAAGTGGTCGGCGGCGATGGGCGGACACAGGGTGCGCGCGGTTTCGGCGAACAGCTCCAGCCAGCGATCGAAATGCCGCGCATCAATAGGAAGGGGTAGGTGTTTCGGCATCGGCCGGCCCTGATAGACGCCCGTGGACAGGGCGACCGACGACCAGAACAGCTTCATCTGCGCCAGGTGTGGCGCCCAGTTGGTGATCCGCTCCGCGAAGATCGGGCCGATCAGGGCGTCTTCGCGGACGCGGGCGTAGAAACCTTCGACCAGGGCGTCGATCATGGCCTCGTCTATGCCTGTCTCGTTCCGCAGGCGCTGGACGGCAGCCTCGCGCCGCGCGGCGGCGCCGGCGGGGTCCTCGATGCGGAAACGGGTTTGCATGACGGCTGGTCTAGCCGCCGCCGTCCTATTGGTCGAGGAAGTCGCCGGCGTTGAACGACAGGATGCAGATGGCGTCTCCGCCCGTCGCATCGGTCGAACAGGAATCGACGCCGAACAGGTCGGCCTCGACCTTTGCGGTCGAGCGGAAGGTGCGGCCGTCACGCTGGAAAGTCGAGCCGATCTTCTTGCTCCACGGGATCAAGGCCGCAGCAAAGGCGGCGGCCGGCGCGCCGGTGCAGGTGAATAGAATGTACTCCGCGCCGTCCCCGTTGTCCGCGCGGCGATAGGCGTCGGCTGCGGCGGCCTGCTCCAGGCAGGCGGCATAGAGCCGCGCGTTGGGCGTCGGCGCCTGGGTCGGAACGGCGCTGTAATCCGGGGCTGACGGCGGCCGGTCCGGCGCAGTCGCGCATGCGGCGCAAGCCAATGTGGAGACGATGGCGAGGGTGATGACGGTCTTCATGATTGTCTCCTCAACGCCAAGCTTCTCACGCGGCCGTGTTCGACGCCAGACTTGCGCATTGCGGGATTACGACCCATCCTCCCTGTTCTGACGCGTTTTGCAGAAGGTTTGACGATCATGATCATCGCATTGGCCACCGGTTCCGCCCTGTCCGCCATGCTGCTCGTGATCCTCAATGCCAATCAGCCCAAGCCGAAACCCGTCCCCGTCCGCACTCGCGACACTCGACAAGGTCGCCGCTAGGACGCCGGACGGCGCCACATTATTCGACAATCTGAGCCTGACGTTCGGGCCTGAGCGAACCGGCATCGTCGGTCGCAATGGCGCGGGCAAGAGCACGCTTCTGCGCCTGATCTCGGGCGAAGCCGCGCCTGCCGAGGGTGCAGTCGCGCGAGCCGGAACGATCGGCGTACTGGATCAGCGCTATGAGCCAAACCCCGGTGAGACCGTCGCTCAAACCTTGGGCGTTGGAGCGGCTCTGGCTGTTGTGGCGCGGGTTCTGGCGGGGCAGGGAACGGCTGACGATCTGGCCGAGGCTGACTGGACGCTGGAGACTCGTCTTGACGAGGCCTGGCGAGAGATCGGGCTGCCTGACCTGGACCACGAACGCCTGACGTGCAGTCTCAGCGGGGGCGAGCAGACGCGGTTGCGGCTGGCCGGTTTGAGGCTGGCCCAGCCCGATCTGATCCTGCTGGACGAGCCGACCAATCATCTGGATGCGCAGGCGCGGGCGCTGGTCGCCGATGTCATTGCGCGTTGGGACGGCGGGGTCGTGGTGGTCAGCCATGATCGCAACCTGTTGCGCCGCATGGACCGGATCCTTGAGGTGTCGAGCCTGGGCGTCGCCAGCTACGGCGGCGGCTATGACGCCTATGTCGAGCGAAAGGCGCTGGAGCGCGAGGCGGCGACGCGGGATCTGGCCGAAGCCAAGCGCGAACTCGCGCGTGTCGGCGCGGAGGCTCAGCAGCGCGCGGAGGCTCAGTCGCGCCGTGACGCCGCCGGCCGTCGCAAGGCTGCCAAGGGCGACATGCCGAAAATCCTGCTGGGCGCCCGGGCCGAGCGCGCTGAAAACACGGGCGGGCGCGGCGGCTTGCTGGCCGAACGTCAGGCCACGGCCGCGCAGGACGCCTTGGCCTCAGCCCAGGCGC
>NZ_JAELUF010000161.1 GCF_016429195.1 Brevundimonas sp. ASV9
GGTGTGGCGCGGATCGATCTGAGACGTGGGAAAGCCCAGGGTGACGCGATAGGGCGGGGCGCCGGTCAGCGGCTCGCTGGTCTCGGCGAGAACCTTGGCGGGCGCGTCGGCCAGACTGACATCCTCAACCCTGACGGTCAGGACATGGCCGGGCGGCAGCATGATCCGTTCGCGATAGGTGGCCGTCACGTTCACCACCGTCGTTCCGGTCGTCACGTCCGGCGTGGCGGCACAGGCCGCCAGGACCAGGGCGGCGGGCAGGATCAGGGGGGCGTTTCGCATGGCGATCTCCTTCGCGGCGTCCAGTGTGTCACACTCAGGCGCAAGACGTGAGGCGCTTGGCGCCAGAGCGTGTTATGCGGGCCGTACACCGCCGGAGGTCAACCCTTGAGCCGCCCCTTCGCGATCGTCGCGATCGCTATCTGCGCCCTCATCTGGGGCACGACGTGGTACGCGATCACCCTGCAGCTGGGGCCGGTTGACTCCATCGTCTCCATCGTCTGGCGGTTTGGTCTGGCGTCGGCGGTCCTGTTCGCTTTCTGCGCCGTGACGCGCCGGCCGCTGCGTCTGACGCGCAGCCAGCATCTGGCCGCCATCGGGCAGGGCGCCTTCGTTTTCGCGGTCAGCTATGGCTTCGTCTATGCGGCGGAGGGGCAGGTGGCGTCGGCTGTGGTCGCGGTCATCTTCGCCGCCCTGGCCTTTGTGAACCTGATCCTGTTTCGGCTGCTGGGCGGACAGAAGGCGGCGCCGGCGGCGTGGATCGGCGCAGTTCTAGGCGTCATGGGCGTCGGGGTCTTGTCCTACGGCCAGATCACGGCGGCGGGCGCCGGTCTCAATCCGGGGCTGGGCGTCCTCTTCGCCCTGACCGCTGTATTGGCTTCGGCGCTCGGCAACTGGTTCGCCTGGAAGGGACAGCAGGCGGGCGCGCCCGTTATGGCCGCCACCTCCTGGGCGATGGCCTATGGCACAGCGATGTTGGCGCTGTACGGCATGGCGACCGGCGTGACGTGGCGGATTGAGCCGACGCCGCACTATGTCCTGTCGCTGCTCTATCTATCACTGTTCGGGTCGGTGATCGCGTTCGGCCTGTACTTCACCATCGCGCGCCAACGCGGCTATGCCCTGGCCAGCTACATCTCGGCTCTGACGCCGCCCATCGCCATGCTGGTGTCGGTGCTGTTCGAGGGCGCGCGTTTCGGCTGGAGCGCCCTGATCGGACTGGCGCTTGTGCTGGCGGGGCAGGTCATGCTGATCCGCGCGCCCAAGGCCTGAGCCGTCAGTCTTCGGATTTCGGCTCCAGCTTCTGACCGTCCAACTGCTTCTCGGCGCGTTGACGCTCAAGAGCGGACAGGGTCTTTTCGGCCTTGGAGCGTCCGTGCGCCACGCGGTTGGCGGCGGCCAGCGCCTTGTCTTCGGCCTTGGCGCGGGCTTTTCGCGCCCGGTTCAGATTGATGATCTCGCCCATGACTACGACGTGGGCTTGTCAGCCAGGGGCGTATCCGCCGACGGTGTCGCCGAGGGCTCGGGCGTCAGAACAGCCGGCACCTGAGACTCCGAAATTGTCGTCTGGGGGATAAAGGGCTGGTCTGCCGGGCGCTCGCCCAGCCGGGTCCAGGCCTCGGCGCCGCGTCCACGCTGGCGACCCAGTTCGAACATGGCCGTCATGGTCTCTTGATCGAACTTCAGGCTGGAGGCGGCGACATTGTCTGGAATGGCCGACAGCGCCATGTCCAGCCCATTGCGCCGCGCAAACGCCGCCGTCACGGCCAGATGGATGCGCAGCGACGATTTGCTCATGCTGTCATAGGTACGCGACAGAATTCCCGACAGGCGGCCGGGCGTAACCCCGTCGTTGCGGCCGACCTGACCATTGACGATGACATAGAGGGCGCCGACACGCCCTTCGTCGTTTGGACGGGTCCACAGCATCAGGTCCTCTGGGATGGCCAGGAACGGCGTGTTGACGCCGCCATCGACGTGCATTTCCAGAACCACCTTGTCGTCGTCCTGAAGCCCGGCGATCAGAACCGGAGGAAAGACGCCGGGAATGCTGGCCGAGGCGACCAGCACCTCCTTGAACAGCTCGCGGGCGTTCTCGTCGCCCTGCGTCGCCAAAAGGCCCATGTCCCAGATGACGGTTTCCTCGCTGTCCAGATCGGTCGTCGCCACCAGCAGGCGTCTGCCCTTGGCGTGCTCGCGCGCGACGGCCTGCATCAGTTCAGGGGTGACGTTCTCGTCCACCAGATTGCGCAGGACCTGCGACGAGAACAGGCTCGGGTTCAGGAAGGCGGCGAAACTGCGCCAGCTCAGCAAATTGCTGGCGGCGCCGCTGGTGTAGGC
>NZ_JAELUF010000162.1 GCF_016429195.1 Brevundimonas sp. ASV9
GCCATGGACGTTCGCGGCGTGGCGCATCGCCAGTTATTCGTTCTGGCCCTTCGGCCGCGAGATCGTGTGGCAGGACACGCATCCTGTCGCTGGCTGTGTCGGCGTTGTGTTGAACATCGTCTGGTTCGTCGTGGCCGGCTGGTACATCGCCCTGACACATTTGATCATCGCCGTGGCGGAGTTCATCTCCATCATCGGCATTCCGTTCGCGCTGAAGGATCTCGAACTGGCCAAGCTGGCGCTGGCGCCGGTCGGGCGCACCATCCGCGACAAGGCCTGACCCAAACTAAAACGCCGACATCAGACGACGTCGGCGTTTCGAAAGCCCCGATCTTGGATGGGATCAGCCCGGCGAGATCATCTTTTCCGGCCGCACGGCTTCATCGAACTCGGCGTCCGTCAGATAGCCGCCGCCGACAGCTTCTTCGCGCAGGGTGGTGCCGTTCTTGTGCGCGGTCTTGGCGATCTTGGCGCACAGGTCATAGCCCAGCTTGCCGTTCAGGGCGGTGACCAGCATCAGCGAGTTGTTCAGGCCGCGCGCGATATTGTCCTCGCGCGCCTCGATGCCGACGACGCAGTTGTCGGTGAAGCTGATGGCTGCGTCGGCGACCAGGCGCACCGACTGCAGGAAGTTATAGGCCATTACGGGATTGAAGACGTTCAGCTCGAAATGGCCTTGCGAGCCGGCGAAGGTCAGGGCGGCGTTGTTGCCGAACACCTGGACGCAGACCTGCGTCAGAGCCTCGCATTGGGTCGGATTGACCTTACCCGGCATGATCGACGAGCCCGGCTCGTTTTCCGGTAGCGCCAATTCGCCCAGACCCGAACGCGGGCCGGAGCCCAGGAAGCGGATGTCGTTGGCGATTTTGAACAGGCTGGCGGCGACCGTGTTGATGGCGCCGTGGCTGAAGACCATGGCGTCGTGGGCGGCCAGGGCCTCGAACTTGTTGGGGGCCGTGGTAAAGGGCAGGCCGGTGATCTCAGCGATCTGTGCCGCGACCTTCTCGGCGAAGCCGATGGGCGCGTTCAGGCCGGTGCCGACGGCGGTGCCGCCCTGCGCCAGTTCCATCAGGGCCGGCAGCGTCTGTTCGATGCGCTTGATGCCGTTCTCGACTTGCTGCGCATAGCCGCCGAACTCTTGGCCCAGCGTCAGAGGTGTGGCGTCCTGGGTATGGGTGCGGCCGATCTTGATGATGTGGGCCCAGGCCCTGGCCTTGGCGTCCAGCGCGGCGTGCAGATGTTTCAAGGCCGGGATCAGATCGTTGACCACCTGTTCGGCACAGGCGACGTGCATGGCCGTGGGATAGGTGTCGTTGGACGACTGGCTCATATTGACGTGGTCGTTGGGATGGACCGGCTTCTTGGAGCCCATCTCGCCACCCAGAATCTCGATCGCGCGATTCGAGATCACCTCATTGGCGTTCATGTTCGACTGGGTGCCCGAACCCGTCTGCCAGACCACCAGCGGGAAGTGGTCGTTCAGCTTGCCTTCGATAACCTCATTGGCGGCCTTGATGATGGCGTCGGCCAGGGCCGGCTCCAGCTTGCCCAGGTCACGATTGGTCTCGGCGGCCGCACGCTTGACGATGCCCAGGGCGCGCACGACCGGCAGGGGCTGCTTCTCCCAGCCGATCTTGAAGTTGCCCAGCGATCGCTGCGCCTGAGCGCCCCAGTAGCGGTCGGCGGCGACTTCGATCGGGCCGAAGGTGTCAGTCTCTGTCCGGACGTTGCTCATGCGCGTAAATCTCGTCTCTCAGGCGTGGCGATGGGTTGCGCGGCGGTGTAGCACGAGAGCCATGCAGGGCAAGAAGAGCGCGGATATGAGACGAGGGTTGGTCGCCGTGGCGGCGCTGTCGGCGCTGGGTGGCTGCGCGACGGTTCAGCCCGAACCCACAATGCCCCACGTTGCGCTCGACACGACAGCCGGCATGATTGTGCTGGCGCTGGATGCAGCCGCTGCGCCGATCACGACATGCAACTTCATCGGCTACGTCGTGACGGGTGATTATGATGGGGGCACGGTCTTCAGAACCGTCAGCCGCGAAACCAATACCGCCAGCCGCTATCCCATCGACGTGATCCAGGCGGCGACGCCACGCGGCAGCGACGACGCCTCGCGACCGCCGATCACTCTTGAACGGACACGAGACACTGGACTGCGCCATACGGCCGGCGCGGTGTCCATGGCGCGGGACGGACCGGACAGCGCCACATCCAGTTTTTTCATCGTCACACAAGATACGCCGAGCCTGGACTTTGGCGGAGGGCGGAATCCTGACGGTCAGGGCTTCGCTGCATTCGGAGCC
>NZ_JAELUF010000163.1 GCF_016429195.1 Brevundimonas sp. ASV9
GCCCTGGATTGGGGCGTTGATGGCGGCGCGCTCGCCGAACTGGCGCTCGGCTCCGGACTTGGAATGGATGGCCGGGATGTGGATTCGGCGGCCGAAGACGGTCGAGACGAAGCCGCTCTGGCGCACCTCGGCCTTGGTCTTGTCCATATAGGCGCGGATGCCGGGGAACCGTTCGAAGTAGGTCTTGATATAGGCCCCCGCCTCGCCCTGATCGATGCCCAGCTGATTGGCCAGGCCGAAGGCCGAAATGCCGTAGACGATGCCGAAGTTGATCGCCTTGGCGCGCCGGCGGGTTTCGGACGGCATGCCCTCGACCGGCACGCCGAACATCTCCGACGCCGTCGCCGCGTGAATATCCAGTCCCGCCTTGAAGGCGCGCTTCAGCTCAGGGATGTCGCCGATGTGGGCCAAAAGGCGCAGCTCGATCTGGCTGTAGTCGGCGCTGATCAGGACATTGCCGGGCGCGGCGATGAAGGCCTGGCGGATTTCGCGGCCCGTCTCGGTGCGGATCGGGATATTTTGCAGGTTCGGATCGCTGGACGCCAGGCGGCCCGTGGTGGCGGCGGCCAGTTGGTAGCTGGTGTGAACGCGGTCGGTCTTGGGATCGGCCGCCGCGGTCAGGGCGTCGGTATAGGTGCCCTTCAGCTTGGACAGCTGGCGCCAATCTAGGATCGCCCGCGGCAGATCGTGGTTGAGCGCCAGTTCCTCCAGCACGCTGGCGTCGGTGCCCCACTGGCCCGAGGCGGTCTTCTTGCCACCCGGCAGGTTCAGTTCGCCGAACAGGATCTCGCCGATCTGGCGCGGCGAGCCGATGTTGAAGGGGCGCCCGGCGATCTCATGGGCCTGGGCCTCCAGCTCGGCCATGCGCAGGCCGAACTCGCTGGACAGCCGCTTCAGCCGGTCGGGATCGATGCGAACCCCGTTCAGCTCCATGTTCGCCAGCACCGTCGGCATGCCGCGCTCCAGCGTCTCATAAACGGTGGACAGGCCCTCACGCGCCAAACGAGGTTTCAGAATACGCCACAACCGCAGTGTCACATCCGCATCCTCGGCGGCATATTCCGAGGCGGGTTTCAGCGCGACGTGCTTGAAGGATTTCTGGCTCTTGCCAATACCCGCCACGCTCTTGAACGGGATCGGCTCGTGGCCCAGGTGCAGGCGCGCCAGCTCGTCCATGCCGTGTCCGTGCAGTCCGCCCTCCAGCACATAGGAGATCAGCATCGTGTCGTCATAGGGCGCGACGCGGATGCCCCGACGCGCCATGACGGCGATGTCGTATTTGGCGTTCTGAAGCACTTTCAGGACCGACGGGTCTTCCAGCAGCGTTTTCAGCTTGGCCAGGGTCGTGGGCTTGTCCAGCTGATGGATCGGCTCCGGCGCCTCGCCCGCTTCGCCAAAGAGACCGCCCTCGCCGGCCTGCGGCTCGTGCTCGTGCGTCAGGGGGATGTAGCAAGCCTCGTTCGGCCCCACCGCCAACGACACGCCGCACAGGCCCGCATGGGTCGCCGACAGCGTATCGGTCTCGGTGTCGAAGCCGACGACGCCGACCTCGGTCGCGCGCGCGATCCAGCGATCCAGCGCTTCTTCGGTCTGGACGCATTCGTAGGCCGCGTGATCGAAGGTCTGAACCTCGGCCGGGCCTTCGACGACCTGGCCGTAGCGAGGGGTCGAGACCGGCGCGCTCAGGTTCGGCGCACGCTTGGGCGCAAAGGCCGAGACGTCGCTGGGCCCGGCCTTGCCGTCGCCGACGCGGCGCTGCAGCGAGCGGAACTCCATCGTCTCCAAAAAGGCCGACAGGATCGCGGGATCGGGATCGCGCACGGCGAAATCATCGATCGCCTCGGGCGCCGGCGCATCGCAGGTCAGGCGCACCAGCTCGCGCGATAGACGGATCTGGTCGGCGAAGTCGATCAGGGTCTGGCGGCGTTTGGGCTGTTTGATCTCACCGGCATTGGCCAGCAAGGTGTCCAGATCGCCGTATTCGTCCAGCAGCTGCGCCGCCGTCTTCGGCCCGATGCCTGGCGCGCCGGGGACGTTGTCCACGCTGTCGCCGATCAAGGCCTGCAGATCGACCATCTTTTCCGGGCCGACGCCGAACTTTTCGAACACCTCAGGCTC
>NZ_JAELUF010000016.1 GCF_016429195.1 Brevundimonas sp. ASV9
CGCTATGGCCTGACCGGCCTGACTGAGCTTCAACTCGGACTCACGACCTGGAACCACGAGCGCATTCTCGACCGCGCGACCGGCGATCGTGATGTGAACGAAGGCGTCGGCGATCTCAGTCTCGGCCTGCGCCATTCTCTGAAAAACCCAGATGGCTCGGGCCTGTCCGTCGCGATTTCCGGCTTCATCACCGCGCCAACGGGTGCCCGCGACATTCGCGCCGACGGTTTCGAGGGCGGCGTCATCCTGCCGGTCTCCATCCCGCTGAACGACGACTGGAGCCTGAGCGTGTCGCCCGAGATCGATTGGGTCTCGGACGCGGACGGCGACGGCCGCCATGGCGCCTATACGATGGTCGCCGGCGTCGGACGCGGTTTTGGCCAATGGGACCTAGGCGCCGAGGTCTGGATCAGCCGCGACGATGATCCCGTCGCGCCGACCACGACGTCCACCTTCGACCTGACCGCCGTCTGGTCGCCGCCGTCCCTGCCCGACGCCCAGCTGGATTTCGGTCTCAACCTCGGCCTGAACGACGACAGCCCGGACGTGGAGTTCGGTGTCGGTCTCGCACGGCGGTTCTAACGCGCCGTTGCGGACCGGACCTGTCGCTGCGACAAATGGGCATGGCAGATGCGACCGACATCCCCGACGGCGTGGTTCATGACTTGCCTGACGACCTGCGCGCGTCGTTGGTCGCCGCGCCGGACGCCTTGGCGACCTGGCGCGACATCACGCCCCTGGCCCGCAACGAATGGATCTGCTGGATCGAGACCGCCAAGAAGTCGGAAACCCGGCGCAAACGGCTGGATTGGGGCCGGGCGAGCTTGACCGACGGCAAACGCCGCCCCTGCTGCTGGCCCGGTTGCCCTCACCGTTAAGCGATCACGCCGGTTCGGCCACCGCCTCTTTCGCCGGTTCGGTACGGATCATGTAGTCGAATGCCGACAGACCCGCCTTTGACCCCTCGCCCATGGCGATGACGATCTGCTTATAGGGCACGGTCGTCGCGTCGCCCGCCGCAAAGATGCCCGGCTGCGAGGTCTCGCCGCGGTGATCCACCTCGATCTCGCCGCGCGGGGTCAGGCCCACCGCGCCGTGCAGCCATTCGGTGTTCGGGACCAGACCGATCTGCACAAAGATGCCTTCCAGATCGACGTCGTGATGGGCGTCGGAGTTGCGGTCCTTGTAGGACAGGCCCGTCACCTTCTCGCCGTCGCCGTGCACCTGGGTCGTCAGGGCCGAGGTCACGATCCGCACGTTCGGCAGGGTCGCCAGCTTGCGCTGCAGCACCGCATCAGCCCGCAGTTCGCTGTCGTATTCGATCAGGGTCACATGGGCGACGATGCCCGCCAGGTCGATCGCCGCCTCAACGCCGGAGTTGCCGCCGCCGATCACCGCCACCCGCTTGCCCTTGAACAGCGGCCCGTCACAGTGCGGGCAATAGGCCACGCCCTTGTTCTTGTACTGGTCTTCGCCCGGGACGTTCATCTGGCGCCAGCGCGCGCCGGTCGACAGGATGATGGTCCGCGATTTCAGCGATGCGCCGTTCTCCAGCACCACCTCGTGCAGGCCGCCTGGAACCTTGGCCGGGATCAGCTTGGCCGCCTTCTGCAGGTTCATCAGGTCCACTTCATACTCGCGGACGTGCTGCTCCAGATGGGCCGCCAGCTTGGGCCCCTCGGTGTAGGGGACCGAGACGAAGTTCTCGATCGCCATCGTGTCCAGCACCTGTCCGCCGAAGCGTTCGGCGACCACGCCCGTGCGAATACCCTTGCGCGCCGTATAGATGGCGGCCGCGGCCCCGGCCGGCCCGCCGCCGACCACCAGAACCTCGAACGGATCCTTGGACTTCAGACGCTCGGCCGCACGGGCCTCGGCGCCGGAATCCAGCTTGGCGACGATCTGCTCCAGCTCCATCCGGCCCTGACCGAACAGTTCGCCGTTCAGAAAGACCGTCGGCACGGCCATGATCTTGCGTTCCTCGACCTCATCCTTGAACAGGCCGCCCTCGATGGCGACGTGTTTGATGCGCGGATTGATCACGCTCATCAAGTTCAGCGCCTGCACCACGTCCGGGCAATTCTGGCACGACAGCGAGAAATAGGTCTCGAACACATAGTCGCCGTCCAGGTCCCTGACCTGCTGGATCACCTCCTGCGCCGCCTTGGACGGATGGCCGCCGACGTGCAGCAGGGCCAGCACCAGCGAGGTGAACTCGTGGCCCAGAGGAATGCCCGCGAACCGCACGCCGATGTCCGTGCCCTTGCGCCGGATCAGGAAGCTGGGCTGGCGCTCGTCGTCATAGTCGCGGCCCATCTCGACCTTGCCGTGCGAGACCGAGACAATCTCCTCAAGCAGGGTCTTCAGCTCGATCGACTTGGGCCCCGCGCCCAGCGAGGCGACCAGTTCGACGGGATGCACGATGTTTTTGAGGTAGGCTTCGAGCTGGGATTTCAGATTGGCGTCTAGCATCGGATGCTCCTCGAAATTCAGGATACGCGCCGCCTTCGAGCCGATCCCGGCGAGGCCTGCGCGATAAGGTCCGCGTCCCGCATTTGGGAGGCGGCCGGGTGGGTCCGACCCGAAGGCCGGACCCGATAGGCGTAGTCGGTCTTAGATCTTGCCGACGAGGTCGAGCGACGGGGCCAGGGTGGCTTCGCCTTCTTCCCACTTGGCCGGGCAGACTTCACCCGGATGCGAGCGCACATACTGGGCGGCCTTGACCTTGCGCAACAGTTCGGCGGCGTTGCGGCCGATGCCTTCCGACGTCGTCTCGGTGAACTGGATCACGCCGTCCGGATCGACCAGGAAGGTCGCGCGGTCGGCCAGGCCCACGCCAGGACGCATGGCGTCGAAGTTGTTGGTCACCAGGCCCGACGGATCGCCCAGCATCGTGTATTCGATCTTGCCGATGGCCGGCGACGAGTCGTGCCAGGCCTTGTGCGAGAAGTGGGTGTCGGTCGACACCGAATAGATCTCGACGCCCAGCTTCTGGAACTCGGCGTAGTGGTCGGCCAGGTCTTCCAGCTCGGTCGGGCAGACGAAGGTAAAGTCGGCCGGATAGAAGAAGAAGATCGCCCACTTGCCCGCGACGTCGGCGTCCGTGACCGTCAGGAATTTGCCGCCCTTATAGGCTTCGGCCGTAAAGGGTTTGATGGTCGTGTTGATGAGGGCCATGCGCAAAATCCAATGCAAGGTGGTTGGGAGGCGCTCTCCCTACCGCACCGCACCAAATAAGCCCAATCACTTATTTGCAGATGCGTGATAGATTTTGGTTATGGTTGTCAGTAGAGCAGGAACAGCCGTCGCGCCTCTTCCCACATCGCCTCGTCCGGCTGCGTCGCCGCATCCAGATCGCCTGGCGTCGCCGCCGCGTCGTCCACCCATTCCCGCAGGCCCTGCCCGCCGTTGATCACGTCGATGGGCAGTTTCCCGAACGCATATTCATACGGAAAATCCCGCCACAGATCGTAGTCGGGATACAGCCGACGGATCGCCTTGAAGCCCAGGGCCTGAACCCGCCACGGCTTGAAGGCCGCATGGTCGTAGCCAGGGTGATCGACGTGGATCTGCACCCCGCTGCACAGCTTTCCGACGTGCTTGTGGAAGGTCGGCTCGAACCACATGTCGCGCAAGATGCAGCCGCCCAGCCATTGCGGCGCCAGCGTCTGCATTTCCGCAATCACCGTCCGCGCGTCGATATCCGGCGCCCCGAACAGCTCCAGCGGCCGTGTCGTCCCCCGCCCCTCTGACAGGGTCGCCCCTTCCAGCATCACCGTGCCCGCATAGGCGCGCACCATCGACAGGTTCGGCGCATTCGGGCTGGGGTTGACCCACGACCGGTCCAGAAGCGGCCAGCCGAAGCCGGGCGCCGCCTCGGGCGCCCAGCCCTGCATCTCCACCACCCGATAATCCACATCCAGCTTGAACTGGTCGATGAACCACAGGCCCAGTTCGCCCATCGTCATGCCGTGCCGCATTGGCATCGGCCCGGCCCCGACGAAGCTTTCCCAGCCGGGCTTCAGCGTCATCCCCTCGACTGGCCGTCCCGCCGGATTGGGCCGGTCCAGCACCCAGACCGACTTGCCGTGTTTCGCCGCCGCCTCCAGCACGTACAGAAGGGTCGTCACATAGGTGTAGATTCGGCAGCCCAGGTCCTGCAGATCGACCAGCAGCACGTCGAACTCGGCCATCCATTCGTCGCGCGGCCGCCGCACCTCGCCGTACAGGCTGAAGACGGGAAAGCCGTGCACCGGATCGCGATAATCCGGGCTCTCCATCATATTGTCCTGCAGATCGCCCTTCATCCCGTGCTGCGGGCCAAAGGCGGCGGTCAGCCGGATTTCGGGACAGGCGGCCAGGGCGTCGACCGCGTGGGTCAGATCCTTCGTCACCGACGCCGGATGCGCCAGCAAGGCCACGCGTCGCCCCTTCAGCTGCGCCCTCAGGGCGTCGTCGGACAAAAGGCGGTCGAGGCCGAAGTTCATGTCAGGTCCAGCGCGAACGAGTCGGGATGATGAAAGTCCGGCTTATCCGAAGGATGCGCCAGCGCCCAATAGCCGATCGCCCCGTCCACGCCCCGGATCACCGCCGCCAACCCAGACGCCCCGACCGCATCCTCCGGCAAGGTCACGTCCGCTGTCAGCACGAACTGTCCGGGCGCCGACCGCGTCACAATGAAGGGCGCGGGCATCTCCAGATCCCGAATCCCCACGCGATAGCCGTCGAACCGATAGGCCGCCCACGCCCCCGACGGCGACAGATTGAATTCGACATAGCCGCTCGCCGTCCGCACGAACGCCTCGAAACAGGTCGCCCGCCACAGGCCATCCGTCCGCACCCGCGCCGCCGCCTCCGGCCACCACACCCCCTCCACCGGTCCGGCCAGCACATACTCCAGGCTCAGCACCCACCCGGCTCGCCGCGCTTCGACCTCCAGCGTCAGTCCCGCAGAGTTGGATGTCGGGTGCGGGATCAAAGGCAGGCGCATGGCGCCTTCGTATCGCAGGCCGGCCAAGTCGTCGATTGCATCGACCGAGGCAACGCATCTACAATCTGGAGATGAGGTTTCTCGCCCTTTTTGCGCTGACATTGGCCTACATCTTTGCGCTGTTGCTCTTGAGCGAGGCCGCGCCCCCGCCGTTGCCGCACATAATGACTGTGGCGCTTTGCGGCGCCATCGGGGCGTCTCTGGCGAACGCCACCTGGTGGCTGGTCGAGCGAAAGCTGCTTCGTAAGCCCACGCACTAGATCAAGAGCCGGCCTCCGACTTCCTCCACCTGGGCCCGATTGTGCAAATGCGTTTCGCTTTGCAAACAGCGTCGAAAACCATTGCCCGACCGACTTGCCCGACGCCTCATCAACCCTTGCTTGCTTCTGATCGGTGTGAAAGCATTGCAGCATGCCTAAGCGCTCCCCCTACGGTCCGCAGATGACCTTCCCTGAGAAGCGCAAATTTTTAAACGATCGCCTCCACCTCTTTGTGGGTCTGCTCACGCCGTGCCTGGTCGTCAGCGGCACATCGTCCGAGCCGTCTTCCGTGTTCCTGACATGGACCGTAGTCGTCGCCCTCTTTGCGCTGGTCCTCAACCGGGTGCTTCCCTGAAGGCGGACAGCTTGGCGGCAAATCGTCAGCCATCGCACCTGCACGCAATATCAACTTCATTTACAGCGGCATGAGGCGCAGCAGCGTCGTCGTACCCATCGCGGCCTGAAACGGCGCTAAAATGGGCGCGCCATGTTCAAAGCCGCTTCGCCTGAAATTGCACCATCTTGCTTTTTGCACACGTTTTCGCCTTGCCGTGCAATTTCGCGCCGACCGAGATTAGACGAATTAGACACTTTAGACGGTGTTTTTCATCCGCACCGTCTGAACAGCCGACGCCGCCTCGACTAGGGGAAGACGACCCTCGTCATCCCTGCTAACCCAGCCTCACCATGACCGAACACGCCTTCAAATCCGACTTCCTGCGCACGCTTCAGGCGCGCGGCTACATCCATCAGATCACCCACCCCGTCGAATTGGACGAGGCGGCCGCTGCGGGCGTGGTGCCGGGCTATATCGGCTTCGACGCCACTGCGCCGTCACTGCACGTCGGCAGCCTGATCCAGATCATGATGTTACGCCGGCTTCAGCAAGCGGGCGGCAAGCCCATCGTCCTGATGGGCGGCGGCACGACCAAGGTCGGCGACCCCACCGGCAAGGATGCCTCGCGTCCGCAACTGACCGAAGAGACGATCCAGTCCAACATCGACACCATCAAGACGGTCTTCGCCAAGTTCCTGACGTTCGGCGACGGACCGACCGATGCGGTCATGGTCAATAACGACGACTGGCTGTCCGGCTACGGCTACATCCAGTTCCTGAGGGATTTCGGCACCCACTTCACCGTCAACCGGATGCTGAGCTTCGACTCGGTCAAGCTGCGTCTGGAGCGTGAGCAGCCGATGACCTTCCTTGAGTTCAACTACATGCTGATGCAGTCGGTGGACTTCCTGGAGCTCAACCGCAGCCATAAGGTCACCCTGCAAATGGGCGGCTCCGACCAGTGGGGCAACATCACTTCGGGTGTGGATCTGGTGCGCCGCGTGGATCAGAAAGCCGCCTTCGGCCTGACCACGCCGCTGCTGACCACGGCGTCGGGCGGCAAGATGGGCAAGACCGCTCAGGGCGCCGTCTGGCTGAACGCCGAACAACTCAGCCCCTACGACTACTGGCAGTTCTGGCGTAACGCCGAGGACGCCGACGTCGGCCGCTTCATGCGCCTGTTCACGGACCTGAGCCTGGAACAGATCGCGGAATATGAAGCGCTGGAAGGCGCGGCGATCAACGACGCCAAGAAGGCCCTCGCCGATGCGGCGACCACCCTGCTGCATGGCGCGGACGAGGCCGCAAAGGCGCGCGCCGCCGCCGAAAGCAACTTCGAAAAAGGCCAGCTGTCCGCCGACCTGCCGACCGTTGAACTGCCGTCGGCCGAGGTCTACGGCGCCATGATCGCCGCTGTCGTCACCAAGGCTGGCCTGACGGCCTCCAACGGCGAGGCCCGTCGCCTGGCCCAGGGCGGCGGTCTGCGCCTCAACGACGCCGCCGTGTCCGACGGCGCACAACTGCTGACGGAAGCCGACCTCAAGGACGGCGTCATCAAACTGGCGGCCGGCAAGAAAAAGATCGTTCTGGTGAGGCCCGTCTAACTCTCTCGATCCCGCCAGATTTTCTATTTCCGCTCATCCCCGCGAAAGCGGGGACCCAGACGATGTCAAAGCATGGCTTTCTTCACCTACATCGTCGCAAGCCGCCGAAATGGAACACTCTATACAGGTTCGACCGATGACCTGATCCAGCGTGTCGCGCAGCACAGGAATAAGACCTTCGCCGGCTTTACCGCCAAGTATGACGTGGATCTGCTGGTCTGGTTCGAAGTCCACGAAACGCGTGAGGCCGCATTCCGCCGGGAACGGCAGATCAAGAAGTGGAACCGAGACTGGAAGCTTCAGATGATCGAAAAGGAAAATCCGAACTGGCTCGATCTGTATGATGACTTTCGCCTTGGCGGCCTGAAGGACGCCAAAGACTGGGTCCCCGCCTTCGCGGGGATGAGCGGAATGAGTGAGACACCCAATGATCAATGAACGCCAACCCGCGCCTGCCCTCGACCTGCCCACGGACGGCGGCGGCCGCGTCACCCTCGCCGCCCTCAAGGGCAAGCCTGCGGTCGTCTATTTCTACCCCAAGGACGACACGACCGGCTGCACGCGCGAGGCCCAGGACTTCACCGCCTTGGCGCCCGACTTCGCCGCTCTGGGCGTTCCGGTCATCGGCGTGTCGAAGGACACGGTGAAGAAGCACGACAGGTTCAAGGCCAAATACGATCTCGCCGTCACCCTCGCCTCCGACGAGGACGGCGCCGCCTGCGAAGCCTGGGGCGTCTGGGTGCAGAAAAAGCTCTATGGCCGCGAATATATGGGCATCGAGCGTGCCACCTTCCTGATCGACGCCGACGGCCGCGTCGCCAAGGCCTGGCGCAATGTGAAGGTCGCCGACCATGCCGCCGCCGTGCTGGAGGCCGCCAGGCCCCTGTGATCGGCGAGCGCCGTTCGGAAGCGATGCTTGACCTTGGCCCCTCCTGCACGGCCTAGTGGGCGTCGGGGCTAATAGGGGCTTGGCCGGCCTTGGCTGGCAGATGCGGAGCGCACCATGTTCACCAAGAGCAAATCCTACGACAGCGGATCGAACGGCCTGGGCATCCCCCCAGCGCCCGAACCGACCACGCCGACGGCTGCGAGCACGCCGTCCCTGCCCGCCACGACGCCTGCGCCGCGCGCGCCCGAACCGGCGCGTCCGGCGGCCCGGTCGAGCAACTTGTCGACCCTGTCGGCCGGCGTGAAATACGAAGGCAACATCTCCGGCGCCGGCGAGCTTCAGGTCGACGGCTCGCTGAAGGGCGACGTCCGCGTCTCGCGCGTCGTGATCGGCGAAGGCGGCTCGGTCGAGGGGACGGTTCATGCCGACGTGCTTGACGTGCGCGGCCGCGTCTCGGGCGCCATCGTCGCGAAGCAGGTCAAGCTTCACGCCACCGCCCGCGTCGAGGGCGACATCACGCAAGAGCAACTCGCCATCGACCAGGGCGCCTGGTTCCAAGGCCGCTGCAACCAGGCCAAGCGCGACACCCCCGGCGCCGCCATGCTGGAAGCCCCGACGCCGAAGGCTGACAAGGCCGACAAGACCGCCGCCTGACCGCGAACGGGCTCAAGTCGGCCGGAAGGCCGGCAGCCCAAACAAAAAGGGCGGCTCCAGAGAGCCGCCCTTTTCCGTCAGTCCACGCTCGATCCGCGGGTCTCGCCGACCCGCTGGGCCAGGGCCGCGCCCATGAAGGCGTCTAGGTCGCCGTCCAGCACCCCCTGGGTATCCGACGTCTCAACCTCGGTCCGCAGATCCTTCACCATCTGATAGGGCTGCAGGACATAGGAGCGGATCTGGTGCCCCCACCCGATGTCCGTCTTGGCGTCGGCCAGCGCCTGAGCCGCCGCCTCACGCTTTTGCAGTTCCAGCTCGTACAGGCGCGCGCGCAGCATCTTCCAGGCCATCTCGCGGTTCTGGTGCTGCGACCGGCCGGCCTGGCAAGCCACGACGGTGTTGGTCGGGGTGTGCGTCAGGCGCACGGCTGAGTCGGTTTTGTTGATGTGCTGACCGCCGGCGCCCGAGGCGCGATAGGTGTCGATGCGCACGTCCGAGGGGTTGATGTCGATCTCGATCGCGTCGTCCACGACCGGCGACACCCCGATGGAGGCGAAGCTGGTGTGGCGCTTGGCCGCCGCGTCATAGGGGCTGATGCGGACCAGGCGGTGCACGCCCGATTCCGACTTCAGCCAGCCATAGGCGTTGGGCCCTTCGATCAGGATGGTGGCCGACTTGACCCCCGCCTGTTCACCCTCTTCGTGCGCCTCGATCGTGACCTCGTAGCCGTGCGCCTTGGCCCAGCGGGAGTACATGCGCAGCAGCATGCCGGCCCAGTCGTTCGACTCGGTGCCGCCGGCGCCGGAGTTCACTTCCAGGTAGGCGTCATTGCCGTCAGCCTCGCCGGACAGCAGGGCTTCCAGCTCGGCGCGGGCGGCGCGTTCCTTGATGCCGCGCAGCGACGCGCGAGCGTCTTCCAGCGCGCCCTCGTCGCCTTCCTCGTCCGCCATCTCGGCCAGCATCACCCCGTCTTCGAGGTCCTGCTCCATCGCCTTGACGGTGTTGATCTTGCCTTCCAGCTGCGAGCGTTCGCGGCTGACGGCCTGGGCCTCGTCGGGCTTGTCCCACAGCGTCGGATCCTCGACCCGCGCATTCAGCTCGTCGAGCTTTCTTAGAGCGACATCCCAGTCAAAGACGCCTCCTGAGCAGAGCGACGCTCTGCTCGATGTCGGCCTTCATGGCCTCGACATCCGGTCTCATCGCAATCTCCGCGACACAACGCCCTTAAGCAGCGCGACCCACAGCCGCGCGATAGGGCAGGATTAATGGAAAACGGCGCGCCACGAGGACGCGCCGTTCGAAAGCCCTACCTAGAGCTTCAGTACAATCCGCTCAAGTCCTCGGCCGGCGCCTTCTTGGGGGGCGGCGGCGCGGTGGGCGCGGGCGACGAGGCGGGCGCGCCGCTGGCGGCCTCCTGCTCGCGGCGGATCACCTCATAGTAGTTCTGCGGTCCGACGGGCTGGGCCGGGCCGGTCGGGCGCGGCGGCGGGGCCTGGCGCTCGGTGCCGGGGCGGAAGGCCTCCTCAATGCCGTTGACGGTGCGGAAGATGGCGTTCTTGGGCCGCACGAACGGGCGAGCCGGCCTTTCCTTCAACGCCGTCTGCATGAACTCCGTGAAGACCGGCACGGCGGCCGAGGCGCCGGCTTCTCCGGATCCCAAAGAGCGGTTGTCGTCAAAGCCGATGAAGACGCCGACCACGATGTCGGTGGTGAAGCCCACGAACCAGGCCGAGCGATATTCGTTGGTCGTGCCGGTCTTGCCCGCGACCCACGGACCCAGGCCGCGCGCGCTGGCGGCCGTGCCGCGCTGAACCACGCCTTCCAGCATGGAGCTCATCTGATAGGCGGTGATGGGGTCGATGACCTGGGTTCCGCGCTGCTGCAGGCGCGGCGACTCCTGGCCCGAGAAGCCGCGTCCGCATTCGCGGCAGCTGCGGTTGTCGGCGCGGAAGATGGTCTCGCCGTCGCGGTCCTGCACATAGTCGATCAGATAGGGCGTCACCCGCCGCCCGCCGTTGGCGAAGGCGGAATAGGCGGCCGTGATCTCCAGCGGCGTGACCTCGCCGGCGCCCAGCGACACCGACAGGTTCGGCGTCATGCCCGGCAGACCCATCTTGGCCGACTGATCGACGATCTTCTTCATCCCGACCGACTGGGCCAACCGCACCGTCATCACGTTGCGCGACAGTTCCAGCCCGCGCCGCAGCGTCTGAGGGCCATAGTATTGGCGGCTGTAGTTCTCGGGCGTCCAGCGCTGGCCGTTCGGCCCTCCGGCGAAGCTGATCGGCGCATCCAGCACGATCGAGGCCGGGGTGAAGTCGCCCTCCAACGCTGTCGCATAGACGAACGGTTTGAACGCTGAACCCGGTTGGCGCCGCGCCTGGGTCGCCCGGTTGAAGCTGGACAGCGCATAGGAATAGCCGCCGACCATCGCCAGCACGCGGCCGGACTGCGGCTCGATGGCGACCAGCGCCCCGTTGACGCGCGGCACCTGCTTCAGGGCGAATTGGCCGCCCTGCGGCTCCACGAAGATCAGTTCGCCGCGCTTCAGCTGACGATTGGCATTGGCCCAGGCGGCGTCCGACGCCAGCAGCGTGCCGGACTTGTCGTCGCGTGCCGTGCGGATGCGCACCGTGTTACCGCTGACGCTTTCAATGGCCGCGGCCTGCCAGCTGCGACGCTCGGGCGGCGCCTGTTCCTTCAGCGCGACCGCCTGCCAGCCGTCGGCGAAGTCGGTCGTGCCCCACCCCCCGCGCCAGCCATGACGACGGTCGTAGTTTTCGAGCCCCTGCATCAGGGCCCGGCGCGCCGCCGTCTGCAGCGTCGGGTCCAGGGTGGTGCGCATATAGAAGCCGCCGGCGCGCAGCTGCTCGCCGAACTGCGGGTTGGCGGCGGCCTGGCGCCGCGCCTCCTCGACGAAGAAGTCGGCGTCCTTGTAATCCGACCGTTGCGGCGCATCGCGCGTGATCAGAGGCTTGGCGCGGGCCTCGACCAGTTGTTCAGGCGTCAGCCAGCCGCTCTGCTCCATCTCGCCCAGCACCCAGTCCCGACGGCCCTTGGCCGCGCCGGGGTGACGCTTGGGATGGTAGTTGTTCGGTCCCTTGGGCAGGGACGCCAGGAAGGCGGCTTCGTCTGGCGTCAGCTGCGCCAGCGACTTGCCGAAATAGTTGTAGGCCGCCGAAGCGATGCCGAACGAGCGATAGCCCAGGAAGATCTCGTTCAGATACAGCTCGAGGATCTGTTCCTTGGACAAGGTCGCCTCCAGGCGATTGGCCAGGATGGCTTCCTTCAGCTTGCGGTTCAGGCTGGATTCGTTGGTCAGCAGGACGTTCTTGGCCACCTGCTGGGTGATGGTCGAACCGCCTTCCAATCGACGTCCCGACGCCAGGTTGAAGACGTTCTTCAGCGACGCGCGGCCGATGCCGCCCACGTCGATGCCGCCATGCTGGAAGAAGTTGCGATCTTCGGCTGCCAGGAAGGCGTGGATCACCGGCTGGGGAATCTGGTCGTAGGAGACATAAATCCGGCGCTCATCCGAAAACTCGCCGATCAGGGTGCCGTCGCCGGCATAGACGCGCGTCGCGGTCGGCGGGCGATAGTCCGCCAGCTCCGACGCATCGGGCAGGTCGTGGAACAGCCACGCCGCATAGACGGCGACGACCAACCCCGCCAGGGCGATGCCGCCCAGCAGAACCATGCCCGCCCACACGAACCAGCGTTCGGCAATCTTCACTGCGTACTCCGACGACGCGCCCCAGCAGGTGCTTTAGCCCGCGTCGCCGGTCGATGGCTAGAGCCGCGATGCAACGCCCCCTTCCCGTCCGCCGTTAAGCTCCCATCTCAAGCATCCCAACCCAAGGAGCCTGCCATGGAAGTTCTGTATCGCGCCCAATCGACGGCATCGGGCGGAGGCCGTGAGGACGGCCGATCCGCCACCGATGACGGCAAGATCGACGTCAAACTGTCGACGCCGAGAGAGATGGGCGGCAAGGGCGGCGACGGCACCAATCCTGAGCAGTTGTTCGCCACCGGATACGCCGCCTGCTACCTCGGCGCGCTGCGTCTGGTCAGCGGCAAGGCCGGCACGCCCGTGGGCCCCGACACCAAGGTCACTGCCGGTGTCGGTTTCGGCAAGAACACCAAGGGTGAAGGCTTCAACCTCGACGTGGACCTGATCGTCACCGACCACGGTCTGGAGCAGGCCGTCATCGACGACCTGATCGAAAAGGCGCACCAGGTCTGCCCCTACTCCAACGCCACCCGCAACAACGTCGATGTTCGCGTGAGCGCGAAATAACCGACGCCAAGGGCCGCGCGCGTGTTGAGCCGCGCGCGCGGCGCCTCTAGATGAGGTCCATGACCTCCCCGCTCGACGCCTCCCCCGATCCCCTGCTGATGCTCGAACCGCATCGTCGCGTGACCCTGCGCGAAGCCTTCGGCGTGGACAGCGACATGACCGTGCCCGCCTTCGACGAGCGCGACAGCCATGTGCCCGAGATCGACGAAGCCTATCGCTTCGATCCCCAGACGACGATCGCCATCTGCGCCGGCTTCGCCTTCGACCGCCGCGTCATGGTCCAGGGCTATCACGGCACCGGCAAGTCGACCCACATCGAACAGGTCGCCGCCCGCCTGAACTGGCCGCTGGTGCGCGTGAACCTGGACAGCCACGTCAGCCGGATCGACCTGATCGGCAAGGACGCCATCGTCCTGAAGGACAGCAAGCAAGTCACCGAGTTCCGCGAGGGCATTCTGCCCTGGTCGCTGCAACGCCCAATCGCCCTGGTCTTCGACGAATACGACGCTGGCCGGCCCGACGTGATGTTCGTGATCCAGCGCGTGCTGGAAGCCCAGGGTCGCCTGACCCTGCTGGATCAGAACCGCGTCATCCGCCCGAACCGCTATTTCCGCCTGTTCGCCACGACCAACACCATCGGCCTGGGCGACACCACGGGCCTGTATCACGGTGCGCAACAGATCAATCAGGCCCAGCTGGACCGCTGGAACATCGTCACCACGCTGAACTATCTGGATCACGACGTGGAAGCCGAGATCGTCGCCGCCAAGGTGCCCGAGTGGAAGGACGCCGAGGGGCGCCGCCGGATCGCCGCCATGGTCCGCGTCGCCGACATGACCCGCAACGCCTTCATGAACGGCGACATCTCGACCGTCATGTCGCCCCGCACCGTCATCACCTGGGCTCAGAACGCCCAGATCTTCAACGACGATCTGGGCCTCAGCTTCCGCCTGACCTTCCTGAACAAGTGCGACGAGCTGGAGCGCCCGACCATCGCCGAGTTCTACCAGCGCGCCTTCGGCGAGGACCTGCCCGAGGCGGCGACGCGGGTGAAGGTGGGCTAAGGCTCAGCCCCGCGCCTCTTCTCCGCCGCCGATAAAGGCGCCGGCGATCCAGCTGACGACGCCGGTCACGATGGCGGCGCCGATGCCGGCCCACAGGCCGTCGACCCGGAAGCCGTCCAGGAAGACCGACGTCAGCCCGATCATGGCGGCGTTCACGACCAGCAGGAACAGTCCAAGGGTCACGACGGTAATCGGGAAGGTCAGCACGACCAGGATCGGCCGCACAAAGGCGTTGACCAGGCCCAGAATGATGGCGGCCGCGATCAGCGATCCGGTGCTGGTGAAATCGACGCCCGGCACGATCCGGGCGGACAGCCACAGGCCCGCCATGGTGACCAGCGCCTGGATGATGAAACGGATCATGACGGCCCTCGTGATGTTCAAGCGTGACCATAATGCACGAGGTGGACGAAGGCTCCCCCTTCAGTGACGGCGCTGCTATCGAAGGTTCGAACCGCACGGAGACCGCCCATGAGCCTGCACGGCGCCTATGACACCGACAACATCTTCGCCAAGATCCTGCGCGGCGAGATTCCGTCGGTGAAGGTGTGGGAGGACGACCACGTCCTGGCCTTCATGGACGTGTTTCCCCAGTCGGAAGGCCACGTCCTGATCATCGCCAAACAATCCCAGGCGCGTAATCTGCTGGAGATCGAGCCCGAGGTGCTGGCCCGCATGACCGCCGCCCTGCAACGCACGGCCAAGGCGGTCGAGAAGGCGCTGAAGCCCGAAGGCCTGTCGATCCTGCAGTTCAATGGCGAGGCGGGCGGCCAAACGGTCTTCCATCTGCATTTCCACATCGTGCCGCGTTGGGCCGATCGCGAGATGAAGGGTCACGGCCATGCGCCGATGGCGGATACGGCGACCTTGCGGGCGCTGGCCGACCGGATCGCGGCCGAACTGGACTAGGTGACGCGGCGCTTTTCCAGCTTTCGCGCCAGGGTGCGGCGGTGCATGCCCAACCGCCGCGCCGCCTCCGAGATGTTGAAATCGGTCTCCACCAGCGTCTCGTGGATCCGCTCCCATTCCAGCGTCTTGATCGATGTGGGGCGCGTGCCCAGCGGCGTCTCGGCGTCGCCGTCGGCCCGGCCGAAGGCGGCTTCGATGTCATCGGTGCTGGCGGGCTTGGCCAGATAATGCCGGGCGCCCAGCTTGATCGCCTCGACCGCCGTGGCGATGCTGGCGAAGCCGGTCAGGACGACGATGTTCATCTCGGGGTCGAAGGCGTGAAGAGCCTCGACGCAGGTCAGGCCGGAATGCCCGCCCAGCTTCAGATCGACGACCGCATAGCCGGGGCGATGCGTCTTCAGCACCTCGGTCATCTGGTCGGGACTGGCGGCGCTGACGACCGTGTAGCCACGCCGTTCGAACGAGCGTCGCAGTGTGGTCGAGAACGACTCGTCGTCCTCGACGATCAGCAGCAATCTGGCGTCATCGGTCATGCGCGATCTCGTCCGTCGGAGCCAAGGCCGAAAGCGGCAGGGTCAGACGCACTTCTGCGCCGCCCGCCGGGGGATTGGAGGCTTCTACCCGACCGCCCAGCGACCGGATCACGTTCATGAGCAGAAAGAGGCCGAGACCCGCGCCGGGCCTGGGCTTGGTGGAGTTGTAGGGCTTGCCCCAGGCCTGAAGGATCGCCGGCGGAAAGCCCGGTCCGTCGTCGCGGACCGCAATGCCCAAATCCTCGTCCGTACGTGTCGTGGTCACGGTGATGCGGCTCGCTCCGGCCTCGACCGCATTGTCGAACAGCACGCCCAGCACCTGACGCAGGGCCGGGTCGGCGATGATCGACGGGTTCTGGGCCAGTTCGTCGCGGATCTGCACCGCCACCCCGTCGCCGTTCCAACTGGCCACCACATCGGCGACAAAGGCCCGCAGGGTCGTGCGCTCGGGCGCCTGCCCCCTCGCCTCGCCGGCCGACATCAGGATGCCGGTGACGATCGCCTTGCAGCGTTCGACCTCGGCCCGCATCACCGTCATGTCCTGGGCCAGGTCGGCGTCCTGGGTCAGGGCCGGCATCCGCTTCCAGTCACTGAGGATCACAGACAGCGAAGCCAGCGGCGTTCCCAACTCGTGCGCCGCGCCCGACGCCAGCAGGCCCATGCGGACGATATGATCATGCTCGGCCGTCTGCTGGCGCAGGGCGGCCATGGAGGCGTCGCGCTCGCGCAGGTTCTGGCTGATCCGGGTGACGAACAGCACCAGCAGCACGGCCATCAGCACGAAACAGATCAGACTGCCCTGAAGATAAAGGCTGAGCAGCGAATCCTCGCGCGCCGGCGGCAGATTCAGCGGGCGGGAATGCAGGCCCAGCCCCGCGAAACACAGGCTGGTGATGGCGATCAGCGCCCAAGCATAGACCGGCGCCAGCAGCACGGCCCCCAAGACGACTTGCAGCAGATACAGCGCCACGAACGGATTGGCCGCGCCCCCGGTCAGGAACAGCAGCCAGGTCAGGGCCGCTACATCCGCCAACAGGGCGATCATCAGCGCCTGATCCTCGACCTCCTGCGTGCGCACGGTCAAAGGCGCGCTGACCAGATTGACCAATACCAGACCCGCCGGGGCCGCCAGCAGCCAAAGCACCGGCAGCGGGATCCGCATCACGTACTGAACCAGCAGGATCGTCGCCACCTGTCCGGCGACCGCCAGCCACCGCAGCTGGATCAGCAGCAGCATGTTGCGGCGGTTGGCGCCGCCGTGGGTCGCGACCCCGCCTCTGAGCCCCAGGCCCAGCAGTCTTTGCAAAGTTGTTGTCGTCACGACCTGTTGCGCCTGCCGTCGCGCAAGAACAGCCAAAGACCGACCAGGGTCAGCAGCGCCATGCCGAACCAGGTCAGGGCATAGACCAGATGGCTGTTGGCGAACCGGATCACCGTCAGTCCTCCGCGCGGCCATCCGCCTGGGTTCGGACTGGCGTCCGCATCAATGAAGTAGGGCGCGACGGTCGTCAGGCCGCGCCGCGCAGCGATCGCCGCGACGTCGCGGGACCGCCAGCGATCACCGGCGGGATCATTGGCGCGCAGGAAGCCGCCCTTCGGCTCGGTGATCCGGAGCAGGCCCGTCACCGTGTGCGGCCCCTCGACCTGACCATCGGCGCGGACGACCGGATCGCGTCGGCCTGACGGCACGAAACCGCGATTGATCAGGACGGTGAAGCCCCGGTCATCGACCAGAGGCGTCATGACCCAGAAGCCGCCGCCAGCGTCGGTCACCGCCTGAACCAGGGTTTCCTTGTCGTGCAGGAATCGACCGCGAACCGTGACGCGGCGGTACTGGTCCTTGTCGCGCGTCACGCCGGCCCATTGTGTCGGGCCAGGTGCCGGAACGGCGGCCGCGTGGACGCGGGCATCGACCTGGGCGATCAGATGGGTCTTCCAGGCCAGGCGCTGAACCTGCCACCCGCCCAGCGCCAGAAAGCCGACGAACAAGGCCAGGCCCGCGACCACGACCGCCGTGCGGAAGGATCGCGAGCGTCTGGCCTTGCCGCCGGCCGGGGCTGAGGACGGGTCCGTGATCTCGACCTCAGCCGCCCATCTGCGCCATGTCGTGCGTCATGGGCATCATGTTGGTGTTCAGGTGGTACATGACCCACAGCGAACCCGACAGGGCGATGACCACCACGATGATGGTGAAGATCAGCGCCAGCATGATCCAGCCGCCCTCGGACTTGGAGTTCATGTGCAGGAAGAAGATCATGTGGACCACGATCTGCACCACGGCGAAGCCCATGACGATCAGGGCCGTCGCCTGGGTCGGCAGGACGCCGGTCATGACCAGGGCGAACGGGATGGCCGTCAGGATCACCGACAGCACGAAGCCGATCATATAGCTCTTGAAGGAGCCGTGATTGTGCCCCTCGTGACCCAGGTGGTCGGTCTCGTGAGACTCAGGGCTGTGGTCGTTCTTGTCGGCGCTCATCGCAGCATGCCCAGCAGATAGACGAAGGTGAAGACGCCGATCCAGATGACGTCCAGGAAGTGCCAGAACATCGACAGGCACATCAGGCGGCGTTTGTTGGCGGGGATCAGGCCCTTCATGCTGACCTGAACCATCAGCGTCACCAGCCAGATGATGCCGAAGGTGACGTGCAGGCCGTGGGTGCCCACCAGGGTGAAAAAGGCCGACAGGAAGGCGCTGCGTTGCGGCGTCGCGCCCTCATGGATCAGGTGCGCGAACTCGTAGAGTTCGATCCCCAAGAAGGCCAGGCCGAACAGGCCGGTGATCGCCAGCCAGACCAGCGTCTGACGCTGGTTGTTCCGATCCATCGCCAGCATGGCGAAGCCATAGGTGATCGACGAGAACAGCAGCATGGCGGTGTTGATCGCCACCAGCTTCAGGTCGAACAACTGCTGCGGCCCCGGCCCGGCGGCGTAGTTGCCGCCCAGGACGCCGAACACGGCGAACAGCATCGCAAAGATGAGGCAGTCGCTCATCAGATAGAGCCAGAAGCCCAGCATGGTGCTGGAGCCTTCCTCGTGGTGCGGCTCCTCTTCCAGGTGGAAGACGGTCCGGTCGATCTCGGTCGCAGTCGCGCTCATGATCAGGCCTCCGTTCCGGCCAGGGCGCGGGTGCGCGCCTCTTCTGTCGCGCGGACCTCATCCTCGGGGATGTAGTAGTCGCGCTTGTAGTTGAAGGTATGGCCGATCGAGACGGCCAACACCCCGATGAAGCTGATGGCGGCCAGCCACCAGATGTACCAGATCAAGGCCAGACCCATCACCAGGCACAGGCCCGAGATGATGATCCCCGCCCCGGTGTTCGAGGGCATGTGGATCGCCTTGTAGCCGTTCAGCGGACGCTGATAGCCCTGCTTCTTCATATCCCACCAGGCGTCGGCGTCATGGACGTACGGCGTGGCGGCGAAATTGTAGGCCGGCGGCGGCGACGAGGTCGCCCACTCCAGCGTGCGGCCGCCCCACGGGTCGCCCGTCGTGTCGCGTAGCTTGTCGCGGTTGATGATCGACACGGCGAACTGGATGAACATGGCCGCGATGCCCAGGGCGATGACGCCGGCGCCGATGGCGGCGATGACGAACCAGATTTGCAGTGAGGGATCATCGAACACCCGCATCCGGCGCGTCACGCCCATCAGGCCCAGCACGTACAGAGGCAGGAAGGCCAGCCAGAAGCCGGGCACCCAGCACCAGAAGCTTATCAGGCCCCACTTCTTGTCCAGCTTGAAGCCGAAGGCCTTAGGCCACCAGAAGTTGATCGCCGCGAACAGGCCGAACAGCACGCCGCCGATGATGACGTTGTGGAAGTGGGCCACCAGGAACAGCGAGTTGTGCAGCACGAAGTCGGCCGGCGGCACCGCCAGCAGCACGCCCGTCATCCCGCCGATCACGAAGGTCAGCATGAAGGCGACCAGCCACATCATCGGCAGCTCGAACCGGATGCGCCCGCGGTACATCGTGAACAGCCAGTTGAAGATCTTCGCGCCCGTCGGGATCGAGATGATCATCGTCGTGATGCCGAAGAAGCTGTTCACCGAGGCGCCCGAGCCCATGGTGAAGAAGTGGTGCAGCCAGACCAGGTAGGACAGGATCGTGATGACGACCGTGGCGTAGACCATGGAGGTATAGCCGAACAGCTTCTTGCCCGAGAAGGTCGAGGCGATCTCCGAGAAGACGCCGAACAGCGGCAGGATCAGGATGTAGACCTCGGGGTGACCCCAGATCCAGATCAGGTTCACGTACATCATCGGGTTGCCGCCGAAGTCGTTCGTGAAGAAGTTGGTGCCGACGTAACGGTCCAGCGTCAGCAGGGCCAGAACGGCGGTCAGAACCGGGAAGGACGCCACGATCAGCACGTTGGTGCACAGCGAAGTCCAGGTGAAGACCGGCATCTTCATCATGCCCATGCCGGGCGCGCGCATCTTCACGATCGTCGCGATCAGGTTGATGCCGGACAGCGTCGTGCCCACCCCCGCGATCTGCAACGCCCATATGTAGTAATCGACGCCGACGCCGGGACTGTAACCGATGCCCGACAGCGGCGGATAGGCCAGCCAGCCGGTGCGCGCGAACTCGCCCACGAACAGCGAGGCCATGACGATGATGGCGCCGGCCGTGGTCATCCAGAAGCTGAAGTTGTTCAGGAAGGGGAAGGACACGTCGCGCGCGCCGATCTGCAGCGGCACGACATAGTTCATGATGCCCGTCACCAGCGGCATGGCCACGAAGAAGATCATGATCACGCCGTGGGCGGTGAAGATCTGGTCATAGTGGTGCGCGTTCAGGTAACCCTCGGACCCGCCGAAAGCCATCGCCTGTTGCAGGCGCATCATGATGGCGTCGGCGAAGCCGCGCACGAACATGATCAGACCCAGGATCATGTACATGATCCCGATTTTCTTGTGGTCCACGGTGGTGAACCACTCCTTCCAGAGATAGCCCCACAGCTTGAAATAGGTCAGGGCGCCGAACAGGGCGAGGCCGCCCAGCAGCACGACCGACATGGTCACGACCAGGATCGGCTCGTGCAACGGCAAAGCCTCAAGCGTGAGGCGCCCGAAGATTAGCGGAATGAGTTGATCAGCGTTCATCGACTGTGTTCGCTCAGGCGTTGGGGGCGGAACGGACGTCGGTCGGAACCGGCCCCGTGGCGAAGGGATTGCGGGCCAGCGTCGTCAGCGAGGCCATCGGAGTCTGACCGGGCGACAACCCCTGCCCGGTCAGGCGCTCCAGGCTGGTCGGTCCGGCGACCGTATCCAGTTCGGCGCGGCGCATGCGGTCGGCTGCCGCCGCTTCGGCCTGCAGCGGGGTGCAGATCGTCATGACGTAGCTGTCGTTAGAGCCGAAGTAGGCGGGCGATTTTCCGCGACCGGCGTATTTGTCATAGACCAGCGGCATGGTGTTGCGCACCGACGCCATGGACAGGCCGCCCTGTTTGTCGATGGCCATCATCTCGCCCATGCACATCTTGCCCGGCTCGACGCACATGTTGAGGATCGCATCCCACAACATGCCATCGACGTTGGAGAAGCGCATGACCGGCGCCTTCTCGCTGGGCTTTTCCAGCTCCAGATAGCGGTCGCGGTCCAGCGTCTGGCCGCCCTGGCGCACGTCGGCGATCCATTGGTCGAACCCGGACTGATCCAGACCGTGGAAGGCGAAGCGCATGTGCGAGAAGCCGTCGCCGGAATAGTTGGCCGAGAAGCCTTCGTATTCGCCCGGACGGTTGATGACGGCGTGCAGCTTCGTTTCCATGCCCGGCATAGCGTAGATCTGACCGGCCAGGGCGGGAATGTAGAAGCTGTTCATCACCGAGGACGAGGTGATGTGGAAACGGATCGGACGGTCAATCGGCGCGGCCAGCTCATTGACCGTGGCGACGCCGTACTGCGGGTAGATGAACATCCACTTCCAGTCGAGCGCGACGACGTTGACCTGCAACGGCTCGGCGCTTTCCTCGACGGCCTGCCCCGGCTTGATCCGGTCAATCGGACGATAGGGGTCAAGCAGGTGGGTGCCGGCCCAGGTCAAGGCGCCCAGGCAGATGATGATCATCAGCGGCGCGGCCCAGATGACCAGCTCCAGCGAGGTGGAGTGATCCCAGTCGGGACGATAGTCGGCCTCGGACTCCTTGTTCGACGCCCGATACTTCCAGGCGAAGAAGACGATCAGACCCATCACCGGCACGATGATGATCAGCATCAGCAGGGTCGAGATCATCAGCAGATCGCCCTGCTGGGACGCGACGTCGCCGGCAGGGTTGAGGACGACCAGGTTGCAGGCCGACAGCAGAGCCACGACGGGCGCGAGCAAAAGTAGGCGCAGACGGCGCAAGGCGGATCCAATCGAAAAGCGTCGGGCGAGGGGGAGGCGCCGCGACGGTTGGCGTTCGTAGGCGGCGGGATACTCAAGCTCAATCAGGAACGACATTGGGCAATATGTCCTATCCTCACGAGGCCGCTTTCATCGCAAAGGGCGCCCGGTCATAATGCGGCGACCTGCCGTACGGCCGATAATTCAGTCTCACACGGAGCGACCAAGCCCATGTCCGCCTCGACGACCCCTTCGTCAGAGTCGCTGGAACGCGACGCCGCCGCCCTTCACACGGGCCATGGCAAGGTTGACGCCGGCGAGATCGCCATCGGCGTCATTATCGGCCGAACTTCCGAGTTTTTCGACTTCTTTGTTTACGCCATCGCTTCGGTGGTCGTTTTCCCGCAGTTGATCTTCCCCTATGCGGGCGCGGTGGGCGGCACCCTGCTCTCCTTCGCCGTCTTCGCCCTGGCTTTCCTGGCCCGGCCGCTGGGCACCGTCCTGTTCATCGCCATCGACCGCAAGTTCGGGCGCGGCGCGAAGCTGACGACCGCCCTGCTGCTGCTGGGCACCTCCACCGTGTCGGTCGCCTTCATTCCTGGATATGAGAGCATTGGCATGTGGGCGCCGGTGCTGCTGGCGCTGACCCGTATCGGCCAGGGCGTCGCCCTGGGGGGCACCTGGGACGGTCTGGCCTCGCTGCTCGCGCTGAACGCGCCGGAGAAGAAGCGTGGCTGGTACGCCATGATCCCGCAACTCGGCGCGCCTATCGGCCTACTGGTCGCCTCGGCCCTGTTCGCCTTCTTCTTGAACACACTCTCGGCGCCCGATTTCCTGGACTGGGGCTGGCGCTATCCGTTCTTCGTGGCCTTCGCCATCAACGTCGTGGCCCTGTTCGCGCGCCTGCGCATCGTGGTGACGCCGGCCTTCCAGAAGTTGTTCGAGACGCGCGAGCTTCAGCCCACGCCGATCAGTCAGGCCCTGCGCGACGAAGGCCCCAAGATCGCTATCGGCGCCTTCGCGCCGCTCGCCAGCTTCGCCATGTTCCACATGGTCACCGTCTTCCCCCTGTCGTGGGTATTTCTGTTCACCAAGGAAACGCCGGTCCGATTCCTGTTGATCGAGATGGTGGGCGCCGTCTTCGGCCTGCTCGCCATCCTGGCCTCGGGCATTCTGGCCGACCGCTACGGCCGCCGCACCTTGCTGGCCATCACCGCCGCCGGCATCGCCGCCTTCTCCGGCTTTGCGCCGCAACTGCTGAACGGCGGCCCCGTCGGTGAGCTGACCTTCATGATCTCCGGCTTCATCCTGCTCGGCCTGTCGTTCGGCCAGGCCTCGGGACCGGTGGCCTCCAGCTTCAGCCTGACGAATCGCTACACTTCGTCCGCCCTGACCTCGGACCTGGCCTGGCTGTTCGGCGCCGGCTTCGCGCCCCTCGCGGCCCTGTGGATCTCCAGCCAGTTCGGCCTGATCGCCGCCGGCGCCTACCTGCTGTCGGGCGCCATCTGCACCCTCGTGGCCCTGTGGCTGAACCGCGAACTGGCCCGCAGCTCCTCCGACAAGGACCGCGCCAAGACGGCCTGATCTTTCAGGTCACGCACAAACAGACACCGCCCGCAGTCGCCTGCGGGCGGTGTTGTGTTGGAGCAGATCGCTGTGAAGCGCAGCGGCAGCTTTAGTTGGCGCGGCTGTCCGTCGATGGCTTGAACGTGGTGTCGAAATAACAGCCGCTCTCGTAGCGTGGAGCCGCCACCTGACACAGCGTGGCAACGTCAGCGGGCGTCGGCTGCACGCCCTCGTCCAGCCAGCGCATCATTGCCTGAAAAAGACCGACGTACTCTGGCGGCGATAGGCGGCTATGTTCGGACTCGTCTGTGAACGTCTGGACCAATAGGTCCGATCGTCCCGCCGCGGCGACCGTTTCCCTGTATAGCGCGTCGTTGGAGACGAAGGCTGTCGCATCGTTCTTGGCGTGGATCGTCAGCGTCGGCGCCACGATCAGACCGCTGAGATCGGCGTCGTAGGACAAGCGCGCCACACCCATCGGATCAGCCGCGAAACGCTGAACGCCAGCGTTCAACGCCTCGTCGTCGTGCGAACCCTGATAGACCGTACGGCTGTTGTCGAAGGGGTTCAGCCCGTCAAGACGGCGCAAAACCATGTCGCGGAACAGGAAGGTCGCCCAGGCGAGATGTGGAACCAACTGTTCCTCGTTCACGCCCGTCACGGCCAGGATATCCGCCAGATTGCGCTTCTGCTCAGCCGACCTCTCAGCAAGCGGCAGGCCCGCGCCCGTGCAGGTTTTGACCCGCTCCGCCAACTGCGCCCGGTTCAGATCGCTTTCTAACGGCAGCCCCTGCCAAAGCGGATACCCGGGCTCGTTCGGAAGCGGGTGGTTGTTGCAGTAGAACTGATACACCGCTCTCAGATCGGCGCGAAAGCGGTAGGTGCGGGTCCCGCCGCCGATTACGCCGTTGGTCAGGACAACGCCGTCCCACATGACCTGTCCCTCGGCATCGCGGGCGTAGAGCTCAGCCGTCTTGGCCGCGACGTTGCCGCCCCAGGACTGGCCATGCACCAGAGTTCGACGTGGCTTGCCGAAGGCATTCCAGAAAATCTGGCGCAGATCGTCCGTATCTTCCGCCGCCATCCGTACGCCATAGCCGGCACGGCGATAGGTCGAGCCCGCCCAGGCGAAACCTTCCTTCACCGTCATGGAGAACCGCTCCATGTCCTCCAGCGGATCGTTTGGTTCTGGTGCGCTGGTGCGGGGTCCGCCATGCGCGTGAACGATCAGGGCGCCATTCCAGACCTGAGGCACGGCGATCCAATAATAGCCGCCTTTAACCGCCCTGCCCGACCAGCACCGCGTCTGCTGCGGCACGAAGTCCGGGCAATCGGCTGGCGCGGGCGCAGGATCGACAGCCGCCGTGACGGCCGTCTGCGTTTCCTGCGCCTGCGTCATCGGCGCGATGCCTGCCCAGGCTGCGACCAGCGCTCCCAGAGATCGAACGATACGGTCGGCCATCGCGCCTCTCCTTTCTTAGAACGTCTTGGAGATGTTGGCGTACCAGTAGCGGCCGTAGGGATTGTAGAGCGCGCCCAGATAGCCCGACGAAGTCAACGGCGGCTGCTCGTCAGTGATGTTGCGAGCCCCCAGGCGAACCGTTGTGCCGGACGCAAAGCCGACGTTGTCGCCGAACTCATACTGACCATACAGATTGCCGGTGATCTGGCTATCGACCTGCCAGGGATCGCCTTGGGCGCTGAGGAAGCCGGTTTCGGTGACGGCGCTGTTGTATTGGGTGAATGCGCCCACTTGCCATGGCCCTTGCGACCAGGTGAACGAGCCCGTCACCCGCCATTCCGGCCGGCCGTTGCGAGCCAGCAGGGTCTGCGAAATCGGCAGCGGTGTATTCGCGTTGATCTGACCGGCTTCACGCGCCGCAAACAGCGACTCGACCAAGGGGCCGGGAGAACGGTCGAACTTAGTCAGGTGCGCCGCATTCACGCTGGCGCGGAAGTTGCCCCAGGGTGTGCCGCGCAGCCGCCACTGAAGACCGATGTCGAGCCCCTCCACCGTCTGCGGCAGCAGGTTTATGAACTGGTCTTCGACCGAGACGATCTGTCCGACAGGAGTGATTCCGCTGCCCTGGAAGAAGGCGACGTCGTCGGCCGTCACCGCAGCCCGGTTGACGTTGTCGTTCCGCGTGCCGTTCAGGATGTTCAGGTAGTCCAGCACGACGTTCGACTGCGCGCCCAGCAGACCGACGATCTTCTCCTGCTCGATCTTCCAGCGGTCGAGTGTGAAGGTGAAGCGGCCGAACTGCTCGGGAATGAACCAGGGCTGCAAAACCAGGCCTATGGACTGGTTGGTGCTTTCCTCAGGCTGAAGCTCGGGATTGCCCGACACCAGCAGCGAGGCGCTGGCGGGTTGCGAACATTGGTTGAAGTTGGTGATCCGACCCAGGCGCAAATCGGCCTCGCAGCGGATGTAATCGTTATTGGTGGACAGACGCCCGTACTGCGCCGCGTTGGTCTGTTCCAGGTTCGGGGCGCGGAAACCCTCGGAATACGAACCCCGCACGCGCACGCCTTCGACCAAGTCCCAGGCCATGGCGATCTTGGGCTTGGCCACATCGCCGAAGTCGGAATAGTGCTCGTATCGACCGGCCAGTTGGAAATCGAGACTGCGAACCAGCGGGATATTCATCTCCGGCGAAACGACAGGCACCGCGAACTCGACATAGGCCGAATAAACCTCGCGCTTGCCGTAGGTATCGGGGTTTGAACTGACCGCAGCGATGTTGGACTGGCTGATCTCGCCCGAGACGCTGTCGCGGAAGACGTTGGTGCCGTCCAGATCAGCGTCGCGGTCGTCACGCTGGGTCTCACGGCGCGCCTCGACGCCCAGGGCCATACCGACAGGTCCGCCCGGCAGGGTGAAGACATCGGGACGGCTGACCTTGAAGTCCCACAGCGCCAGCGTGGTCTTGGACACCCGCGTCAGGTCGGTCGTGATGGCGTCGATCGCGGCCTGAGAACTGGGCGTGCAGTCGCCAAAGCTGGTGTCGTTCGTACACCCGCCGCTGAACGGATTGTAGGCGTCGGGCGTCGACAAGGCGAGATTGGCCTGAAGCGCGGTCAGATTGACGGCGTTCGAGCTGTCGGTGGCCTCGGCTTCCGAATACAGCAGCGCGCTTTCCCAATCGAAGCCGCGCCATTCGCCCCGCAGGCCGCCCAGGAATCGGGACTGCCAGTTGTCGACATCCACCACCTGGGCGCCCAGATCGTTGAAGCGATACCGAACCAGCTTAACGGCCGTCCCGGCTGTGGGGACGTTTGTCAGGCCAGCGAGACGATTGGGATTGCGCGTGCCGTCGGCAAAGGTGACGGGACCGAACGGATTCCAGTAGTTGCTGGCTGGAATCCAGAGCGGGTTCAGCAGGATGGTGGGCGGCTGAATATTCTGGGTCGACGCCGTGTAATAGCCGAGTTCGCCAAAGGCCGTGACGCCGTTGTCGAGATCGTAGTGACCCGACACGAACAGGTTCAACCGTTCGATATCCGGCGATTGGGTGGTGCCCCGCGCCCCGTCGTAGCGCAACTCGCGGCCAGCGCCGCTGTAGCTGATATTGCCGCTGGCCAGGCAAACATCACCCCCAACCGGCGCGGTGCAGCCGAAGCTGGAAGGCTGATTGTGGAAGGCGCCGGCGCCGGTCGTCAGGGCCGTTGTGCCCCGACGGACTTGGAACGGCGTCTGGAAGTTGGCCCAGGCTGTATAGGAAGAGCGCCCGTCGGTGTCGGTCGAATTCTCATAGCCCTGCACGTTGGCGAACAGGCTGCGGCGGTCGTCAGAGGCGGTATAGGGTTCGTCGCTGGCCTGCTGGGCGGTGCGGTTGGTGTAGTCGAGGAAGCCCGACAGATTGCCCCGCTCGAAATCCTTGCCGGCGAACATACCGAAGGTGAACTCTCGACGATGCGTACCCTCCGCGCCGCCGTATTGGGCCTTCAACTCCAAGCCATCGAAATCCTGCTGAAGCACAGTGTTCACGACGCCCGCGACGGCGTCCGCGCCATAGATGGCGGCGGCGCCGTCCAGCAGAACCTCTAACCGCTCCAACCCCGAGACCGGAATGGCGTTGGAGTTATAGCTGAGCACCGGCACCGTGCCGGTGTCGGACGTCCCTTGGCTCGTGGGGTGCTGAACGATCCGACGTCCGTTCAAAAGCACCAGGGTGTTGCCCACCCCGAGCGAGCGCAGATTGACCGAGTTGACGTCGCCTCGCGCTGCGTTCGAGGTTTGAGGATTGTTGGCGCTGGAGAACAGCACATCGCCCATCTGGGGAATGGACCGCAGCAGATCATCACCGCTGACGGCGCCGGTCGCGATGATTTCTTCCTGCGTGACGACGGTCACCGGCAGAGCCGCCGTGGTGGAGGCGCCGCGGATTTGAGAGCCGACGACGACGATGTCCTCGACCTGCGCCGCCTCGCCCTCCTGCGCTGGCGTGGACTGAGGCGTGGCGCCCTGAGCCAGAGCCGCTCCCGACGAGATCAGCAGGACAGCCGAGGCCGCGCCCGCCATCAGTGCGAACTTGGATTGCATCATCATGTTTCCTCCTCCCGGGCCGTCGTTATGTCGGCGGTCCCGTCATTCAAAAGTCGTCCGCGCCGTCAGTCCTTGGCGAGAACCAGATCGTCTCCAGGCCCCGCCGCAGGGTCAGGCAGCGCCGCCACCGGCAGGGGATGTCCGTCCAGCGCGGCCTTCAGGGCGTCGCGATCCAGCGCGTTTTCCCAGCGGGCCACGACGATGGTGGCCACGGCGTTGCCGATGAAGTTGGTCAGGGCCCGGCATTCGCTCATGAAGCGGTCGATGCCCAGGATCAGCGCCATGCCTGCGACTGGCACATCCGGCACGACCGACAGGGTCGCCGCCAAGGTGATGAAGCCCGCGCCCGTAATGCCCGCTGCGCCTTTTGAGCTGAGCATGGCGACCAGCAGGAGCGTGATCTGCTGCCAGATGGTGAGTTCGATGTTCAGCGCCTGAGCAATGAACAGAGCAGCCATCGTCATATAGATGTTGGTGCCGTCCAGATTGAACGAATAGCCGGTCGGCACGACCAGGCCGACGACCGACTTGGCGGCGCCCGCGCGTTCCATCTTGGAGATCAGGCTGGGCAGGGCCGCCTCTGAACTGGAAGTGCCCAGCACCAGCAGAAGCTCTTCCTTAAGGTAACGGATCAGCTTGAGAATGTTGAAGCCGTTGGCGACGCCCACCAGCCCCAGCACGCCCACGACGAAGATGATCGCGGTGACGTAGAAGGTCACGATCAAGGCGGCCAGATTGGCGATCGATGCGATGCCGTAGGCGCCGATCGTAAAGGCGAAGGCTCCGAAGGCGCCGATGGGCGCGGCCTTCATCACGATGGCGACCAGCTTGAACACGGCAAGGCTGAGCGTCTCAAACAGATCGACCACAGGCTGGGCCCGCTCTCCCACCAACGCCAGGGTGAGGCCAAACAGGATCGACACGAACAGAACCTGCAGGATGTTGCCGGTCGAGAAGGCGCTGACCAGCGTGTCGGGAATGACGCCCATCAGGAAGCCGACGATCGTGCTCTCGTGCGCGGCCGCCGCATACTGCTCGACGGCGCCGGCGTTCAACGTCGCCGGGTCGATGTTCAGACCATGGCCCGGACGCACCAGATTGGCGATGATCAGGCCCACGATCAGAGCCAGAGTCGAGAAGACCAGGAAGTATGCGAAGGCCTTGGCGGCGACGCGACCGACGCTTCCAAGATCACGCATGCCCGCGATGCCGGTCACAATGGTCAGGAAGATCACTGGCGCGATGACCATCTTCACCAGTTTGATGAATCCGTCGCCCAGCGGCTTCAGGCTTTCGCCGAATGTCGGCCAGAAGTGACCGATCAGAGCGCCGAGCGCGATAGCGATCAGCACCTGGAAATACAGGTGGCGATAGAACGGCCGGCGAACGACCGGCGCGGCCTCTGACGGTATTGAGATCACGAAGGGCTCCTGATGTGCGGGGGGCGATCCCGCAGTCTCCTCGATGGGCGCGATCTTCGCCACGCTCCGTTGGATAGAGCTTCCAACGAGAACCATCATCGCGAAAGCAATTGATCGAACGTCTCCATCTTTCTGATAACCAAGCACTTTCTATGAAAGCGGGAGCGTTAATCGAGATATCTGTGCGGTTTTTCACCCAGGCGACTGGCCCTTACGTGCGATTATCCGCACACTAGGAATGTGCAGCATTCACCTGTCATAGGCTCGGCTCGAAAACCTTGGCGCTCCCGTTGGCTGATAACGGCGGGAGCTTGGTTCACGATTGCCGTCCTGGCGGCTTTCGGGGCGGGCGAGGTCGCTCGGCGTGACGCTCAGGTCGAACTGGCGCGGCAGACAGAGTCGGCGGCTGCCTTGCATGCGGCCGTGCTACGCAGCGAACTGGAGAAGCATCGCTCGCTGCCGCTGGCGTTAGCGAGCGATCCTGACATCGCCGCTCTACTGAGCGCCCCGCAGACTGCCAAGGGCGATCCTGTCAGCCTTAAACTCGAGACTTTGGCGCGTCAGACACGGGCCGCCGCCATCTATATCATCGACGCCAACGGCCGGACCCGCGCCGCCAGCAACTGGCGCCTGCCGACCAGTTTCGTCGGTGCGGACTATGGGTTCCGGCCTTATTTTATCAACGCCATGCGCCAGGGCCAGGCGGAGTTCTTCGCCTTGGGCACCGTGTCCGGCCGACCCGGACTGTATCTGGCGCGGCGCGTTGACGGGCCGAACGGCTCCGCCCTTGGGGTCGTCGTGGTCAAGGTCGAGTTCGCTGCTCTCGAGGCCGAATGGCGCGCGTCCGGTGAGCCGGCCTATGTGGTCGATCCCGGCGGCGTCGTGCTGATCACCAGCGTGCCGGCATGGCGTTTCCGCACCACAGAAGCGCTGGACGAACGTCGACGGCGGCTGACATTGACCGATCAGACGCTTCAACCCGAGGCGTTGCGCCCCCTCCCCTTCGTCACGCCCCCCAATGATCGACCGCGTCTGATCCAGGCTCCAGTCGATGGCCGCGAGCAGCGCTGGATGCATGCGGCGATCCCAACGGAGACGCCCGGCTGGACTCTGCACCTGCTGTCGCCGGATCGCGGATCCATTGGGACGGCCGTCGCAACCGCGCGGGCGCTTGCGGCCCTGATCGTCACCCTGCTGGCAGGCGTCATCGTCGTGCTCCTGCGTCGTCGGCATCAGGCCCTTGTCCGCGCTCGTGCCGAGGAAGAGGCGCGGCTGGAACTGGAGAGGCTGATTGACGAACGCACCCACGAGCTTCGTGACGCCAATGCCGCCCTTAATCGCCAGATCGAGGAACGCCGCCAAGCCGAGACCGCACGCGAACTGCTGCGTGACGAGCTGGTTCAAGCCAGCAAACTCGCCGCGCTGGGGCAGATCGTCGCCAGCGTGGCGCATGAGATCAACCAACCCGTCGCCGCTATCCAGACACAGGCAGAGACTGCCGGCGTTCTGCTTGACCGCGACGACCCCGCCAAGGCGCGTGGCGCGTTGGCGCGGATCAGCGACCTGACCCAGCGCATCGGCGCCATCACCGAGGGCCTAAGGGTCTTTTCCAGAAAGTCAGATCCCAAAATCGGCATCGTCCGTCTGGAAGACGCGATCTACGGCGCCTTGCTGCTGACGCGCGGCCGATTGGACGAGGGCGGCGTCGAATTGGTCCGCGAAGGCGACGCAGACGTCACAGTGCGCGCCGACCGCTTTCGCCTGGAACAGGTGATCGTCAATCTGGTCAAGAACGCTTCAGAAGCGCTTGAAGGCTGCGATCGGCCGCGACTAACGCTGAAAGTCTTGCGCGATAAGGACCGTGTTCGATTGAGCATTTCCGACAATGGTCCTGGCGTCCCTCCCGCTGTGCGCGCCCAACTGTTCACGCCCTTTGTCACCACACGCGCAAATGGCCTCGGCTTGGGTCTGGTCATCTGTCGAGATCTGATCGCCGGTTTCGGCGGCGAGCTCGACTTGGTCGACGAGGACGTCGGCGCGACCTTTGTCGCCACGTTGAGGATCGCGTGATGGAGTTTGCCCGCCCCACTGCCGTCGCCCTGATCGAGGACGACGCCGATTTCCGCCATGCCTTGGTCGAGCGCCTGACCTTGGAAGGTTACGACGTCCGCCCTTTTCCAGGGGCCGAACCTGCATTGAGAGCGATCGACGCCGATTTCCCGGGTGTAGTAGTCACCGACCTGCGAATGCCCGGCCTTGATGGCCGCCAGTTGCTCAGCCGCCTGCAGGCATTGGACGCGGCCCTGCCGATCATCGTGATCACTGGCCATGGCGACATCACCGACGCCGTCGCAGCGATGAAGGACGGCGCCTACGACTTCGTCGCCAAGCCCTTTCCGTTTGAGCGCCTTCAGGACAGCATGAACCGCGCGTTGGAAAAACGCGGCCTGGTGCTGGAAAACCGTCGCCTGCTGGCTATGGCCTCCGACAGCGGACAGGAACTGCCCCTGGCCGGATCGTCTCGCGCCATCATCGCCCTCCGCGCCACCATCGCTCAGATCGCCGACGCCCGGATGGACGTGCTGATCGAAGGTGAAACCGGGACAGGAAAGGAGGCCGTTGCGCGCGCCCTGCACAACGGCGGCCGGCGACGATTGGCGCCGTTCGTCGCTGTCAACTGCGGCGCCCTGCCCGACGGGCTGATCGAGAGCGAACTGTTTGGCCACGAACTCGGCGCCTTCGCCGGAGCCTTACGCCGCCGGGTCGGGCACGTCGAACGGGCGCACAGCGGCTCACTGTTTCTGGACGAGGTCGAGAGCATGCCTCTGGCCGTTCAGGTCAAGATTCTGCGTGTCCTGGAAGAACGCGAAGTCCATCCGATCGGAGCCAACGAGCCCCGCGCCTTAGATTTGCGTGTACTGGCCTCGTCAAAGATCGATCTGGGCGAAGCCGCGCGCGGGGGCGCCTTTCGCGAAGACCTCTATTACCGTCTGAACGTGGTGAGACTCCGCGTACCGCCTCTGCGCGAACGGAGAGAAGATATTCCCCTGCTATTCGCCCACTTCCTGCGTCGCGCTGCGGACCGCCACGGCGTCGACACCCCCTCTATAAGCGACAGCGTAAGACGCCTGTTGGTCGAGGCCGATTGGCCCGGCAATATCCGCGAACTGGCGCATTTCGCCGAACGCGTCGCCTTGTCGCTCGACGACACGATCCGCCCGCCCGATGAAGGCTTGAGCCTTCCCGACCGCGTCAACAGATTCGAAGCCGAACTGCTGCGCGACGCGCTACAGTCCCATCGAGGGGACATATCCGCAGTGCTCGCCGAAATGCAGGTTCCGAGGAAGACGCTGTACGACAAGCTGCAGCGGCACGGGCTGAAGCCGGCGGCGTTCAGGTCCGACAAGGCGACTTAAAGAATGGCGGAGACGGAGGGATTCGAACCCTCGGTACCCCTTACGGGGTACGACGATTTAGCAAACCGTTGCCTTCAGCCACTCGGCCACGTCTCCTGCGAGGGCGTCGATAGCTGAGGCTGATGCATCGCGCAATCCGGTTCAAGAGAAAGCGTCCACGTTAACGCGACATAGAGGCCAAAGCGGCAGTATCGCGGCCATCATTCGCCCCCCCGGATCGCTTCTGGACCGCCTGTTGCTCGACCGCCCCGCCAGTCTCGCCGCCGACACGCCGCTGAAAAGCCGGCCGTCGCGCGGGCCGTTCCGCCCGGAGATCTGGCTGAATGCGCGCGAGCGATCATCCGTCCGACTGTCGGCGCATTATTTCCGGCTGATCGACGTGCTGATGGTTTGCGGGCTGGCGTTCAGCGCGGTCCTGGCGATCCAGCCGACGGGCTTGGCCTCGATCACGGTCGGTGACGCCGCGCCCGTGGTCGTCGGCGCCGTTTTGGTGCTCGTGCTGATGCGCGCGCTTCAGCTTTATCGATTCGGACGCGACACGCCCTGGCCTCTGCACATGACGGGCGTTGTGGGCGTGGGAGTCGTCTCGGCCGGCGTGGCGCTCGTGCTGGGTTGGCTGCTGGACCGCCCGGCGCTGGACGTCATTGCGCCCTGGGCCCTGACGACGACGGCCGCCCTGGCGCTGTTGCACGGCCTGTGGCTGGTCGTCATTGCGCGGTGGCGTCGGCTGGGCGTGCTGTCGCCCAACATCGTCATCGTCGGCGCGACCCGAAACGCGCGACGTCTGATCGAACAGGCGCTGGAGCGGCGCGACATGAATGTGCTGGGCGTGTTCGACGACCGCTTGGCCAGATCGCCGGACAGCTTGGCCGGCGTGCCGGTGCTGGGGACCGCCAAGGCCCTGCTGACCCACCGACTGACGCCCTATGTCGACCGGATTGTGCTGGCCATAGATCCCGAGGCCGGCCAGCGCGTGCGCGACCTGACGCAGACCTTGAACGCCCTGCCCAATCCGCTGACAGTCCTGGTCGATTCGGAGTTGGGCCGCGACGGGCTGCTGAACAGGTTGGCGAATGCGCCGCTCGCGCCTCTGGATGGTCCTGCCAACCCAGACCGCCGCGCCTTCAACAAGCGGATGCAGGACCTGGTGATTGGCGCCGCAGCCCTGGTCGTCGCTGCGCCCATCATGGCCCTGGTGGCTCTGGCCGTGCGGCTGGACAGTCCCGGCCCCGTCTTCTTCCGCCAGCGCCGCCATGGCTTCAATCACGAGACCATTGTCGTGTGGAAGTTCCGCTCCATGCGCCACGGCGCCGCCGATGCGACCGCCAGCCGACAGGTCTGCGCCGACGACGACCGCGTGACCCGTGTCGGCCGCTTTATCCGCGCCACCAGCCTGGATGAACTACCTCAGATCTTCAACGTCCTGTCGGGCGAGATGTCCCTTGTCGGCCCTCGCCCCCACGCCATCGGCATGAAGACCGGCGAGACCGAATCCGCCCTGCTGGTCGCCGAATACGCCCATCGCCACCGCATCAAGCCCGGCATGACCGGCTGGGCCGCCATCAAGGGCTCGCGTGGACCGGTGGACACCGAGGCCCAGGTGCGCGAGCGCGTCCAGCTGGACATCGAATATATCGAGCGACAGTCCTTCTGGCTGGACCTGTGGGTCATCGCCGTCACCATTCCTGTCCTTCTGGGCGACCGGGCGGCCGTGCGTTGAGCGAGAAGCGCATGTTCTGGCGCGGCGTCTGGGGCTATCTGCCGGCCCAGATCGTCCAGGGCGTGGTCGGTTTCCTGACGATCTTCGTCTTTACGCGCCTGCTCAGCGCCGACGACTTCGGCCATTACGCCCTGGCGTTTTCGGTCACGACCCTGGCCCACACTGTGACCTTCACCTGGCTGGAAGCGTCGATGGCGCGCTTCTGGGCGGCCGAGCGCACACCCGAGGGAATGGCGAGCCATTTCGCCAGTCTGTACCGCACGTCCTTCACCATCATCGCCGTGTTCACCCCGATCGCGGCCCTGATCGTCTGGCTGGCGCCGCTGACGCCGGCGTTAAAAATCGCCGTCGCCTTCGGCCTGGCCGGTGCGCCGGTGCGCAACCTCGCCAAGCTGGCGCAGGAGCGGTATCGCGCAGCGGGCGAGGTGTCGAAATCCGCCGCCGTGGACATCGGGGTCGCCGTATTGGGATTCCTGGTCGGGGCCGGGTTCGCGCTGGCCGGCGCCGGCGCGGCCTCGCCCCTGCTGGGCCTGGCCATCGCGCCCCTGTTCGCCCTGCCCTTCATCCTGCCGGGCGAGTTGCGTCAGTCGACGGGCGGGACCGTGGATCGCACGCGGCTGAAGGCCTATGCCCTCTACGGCTATCCGATCGCGGCATCGCTGACGCTGGCGCTGGTGCTGGCCTCGACGGATCGGTTTCTGCTGGCCGCCTTCATGGATGCGGCGGCGGTCGGCGCCTATCACGCCAGCTACAGCCTGGCGAACCGGACGCTGGACGTCATCTTCATCTGGCTGGGGGCGGCCGGAGCGCCGGCCATGGTCATGGCGCTGGAGCGCGGCGGGCGCGAGGCGCTGCGTCAGACGGCCATCGAGCAGGGTTCGACCCTGATCCTGATCGGCCTGCCTGCCGCCGTGGGCCTGTCGCTGGTCGCGCGACCGCTGGCGGAGTTGATGATCGGCCAGGATCTGCGCGCCGCCGCTGCGCTGGTGACGCCGTGGATCGCGGCCTCGTCCTTCCTGTCAGGGATGATCGCCTACTATTTCGGCTTCGGCTTCACCTTGGGCAAGAAGACCGGCCTGCTGCTGGTGACAATGGCGATCCCGGCGCTTTGCAATGTGGCGCTGAACCTGGTCTTGATCCCGCGCCTGGGCGTGACGGGCGCGGCCATCTCGACCGCCGCCAGCTTCGCCATCGGCCTTCTGTCCTGCATCCTGCTCAGCCGCCGCGCCATCGCCCTGCCGATGCCGTGGGAGGCGCTGATCCGTTGCGGGATCGCCTCCGCCGTCATGGCCGGGGTCGTCTGGTTCCTGCCGCCGCTTGGCGGTTTCTTGGAGCTGATGATGGACGCGAGCGCGGGCGGCCTCGTCTATGCCATCGTGGCCCTGACGCTGAACGCCGCCGGGGTGCGTGACGTGCTGCTGCGCCTGATCCGCGCGCGCCGGAGCGTGACGGCATGAGCGCCCATATCTTTGACAACACCGCCTGGTCTCAGGCGACGCCGACGATCTCGGTCCTGATCCCCTTCCTGCGCGACGATCCGCAAGAACTGTTGCGCCGACTGGACAGCGAGGCCCCCGCCCTGTCCGGCGCGGTCGAGTTGATCCTGCTGGACGACGGCACCGCCGACGCTGATCTGACGACCCGGCTTCATGCCACCATCGACGCCCTGCGACTGCCCGCCCGCCTGATCACCCTGGCGGCCAACGAGGGTCGCGCCAGGGGCCGCAACCGCCTGACCACCGCCGCGCGCGGCGAGGCCTATCTGTTCCTCGACAGCGACATGCAGCCCGACACGGCGACCTTCCTGCAAAACTGGCTGCGACTGGTCACCGACAGCGCGCCCGCCGTGGCCTTTGGCGGCTTCTCGCTGGATCAGGCGCCGACCGACGCGCGGTTCGCCGTCCACCGCGCGCTTTCAGGCGCCTCGGAATGCCTCCCGGCGTCCCAGCGCGCCCTGACGCCCGAAAAATACGTCTACACCTCCAACCTCTTGGTGCGCCGCGACGTGTTCGCCGCCGAATCCTTCGATCCCGGTTTCAGCGGCTGGGGCTGGGAGGACGTGGAGTGGGCTATGCGCGTCTCGCGCCGCTTTATTGTCGTCCACATAGACAATCCCGCCACCCATATGGGCCTGGACACGGTCGAGGATCTGGCGCGCAAGTTCGATCAGGGCGCCGGCAACTTCGCCCGCGTCGTCGCCCTGCACCCCGCCCTCGTCCAGACCTATCCCAGCTACAAGGCCGCGCGCGCCCTGAAACGCCTGCCCGCCCTGCCCCTGGCGCGCCGCCTGATGAAACAGGCTGCGCTGACGACGGCCTTGCCGGTCAAGGCCCGCGCCTTCGCGCTCAGGCTCTACCGCGCCGCCGTCTATGCGGACGCCGTCTGACCATGCGCGACGTCGCCGTCATCATCCCGACCCTGCGCCGCCCCGACAGCCTGGAGCGCGCCCTGCGCTCGGTCTTCGCCCAGACCGGATCGCTGCATCGCGTTGCCGCCGTCGTCGTCGTCGACAATGACCCGCAAGGCTCCGCCGCCTCCCTGATCGAACGGTTGCGCGCCGAGGCGCCCGTGCCCCTGACCTACGCCCACGCCCCCCTTCCGGGTGTGGCGACGGCGCGCAATGTCGGCCTGTCCGCCACCGACGCGCCCCTGATCGCCTTTCTCGACGACGACGAAGCCGCCTCTCCCGGCTGGCTCACCGCCCTGCTGAGCGCCCAAGCCCAGACCGGCGCCGATGTCGTCTTCGGCCCCATTCGCGGGCGGGTGCCGGAAAACACCGGCTGGACCTCCGCCTATCTCGAGCGGTTCTTCGGCCGCGACGGCCCGCGCGAGACCGGCCTGACCAACGAGATTCACGGCTGCGGCAACAGTCTGATGGTGCGCGCGACCGCCCTGCCCGGCGATGCTCCCTTCGATGTCGCCATGAACGAGACGGGCGGCGAGGACGACCGGCTGTTCACCGCCCTGACGGCGCGCGGTGGTCGCTTCGGCTGGGCCGCCGACGCCTGGGTGGATGAGTTCGCGCCGTCCCACCGCGCCACTCTGACCTACGCCCTGACCCGCGCCTTCGCCTATGGCCAGAGCCCGACCCAGATGGCCGCCGACCGCCGCGACTGGCCCGGCGTCGTCAAATGGATGGTGGTCGGACTGGCCCAGACCGGGATTTGGGGCGCCGCATCGCTTCTGGCCGCCCTCCTGCGCCGCCCAAACCGCGTCCACACCTACGATCGCTGCGCGCGTGGTCTCGGCAAGGTCTTATGGACCAAAGGCTTCGAGCCGAAACTCTACGGCGCGGCGATGCTGAAGCGCCCCACGGCCTGATCAGCGGATCGGCATGTAGCGGCAGGTGAAGTCCGGATCGCTGCTCATCAGGCTGGGCTTGAGGTGGATATACAGGCGTTCGGCGCCTGCAACGTCGTCCAGCGCGAACGCCTGCTCGGCCTCGTACATCTCGTCGCGATGCGCGTCCGTCCAACCCTTGGCCCGTTTGATGGCCCGCGCCTTGGCCGCTGGCAGGCTGTCGGCGACGACGAAGACATTGCGATGCTGCTCGGCGAACGCCACCCCGTCGTAGCCGCCCAGATTGACGTAATAGAGCTTTTCCTTGCCCTCATAAGGCGTCGGCGACAGGCTGACCTCATAGCCGTCCGCCTGCGAAATTTCCGACCAGCAATCGATGTGCAACGTCCCTTCGCGTCCCCACCACTGCGCCAGCAAGGCGTCTTTCGTCGCTTCGATCGTGGGGGCGACGAGGAAGCGCATATCGTGGACCTCGATATTCGCGCCGGGGTGTTCCCCGCCGATATAGATCGCAAACAGCTTCATTCGTCCTCGCGTCAGGCCGCCGTTTCGGCGTGATCGACCGCAGGCTTTGCGGTATTCAGGATCAACGCCAGTCGCCGACCGACGATCCCGCCCATTTCGTGCGAACTGGTGATCCCTTGCGCAAAGGGATGCCGCCCCATGATGAACGGCAGGCTGAGACAGAATAGCCGATCCATCGGCAAAGGCGCATCGACCGGCCGGAACAGGTCATCGACCGCAATCCCCCGAACCACGTCCGGCGCATCGTTGGCGACCTGATCCCGAACGATCCCCTGCTCCAGCAAGGACAGGAAGGGAAACTGGATGCCGCTCAGGGCCGCCTGACCCGTCGCCTCGATGAAGATCGGGAAATGGCGGGTCGTGTCGCCGATCGTCACGCGCGCGCCGCCTTGGGGACAGCGCGTATCCACCTCGTGATCGTCGCCCAAGGCGATGACGTCCAGCCTTCCGGCGGCGTGCAGCGCCAGCATCCGCTCGATCGATTCGTGCGGCACGCCGGCGTAGATATCGACGAAGATCGGCTTGAAGGCGCGGCTGAACCGCTCGAACTCGGCACTGTCCAGATGCGGCACGATGACGGCGACGATCTCGTGCATGCGCAGGATGCCGTCGCGCCAGGCCACCGTCACCTGTGCGGCATAGTTCGCCTGCGCTTCCTCCAGATTTGCAGCGGCCCAGGTGAACGGATCGACCGATGCGCGCCGAGCGAAATAGGCCTCGGCGAAGGTTTCCAGCGTCGCATCATGCAGTTCCGTCTCAGCGGCGTAGTCCGGATCCAGATGGATCAGCTCGGTTCGAAACAGGTCGAACACGGCGTCCAGCAGCCCGTCAGGACCGCGCGCCACAGCCGCAGCGACAGCCTCGGGCGTGCAATAGGTCAGCGGCCCATGCGGCAGCGGGAAATAAAAGTCCGCCTCGGGCAGCAGCCCCTTTCGCGACATCATGGCGATGTGAAAATCTTCGGTATCCGGCGCGGGCTGATAGATCAGCCGATCGTCCCGCCGAACGAAGTCGCCATGGGACGTGGCCAAGGCCACGGCCGCATCGATGGCCGTCAACGATGATCCCCGAACGCCGATGCGTGTCGCCGGAACATCCGCGAGGTCGGATGCAGGCCATGGGCTGAGGAAATATCCGGGCTGCGCGTCCGGCCGCGACGGCCACTGGTGACCCGTCGCCAGAACCACATGGTCGAACACAGCCCTGGCGACCTTTTGCGACGGCGGCGATGTGAAGGTCAGTTCGATCCCATCCCTGCGGTTCGCCGCGTCGATGACCCGACATCCCGTCCGCACATCGATGAGAACGCCCTTGGCGCGGGCCTGCTGAACCAAGGTGGCGAACTGACTTTCGAAATACCGCCCCAAGGCGACACGCGGGACGAAGGTGCGCTCATCGAGAGACGCCCCATCCACGTCCAGCTCTGCCAGTTCAGCGGGCGTTCGTGTTGACAGCCAGTCTGCCAACGTCTCCTGCAATGCCGGGATTTCGATGCTGGCGATGTTGGACAGCATCGCCGGGTCGTTCCAGTCCGGGCTGTAGGGGCTGCCGCAGCCAGCCGTCTCTCGCGCCTCGAACACCGTGACCCGCGCCGAGACGACGCCTTGGGACAGAAGGGCATGAAGGGCGTAAAGTGTCGTCGGCCCCGCTCCGACGAATGCGACGGACTTTGTCATGGCCACACAATGCGCGACGCACGCAAAGGCGCCGCATCCGCGCTCGATTTCAGCGCAACCGCTTCATTTTCTTGCCGAATGTGCGAAATCGGACGCCAGAAATGTCCGCTTCCCAAGCGGCTTCAGCCCATCAGCCGCTGCAGAAATCCCGGCGCCTTGTAGGTCGAGCGGTTCATGACCACGCCGGCGATCTTGCCGCCGACGGCTTCGATCTCGTCGCGCAGGATGACCGGCGCATGGGCGGCGGTGCTTTCGGCGGCGATCACCAGCACGGTCATGTCCACAAAGGGCGCCAGGATGATCGCCATGTCGTTGCGGTCGGCGGCGGGCGCGTCGATGACGATGGTGTCGGCGTGGGGCCGCAGCGCCTCCCAATAGCGGGGCTCTCCGACCGCCTCGACCCGGTGCCCGGACCGTAGCGCCTCCATGTGGAAATGCGTGACCCACAGCCGGCCGCCTAGGCAGGACCGCGCCGTCAGCAGCCGCGAATCCGGCACAGGCTTGCCGTCGCGCCCGGTCACGCGCGGCGTCACGGCGTAGAAGCTTGAGCCGTCGGGCGAGCCTTGCGCGGCCTTGCCGACCTGCCCGAAACGATCCGGCTCGGCTGACACCGTCTCCAACTGTCCCTGCTGCGCCAGATCACCGTCGATCAGCCAGACGGGCTTGCGCGCCCGCACCGCCGCCAGCCGCGCGAACTCGCGCGCCACGGTCGAGACACCCTCGCCGGTGACGGCGGAGGCGAACTGGATCACGCGCGCGCGGTGCGCCGGCGCCGGTCCCAGCGTCGCCCAAAGGCCCGCCATTTCTGAAGTCAGATCGACCATCGAATCGCCAAGGCGCTCCCTAAGCCCTCAGCCTAGCACGAGTTTCGCTAGGCCGCCTTGGCCGGCGCGACGGCGAGAACCGGCATGTCCATGGTGCGGCTGACCGAGGCCGGCGTCGTAAAGCCGCGACGCGTGAACACGCGCAACAGGCCGACGCAAAGAGCGGTGAAACCCGCGAACAGGAACACCGCCGCCAGCAGCGGGATCTTCAGGCTCTTGCCCGTCGCCGGCGGCTGGGCGCGTTCGATGACGGTGACGTTGTCGGCGCCGGCGGCGACCAGGGCGTTGTCGGCGCGGCTTTGGGTCTCGCGCTGCTGAAACTCCCGGATAGAGGCGCTCAGCACTTCGCGATTGCCGGCCAGGGTCGTGTTCTCGGATTCCAGCGCCGTCAGCCGCGCCTGCCGCGAACGGATGTCGGCCAACTGCCGATCCAGCACCGACAGACGCGCCGCCAGCGAGTCGCGCTCGGCCCGGGTGTTGATCCGCGTGGTTTCCAGCTCGGTCCAGACCGGGTTCGGCCCGGTGCGGACCTCCTTGGCCCCGACGGCCGTGCCGGTCGCGACATAGGCCTGCAGCTGATTGATCCGCGCCTCGATGTCCTTCACCGGCTGGGCGTCGGGCTGATAGCGCGACAGCAGCTGCTCGCGCTCGGTGCGCAGTTGCAGCACCTGATCCTGGGCCGAGATGTTCAAATCCTGCTGCAGCGCCACCTCCGCCGGGGTTCCCGCCTGCTGCGCGATCAGGGTGTTCAGCCGCTGGGCGGTCTGGTTCAGTTGGCTCTGCGTCGACATCCGGTCGGTGAAGACCGTCTGATAGGTCGCCGCCAACGTCGCCTTGGCCGCAGTAAAGTCGCCGATGTCATTAGACGCCAAGAAGGCCTCGTAAGCGCGGTCCGCATTGCCGAGTTCATCCTCGAAGGCGATGCGCTGGCTGGCGATGGCCGGCGTCTTGTCCTGGAAGACTTCGCGGCGATAGATCAGATATTGCTCGATGATGGTGTTCAGCACCCGCGCCGCCCGTTCGGGATTGTCGGCCTTGTAGGTCAGGTGGATGACCGCGCTGCCCGGCGCCGTGGCGACGCCCAGGCCGCCGCCGACGGCCTTCAGCGCGGCGGATCGCGCGGCCTGCGAACTGCCCTTGGGCTGCTCGCCCAGGATCGCGGCCGGGCCTAGGGCCTCGACCACCTTTTGGCGCACGGCGCTGGAGCCCAGGATGGCGGCTTCGGAATTGGCGACCTCGTCGCCCTGCGGCGCTTGGCCCCGCTCGGCCGTGCCGACGCGCGGTTGATAGACGTATTCCTGACCCACACCCGCAAACACCGAGCCTGTGGCGGTGTAGTTCTTCTTCAGCGTCATTGCGGCGGCGAACCCCAGCCCCAGGATCACCACGAAGACGACGATCATCAGCAACAGTTCGCGGAACAACAGGCCGATCACGTCCAGAACGCCGTAGCGCGGCCTTGTGGTGACGTGGGCGGTGGAGCGCATCGGGCGGGCCGAATCCCTTGAAAGGCGTGTGGTCCTAACCCTTCGCCCACCGGCGTTAACCGATGATTACCCATAACCGGCGAGGTTGCCCGATATCCCTCGTCGAGGCCGACCGATTCCCATGCTGACCGATCGCCGCCTGTTTCTGCTGACCCTGGGTTCAGCCTCCATCGCCGCCTCGCTGGCGGCCTGCGGCGGGGGCGGCGGCGTTCGCGATCTGCGGCGCGTCGACCGGTCCCCCTACGACGACCTCGCCGGCCTGGCTTTCGCGCCCTGGACGGATCAGGAGCCGGAATATTTGCTGTATCCTGGCGACGAGATCGAGGTGGCGACGCCGACGGCTTCGGAACTGACCCGAACACTCAAGGTGGGTCCTGACGGCCGTATCGCCCTGCCCTTGATCGGATCGGTCATGGCGGCGGATCGCACCCTGCCCCAGCTTCAGCAGGTCATCTCGACGGCCTATGCGACGCAGTTGGTGCGCCCTGTTGTCGAGGTCACTCTGCGCCAGGCCGGACCGATCCGCGTCTGGGTCGACGGCGAGGTGCGCAACCCGGGCGTCTTCGAAATGATCGGCGATCTGGACGCCTATCAGGCGGTGATCCAGGCCGGTGGTTTCGCCCCGACGTCGCGTCAGGACAGCGTGGCCCTGATCCGTCGCGGGCCCGGCGGTTCGCGCATGATGCGGGTGGTGGACCTGCGTCCGCGTCGCGGCGAGGTCGTGCCCTTGCGGCGTGGCGACATCGTCTTCGTGCCGCGTTCGACGCTGGGCGAACTGGCGGCCTTCTTCACCCAGGTGCGCGCAGCCCTGCCCATCGGCTTCAGCTATTCGATCAACGGATCGAACGGCAACGGCTACGCCCAGTTCTGAGCCAGCCGCTTAGGCGACCAGCTGAACCACGCCCTGATCGATGTAGCGCCGCGCGGCCTTCTGGGCTTCGGCGATCTCATCGCGTTCCATCTCCAGGCTCATCTCGCGGCGATAGACGCGCGCTTCGATCGAACCCTTCATGGCCGCCAGGTTGAAGATCATGTGGGCCGACACCCGGTCCATCGGGCAACCGCCCGATCCGGCCGAATACATCATGCCCAGTTTGAACAGGTCGTCGCCGGACATGTCCGCGGTCGGCAGGGGCAGACCGTCGTCGTTGGCCTGCAGGTCGTGCGCCATTTCTTGCGCGTTCATCACCGTATCTCCTCAACGGGCGCCCTTCTGGGCCCGCCTCTGAGACGCCATCAAATACCGGTGGTTTGAAGTTAAAGTTAACGGCGCAAGGCTCCGCACGGACTTTTCAGTAAAGCAGAAATGAATACTTTTAACAGGATTCAGACCTCGGAAATCTCTGATAAATCATTCGTTCACGCCTCGCCGGCGCGGCCCACGAGCGCTCCGCAAACCTGACGCGATCGTTCAGCGGGCATTCAGGCGCGAAATCCGACCTTGCTTATCATTAACGGGTCGGATCGGCACATCCGTCGGCGGCCCAGAATGGAGCACGAAGATGAACCGCCTCACCAAGGCCGCCGTCGTCGCCCTCGCCCTGTCGACCACGGCCGTGCCGATGCTCGTTCAGGCCCAGGACCGAGACCGCCGCGAGTATCGTCAGGACCGCCGTGACGACCGCCGCGACTTCCGCCAGGAACGCCGGGAAGATCGCCGCGACTGGCGTGACGGTCGCTACGACAGCCGTCAGGACTATCGCCGTGACCGCCGCGACGACCGCCGCGACTACTGGGCGGAACGCCGGGACGACCGGCGCGATTGGCGCAATGACCGCTGGGACCGCAACAACAGCAACTGGTGGCGCGGCCGCTCTGACTTCCGTGGCTACAATGGTCCGCGCGCAGGCTACTGGTACGCGCCCAGCTATGGCTACTATCGGGTCGAGCCGCGCTACAGCAACTATCGCTGGCGCACCGGCGGTTATCTGCCCTACCAATATCGCAACTACTATGTCCGCGACCCCTATGTTTACGGTCTTCGCGAAGCGCCGCGCGGTTATCGCTACGTCCACGCCGGCAACGACATCCTGTTGATCGCCGTGGCCAGCGGCCTGATCGCCAGCGTCCTGTCGGGCGTCTATTAAGCCCCGTCGAAGTCGGACGATCGAACCCCGCAGGTCTTGCCTGCGGGGTTTTGCTTTTTCGGACAGCCCCTTGATTGCGAACAATGTTCAGCCTGGGTTCATCGCCACGGATCGATGATCGCCTCAAGCCGCCGGAGACCCGGCGTGCAGGAACCAAAGACCATGAAACGCCTCCTGATGGCTTTCACCGCCATCGCCGCCGTCGCCGGCCCGCTTGCAGCTCCGATACAAGCCCTCGCCCAGGAACAGGATCAGGCTCAGCAGGAACGTCCGCAGCGCGAAGGGCGCGCCCGCGGCATGAACCGGCCCGAGCGCCCGCAGATGGGTCGTGAGGACGGACCGCGCGAGCCTCGCTCAGAACGTCCCAGCCGACCCGCAAACGATACGCCCCGTGCCGAGCGCCCGTCGGGTGGCGAACGTCCCAATGCTGGCGGCCAACGTCCGGATCGTCCCGAAGGCGGATGGTCTCGGCCTGACCGCCCCAACACGGCCGGCCAGCGTCCCGACCGACCGGAAGGCGGCTGGAACCGCCCTGATCGCCCGAACACCGGCAGCCAGCGTCCGGATCGTCCCGAAGGCGGCTGGAACCGGCCCGATCGTCCGAACACCGGCGGCCAGCGTCCCGATCGCCCGAACACCGGCGGCCAGCGTCCAGACCGGCCCGAAGGCGGTTGGAACCGGCCTGATCGCCCGAACACCGGCGGCCAGCGTCCCGACCGCCCCGAAGGCGACTGGAACCGACCCGATCGGCCCGACCGCCCAAATGCTGGCGGTCAACGCCCCGACCGTCCTGGAAACGGCTGGAACCGTCCCGACCGTCCAGGCTCGGGCTGGAACAATGGTCGTGACCGCGACCGTCAGCACCGCGAGTTCCGCCAGCGCTTCAACGGCGATCAATGGCGGCGGGATTTCTATCGCAACCACCGCTCGGACTGGTGGCGCAATGATCGGCGCTTCAGGGGTTACAACGGCGTGCGCGTCGGCTTCTACTTCGCGCCGGGTTGGGGCTACTACAGCGTGCCGCGCTCCTACTGGGGTCGGTCGTGGTCGGTCGGCCAGTATCTGCCGGATGCCTTCTGGCGCTATCAGCTGAACGACTGGCGCACCTACGGCCTGGGCTATCCGCCCGAGGGCACGCGCTGGGTCTCGGTCGACAACACTCTGTATCTGATCGACGAATACGACGGCTATATTATCGACGTCATCCGCGACGCCTGGCGCTGGTAACAGCCTGACGATTTTGCACTTCCGCCCGACGGCCCCGCGCCGTCGGGCTTTTTTATTGCCCCGCTTCGCTGAAGGATTACGAACCGTGACCCTCGCGTGACCTTGTTCTGGTGCGACATCTTGTCAGGCGTCACTGGATCGCCAGGTATTCGAAGCCCTGAGCCGCGCACAGACGCCGCTCAGCCGAGATCAGCTTCAGCAATCAGCGCTTGAAACGACTTGAAACCCGCCGGACGAAAATCGGCCGCGATGCGCTCCGACGCTGGTGTTCGTCGCCATTCACGATGACGTCCGGAAGTGCTTCCGGATGGCGTTTCAACCGAAGGACATGTCCCGATGAAGATCGCACTGACCGCCCTGGCCGCCTCGATGCTGCTGGCCGGCGCCGCAACCGCCCAGCAAGCGCCCATCGCGCCGCCTCCTGTCGCTGAGTCCGCTCCTCCTCCGCCGCCTGCCCCGCCCGCTCCGCCAGCGCCGACCGACCCGGACGCCCCCGTCCCGCCTGCGCCTCCGGCTCCCCCTGCACCGCCGGCGCCGCCCGTCTCGCCGTCGGCTTGAGCCTTAACGTTGAAAAGGCCCTGCGGAGCGATCCGCAGGGCCTTTGCTTTTCGTCCGACGCCTCGCCTTACAGGCCCAGCTTGGCCTTCAGGATGTCGTTGACCGCCGCCGGATTGGCCTTGCCGCCCGTGGCCTTCATGACCTGACCGACGAACCAGCCGATGGCCTGGGGCTTTTCGGCCACGGCCGCCGCCTTGTCCGGGTTGGCGGCGATGATCTCGTCCACAGCCTTTTCGATGGCGCCAGTGTCCGTGACCTGTTTCAGGCCGTGCTTCTCGACCACCTCGGCCGGCGAGCCTTCGCCGTTCCAGACGTGATCGAACACTTCCTTGGCGATCTTGGACGAGATGACGTTCGTCTCGATCAACTCCACCAGCTGCGCGACGTGCGCCGCAGGCAGCGGGTTCTGGCTGAAGTCCTTGCCCTCGGCCGCCAGGCGCGCCGAAACCTCGTTGGTGACCCAGTTGGAGACCAGTTTGGCGTCCCGACCCTTGGCTGCGGCTTCGAAGTAGTCAGCCTTGGCCTGTTCCGAGATCAGCACGATGGCGTCGTATTGCGACAGGCCATAGTCGGCCATCAGGCGCTTGCGCTTATCGTCCGGAAGCTCGGGCAGCGACGCCTTGATCTCGGCGATCCAGGCCTCTTCCAGATCCAGCGGCAGCAGATCGGGATCGGGGAAGTAGCGATAGTCCTGCGCCTCTTCCTTGGACCGCATCGAGCGCGTCTCGCCGGCCGTCGGGTCGTACAGGCGCGTCTCCTGGGTGATCGAACCGCCGTCTTCCAGGATTTCGATCTGGCGGCGCGCTTCATACTGGATCGCCTGAGAAATGAAGCGGAAGCTGTTGACGTTCTTGATCTCGCAGCGCGTCCCCAGATAGCTGAAGTCGCCCGTCAGCTTGAACTTGTCGTAGTTGCCGGCCCGGCAAACCGACACGTTCACGTCGGCCCGCAGATTGCCCTTCTCCATGTCCCCGTCGCAGGTGCCCAGATAGATCAGGATGGTCCGGATCTTCTTCACATAGGCCACCGCCTCGTCCGGCGTGCGCAGGTCAGGACGCGACACGATCTCCATCAGCGCCGTGCCAGCCCGGTTCAGATCGACGTAGCTTTCGGTCGGCGACAGGTCGTGGATCAGCTTGCCCGCATCCTGCTCCAGGTGCAGCCGCTCGATGCCGACGTTGAAGAAGCTGCCGTCCTCGGCCTCCACCTCGACCACGCCTTCACCCACGATAGGGTAATAGAGCTGGCTGATCTGATAGCCGGTCGGCAGGTCGGGATAGAAGTAGTTCTTGCGGTCGAACTGGCTACGTTTGTTGATCTGCGCGCGCAGGCCCAGACCCGTCTTCACCGCCTGTTCGACGCAGTGTGTGTTCAGCGTCGGCAACATGCCGGGAAAGCCCGCATCGACCAGCGACACCTGCTCGTTCGGCCCCGCGCCGAAGCCCACGGCCGCGCCGGAGAACAGCTTGGCCTTCGACGCCACCTGGGCGTGGATTTCCAGGCCCATGACGATTTCCCAATCGCCGGTGCGGCCTTTGATGGTCTTGGTATTGTCGCTCATGCTCACCACCACTTGCCCGGCTTGGCCGTGAAGCCCGCCGCCCGTTCCAGCGCGGCGCCGACCTGGAAGACCGTCGCCTCGTCCAGCGCCTTGCCGATGACCTGCAGACCCAGCGGCAGACCGCCGGCGTCCACGCCCGCCGGCACCGAAATGCCCGGCAGGCCGGCCAGATTGGTCGTCACCGTGAAGACGTCGTTCAGATACATGGTCAGCGGGTCGATCTGCTTGTCGCCCAGCGCGAACGCAGCCGACGGCGTCGACGGCGTCAGGATGGCGTCCACCTGGCCCCAGACATTGTCGAAGTCCTCGGCGATGCGGCGACGCACCTTCAGCGCCTTGACGTAGTAGGCGTCATAGAAGCCGGCCGACAGCACATAGGCGCCGATGGTCAGGCGACGCTGGACCTCCTTGCCGAAGCCCTCGGCGCGCGAGGTGGCATACAGGTCGTCCAGCGACTTGAAGTCCTCCGCCCGATGCCCGAACCGCATGCCGTCGTACCGGGCCAGGTTCGACGACGCCTCGGCCGGAGCCACGATATAGTAGGTCGGCAGGGCGTATTTGGTGTGCGGCAGACTGATCTCGACGATCTCGCAGCCGGCATCCTTCAGCCATGCCACGCCCTGATCCCACAGGGCCTGAATCTCGGCCGGCATGCCGTCCACGACATATTCGCGGGGCACGCCGATGCGCAGGCCCTTGACCGACTTGCCAATCGACTGGGTCCAGTCCGGCGTGGCGATGTCCAGGCTGGTCGAATCCTTCGCGTCGAACGAGCACATGGATTGCAGCAGCAGGGCCGCGTCCTCGACCGTCTTGGTGATCGGCCCGGCCTGATCCAGCGATGAGGCGAAGGCCACCATGCCGAAGCGGCTGGCGCGGCCATAGGTGGGCTTGATCCCGACCGTGCCGGTGAAGGCGGCAGGCTGGCGGATCGAGCCGCCGGTGTCCGACGCCGTCGCGGCCAGGCACAGGTCGGCCGCTACGGCCGAGGCCGAACCGCCCGACGAACCGCCCGGCGTCAGATCGGCGTTGGAGCCGGTCGATTTCCACGGGTTCTTGACCGGTCCAAAGGCCGAGGTCTCGTTGGACGAGCCCATGGCGAACTCGTCCATGTTCAGCTTGCCCAGCATGACCGCCCCGTCGCGCCACAGATTGGCGGTGACGGTCGATTCATAGGGCGGCACGAAGCCGCGCAGCATGTTGGAGCCGGCCGTCGTCTGCACGCCCTCGGTGCAGAACAGGTCCTTGATCCCCAGCGGCGCGCCTTCCAGCGCCCCGCCCTGGCCGGAGGCGATGCGGGCGTCGGACGCGCGGGCCATGTCCATGGCCTTGTCCGCCGTCACCTCGACATAGGCG
>NZ_JAELUF010000164.1 GCF_016429195.1 Brevundimonas sp. ASV9
GGGCGGCGCGGGCGGCCTCCGATTCCGCCTTCCAGCGCGCCATCACGGCGGGATGGTCGGGGACCAGGGCGCGGTTGTTGTATTGCGCCTCCAGCACGGCGTCTGTGTCTTGCGGCTTACCCGTCACGTCTTCGTCCGCTAGAAGCGCCCTCGAACCAGAGGACTGATCCGCCATGATGACCGCCATCTTCGTCTTCATCAAATGCGAGCTGGGCTACGCCAACGACGTGGCGGCCGATATCGTGGACAATGTCGAGAACGTCTCGGAGGTCTATTCCACCTCGGGTCAGCACGACCTGCTGGCCAAGTTCAACCTGCCGCGCGACGCCGACATCGGCACCTTCGTGACGAAACAGGTCCAGACGCGGCCGCACGTGCGCGACACCTTCACCGTCATCACCTTCTCGCCCTTCCTGCCGAGCAAAGGCTAGGGCGCGGCCTTTCGCCTGACCTTGTCCTTGCGGTCCTCGGCCTCGTCGTCGTCGCCGACCTTTTCCTCGACCGTGGCCGAAAGGCGCTGGAAGACGCCCAAGCCCACCAACACCAGCACCGAGGCGATCAGCAGGGCGGTGGGATAGAGCAACTGCGCCACGTCCTCGCGCGCCGTCTTGAACACGACGACCAGGGCTTCGAGAAACAGGGCGATGACGATGGTCGACAGGAACTTGGTCAGGCTGCGCCGGGCCTCGGCGGCGCTGCGCTTTTCGTTGCCGCGCCGGACCTCGTCCTCGAAGATGTATTTGGCCACGTCGAAGACGGCGATGGCGACGATGACATAGCCCAGCACGTCCAGAACCGCATCTGCGCCGGACTTGTCGGGCGAGCCGATGCCGTGCAGCGCCTCCTTCACCCCGAACCCGATCAGGGCCATGGCCGCCAGCAACAGCAGCAGGCTGGCGAAGGCGAACACCGCCCGGGTCAGATAGGTCATGGAAATCTCTCCGCAAGGCCACAGCAACGCGCCAACCGCCAAGCTGTTGCCTGACGGGCAAAGGGTGACGCTGGCGCCGGGGACGGCTAAACCAGGGGCATAGGGAGACACGACATGACGCGATCCAACGCGCCCGCCTACATGACCGGTTTCGGCAATCATTTCGCGACCGAAGCCGCGCCCGGCGCCCTGCCGGTGGGTCGAAACTCGCCGCAGAAGACGCCGATGGGCCTGTATGCCGAACAGCTGTCCGGCACGGCCTTCACCGCCCCGCGCGCCGAGAACCGGCGCAGCTGGCTCTATCGCCTGCGTCCCTCGGCCCAGCATGGGCCGTACACCCCCTTCGATCAGGGGCGGGTCCGCTCCGGTCCGTTCGACGAGACGCCGCCCAATCCCAACCGGATGCGCTGGGACCCGCTGCCGATGCCGCAGGGTGCGACCGACTGGGTCGAGGGGCTGACGACCTATGGCGGCAATGGCGAACCGGACGGCGGCGCCGGGGCGGGCATTCACCTGTATGTCGCCAACCGATCGATGACCGACCGGGTCTTCTATGACGCCGACGGCGAACTGCTGATCGTGCCTCAGGAAGGCGACCACCGCTTCGTCACCGAGTTTGGCGTCATCGAGGCTCAGCCGGGTCACATCGTCCTGATCCCGCGCGGCGTGCGCTTCCGCGTCGAGGTTGAGGGGCCAGTGCGCGGCTATGTGTGCGAGAACTACGGCAGCCCGTTCCGCCTGCCGGATCTCGGCCCCATCGGCTCAAACGGCCTGGCCAATCCTCGCGACTTCGAGACTCCGATCGCGGCTTATGAGGACGTGGATCGCCCGACCGAGTGCGTCCAGAAATACGGCGGCCGTCTGTGGGCCACGACCTTCGATCACAGCCCGTTGGACGTCGTCGCCTGGCACGGCAATCTGGCGCCCTGCCGCTATGACACGGCGCGGTTCAACACGATCAACACCGTCAGCTACGACCACCCCGATCCGTCGATCTTCACCGTCCTGACC
>NZ_JAELUF010000165.1 GCF_016429195.1 Brevundimonas sp. ASV9
GCCCTGCACCTGGAACGCCATGGAGGTCAGCCAGCCGCGCACATCGACGCCGTTGATCAGATCCTGCGCCGTGGGCGGATTGGCCAGACGCACCAGCCCATAGGCATCGCGAATGATCTGATCGATGCGCGGGCCGATGTTGGCCGACACGCCGGACGCCTCGCCGAAGAAGCCCGCCGCCCCGTTCACGATGATGGCGATGGAGGCGAAGAAGGCCAGCACCACCAGCGTCAGGGCCGCGATCCCGGCCATGCGGCTGTTCAACGGCGTGCGCGCCTCGACCGACCGCTTCACGCCGTCGATCATGATCAAGAGGAAGATGGCCATCGCCAGCGGCGTCAGGATGTCCCGCAGCCAGTAGATCGCCGCCCCGGCCGCGACCGTGGCGATGACGCCGAGGGCATTGCGAGCGGCGACCGAAGACGGCGTGGCGATGGGGTTTTTCATGATCGTGTTGTCGAACCGCCCGCCGTCGCCGTCAATCGCTGTTCCGAGCGCGCAGGGAACGCGCTAGACCTTTGCCGGAGACGCCATCGGAGACCCCAATGCCCGACGCCCTGCCCGGCCTGTTCCTCGGCCAGTCCGACGCCCAGCCGGAAAACTTGCTGTTCAATCGCGCCAACCGTCACGGCGTCGTCGCCGGCGCGACGGGCACCGGCAAGACGGTCACGCTGCAGATCATGGCCCAGGGCTTTTCCGACGCCGGGGTGCCGGTCTTCTGCGCCGATGTGAAGGGCGACCTGTCGGGCATCTCTCAGGTCGGCGCGCCGAATGAGAAGCTGATCGCCCGCGCAGCCGAGATGGGCCTGACCCTGACGCCGCGCGCCGCCCCGACCGTCTTCTGGGACCTGTATGGCCAGAAGGGGCATCCGATCCGCACCACGGTGTCCGAGATCGGCCCGGTGCTGATGGCGCGGATGCTGAACCTGAATGACGTGCAGGAGGGCGTGCTGACCGTCGTCTTCCACGTGGCCGACAAGGAAGGTCTGCTGCTGCTTGACCTTGACGATCTGCGCAGCCTGCTGGTCTATGTCGGCGAGAATGCCGAGCGGATCGGGCGCGAGGTCGGCAACGTCGCCCCCGCCTCCATCGCCGCCATCCAGCGTGCACTGTTGCAGGTCGAGCAGCAGGGCGGCGACGCCTTCTTCGGCGAACCGGCGCTGAAACTGGAAGACATGATCCGCGTCGGTCTGGACGGCCGGGGCCAGGTCAATGTGCTGGACTCGACCCGGCTGATGAACAGTCCGCGCTTGTATGCGGCCTTCCTACTGTGGCTGCTGTCTGAGCTTTTCGAGCAGCTTCCCGAGGTGGGCGATCCGGAAAAGCCGCGCCTGGTCTTCTTCTTCGACGAGGCGCACCTGCTGTTCAACGACGCCCCGCGCGCCCTGCTGGAAAAGGTCGAACAGGTCGTCCGCCTGATCCGATCCAAGGGGGTCGGGGTCTATTTCGTGACACAAAACCCGGCCGATATTCCCGACAGCGTTCTGGCCCAGCTGGGCAACCGCATTCAGCACGCGCTTCGCGCCTATACGCCGTCGGAACAGAAGGGGCTGAAGGCCGCCTCACAGAGTTTCCGCGCCAACGCCGCCTTCGAAACGGCGGAGGCCATTCAGGGTCTGGGCGTGGGCGAGGCCCTGGTGTCCGTGCTGGACGAAAAGGGCGCGCCGACCATCGTGGCCCGCACCAAGATCCGCCCGCCGGCCTCGCGCCTGGGTCCCGCGACAGATACGGAGCGCGCCGCCGTCATGGCCGCCAGCCCGGTGCGGGGCCTTTACGAGCAGGTGATGAACCGCGAATCCGCCGCCGAAATCCTGGCCAACCGCCACAGCGCCGCCGATCAGGCCGAACTCCAGGCCCAAGTTCAGGCCAAGGCGCAGGCCGAGGCCGACAAGGCCGCCGCCGCTCAGGCCAAGGCC
>NZ_JAELUF010000166.1 GCF_016429195.1 Brevundimonas sp. ASV9
GCTTCAGGGTCGCGCGCGCCAGATAGAAGGCGCCGAACAGAAACAGCAGCACCGCCGCCAGGTGGGGCAGCACGCCCTCGATCCACTGATCCAGCACCAGACCCGCCGCTACGATCAGACCACCGACCACCGCCGTCGTGGCGATATGGACCAGGCCGGCCGCCGTCACCGCCATCAGGATCCGCGACGGCCGCCAGCCTTGCGCCCGCCCCACCAGGGTGAAGGGCAGCCAGTGGGTCGGCAGGGCCGCATGCAGAAAGGCCGCAACGAAGCCGCCGCCCAGCAGGGAAAGCATGACGGACTGTTCGGGACCGGGGGACATGACCGGCCCTATAGCGTGTTACTTTATAACGGTCGAGAAGAATCGGCAGTCAAAGCCAATCGGCGAACGGCTCGCGGTCCAACATCTCTTCATACGTCGGGCGCGGTCGGATCACGGCCCACTGATCGCCATCCACCAGCACCTCCGGGATCAAGGGCCGGCTGTTGTATTCGCTGGACATCACCGCGCCGTAAGCCCCTGCGCCGGTGAAGACGATCAGGTCCTCGGTCTCCAGCGGCGGCAGCGCGCGGTCCCGCGCGAAGGTGTCGCCCGTCTCGCACACCGGCCCGACCACGTCATAGGACGTCGGCGCGCCCCCGCGCGGATTGACCGGCTGGATGTCGTGGAAGGCGTCGTACAGCGCCGGCCGCATCAGGTCGTTCATCGCCGCGTCCAGCACCAGAAAGCGCCGTCCGTCCGAGCGTTCGTTGACCTGGATCACCTGGCTCAACAACACACCGGCGTTGGCGGCCAGCAGCCGGCCCGGCTCGAACGCCGCCTCGACGTCCAGCCCGTTCAAAACCCGCGCGGCCATGGCGACATACTCAGCCGGCGACGGCGGCTCGGTCCCGCCCGAATACGGCACGCCCAGCCCGCCCCCCAGATCCAGGCGGGTCACGGCATGACCCTGCGCCCGCAGCTTACGCGTCATGTCCGCCAAGACCTCGAAGGCGGCCTTCAGCGGCTCAAGGTCGGTGATCTGGCTGCCGATATGGCAGGCCAAGCCCACCGGCGTGACATGGGGCGAGGCCGAGGCGCGGGCATAGAGGTCCATCGCCTCCTCGACCGGCACGCCGAACTTGTCGCCCTTGCCGCCCGTGGTGATCTTGGCGTGACCGCCCGCTCCCACGTTCGGATTGACCCGGACGGCGATGGCCGGCGAGGCATCCATCATGGCTGCAACGGCGATCAGCCGATCCAGCTCGGCGCCGGATTCGACATTAATCTGACGCACGCCGACGCTGATGGCGAAGGCCATTTCCACATCGGTCTTGCCGACGCCGGAGAAGATGATCCGGTCGGACGGCACGCCGGCGGCCAAGGCGCGGCGGATTTCGCCCTCGGAGACGGTGTCCGCGCCGGACCCCAGTTTCGCTAGGGTCGCCAACACCGAAAGGTTGGAGTTGGCCTTGACCGCAAAGGCGATCAGGGCCTCGCCCAAAGCGTCCCGATGCGCATCGGCGGCAGCGCGCAGCAGGCCGTAATGCCGCTTCAGGGTCGCGGTCGAATAGACATAGGCCGGCGTGCCGACCTCGTCCGCAATCAGCTCCAGCGGCACGCCCTCAGCATGGAGGGTGCCGTCCTTCAGGTCGAAATGGTGCAACTTACCGCGGGTCGTTCTGGGCGGCGCCGGCGCCGATCGGGTTGGACGGGCCGCCGTCGATCGGTACGCTGCTGGACGGACGGTTCATGGTCGCCGGCTCGGGCAGCCCCGGCGCTCGGCTGCTGCGCGGCGCACGCTC
>NZ_JAELUF010000167.1 GCF_016429195.1 Brevundimonas sp. ASV9
GCCCAGTGCCGAGCGCGGACCGGCGCGCTGGATGACCGTGCCGTCCTTCACATACATGTCGTTGGCGGCGAGATACCCCGGCCCCTTGGGCAGGATTTCGCGGCGCGCGATGCCGGCCGGCACATACCAGGGCGGATTGGCCACGACCGAGGCGAACGGCTTCTCCAGACTGGGCGTCTGGTTCTCGGCCGAGCCGACCACGACGCGGTTGGAGTGAACCGGCTTGCCGTCCTTCCAATAGACCATGATGGCGGCGGCGGTGTTGACCTCGATCCGCTCGGGCGCGACCTCGCGCTTCAGCCAGCGACGGCGCTCCAGGTTCAGCGCGATCTGACGCGCACGGTCCTCGGCCGAGGCGCCCAGCGAGCGCTGGGTGCCTGCGCCGATCCGCCCGTCGGCGCCCAGGCCATGGCGGTTCTGGAAGCTTTGCACCGCACGTTGCAGTTCGGCGTTGTAAACTAGGCCCTGCGACTTCAGCCGCGCGCCGTCGGCGGCCGACAGGTCGCCTTCGGCCGTCAGGCGATCGATCAGGGCGGGGATGCGGCGATCGCTATTGCCCGGCTCGATGGTCGCGCCCTGGGTGAAGCGGGGCCAGCCGCCCTGCGCCGCCAGACGGCGATAGCGAACATAGCCGGCCGACAGGTTCTGATAGCCGATGTCGGTGGGCGCCAGGCCGTCGTACCATTGGCCCAGCACGTTGCGGGTCAGGGCGTCGCTGAGACCGCGCGGCAGGTCCACACGGTTCTTCTGCATTTCCCAAAGGTCTTCGACCGTCTCGGGCCGCACCTTGCCCTCGGCCAGGACGCGGGCGTAGGCCAAAGCCGCCGCCGTGGTCCGCAGGTCCGCGCTCGCCGGATCGGCCGCGAGTCCCACGAAGTCGAAATAGTCAGAGCCCGCCAGACCATGGCGATTGGCGCCGGCCGCGACCGTATTCAGGGCCCGCACCCGGTCGGCGTTCCACATCGGCCGCCAGCCGTTCATTTCATAAAAGGCGCGCACATCCGCCTGCTGAGTCTCGGGCAGACGAGAAATCTGGTCGTTGAAGCTGTTGTAGAAGGCGGTCGCCTCCGGTCCGCGCTGCACGAAGACCTGCTGCGCGCGCGCCGCCGAGCCAAGGGTCATGGCCGCCGTCGCGACGCCCAGACCCAGTTGCCGTCTATTCATAGTCTTCCGCTTCTTCGATCGCTTCGGCCAGCGTGGCCGACGCCCCTGGTACCCGAACGCCCCCACATTATCGGTGTTCCGACCAAACAAAAAGCGCCGGCCTTGCGACCGACGCTCTTGGTGTTCCGATTGCTGCGAGATGTCGCAGCCAGGACGCGCTTACTTCTTGATGAAGCCGGCGAACTTGTTGTTGAAGCGCGAGACGCGGCCGCCGCGGTCCATCAGCTGGGCGTTGCCGCCCGTCCAGGCCGGGTGGGTCGACGGATCGATGTCGAGGGCCAGCTTGTCGCCTTCCTTCCCGTAGGTCGAACGGGTCTGGTAGGTGCTGCCGTCGGTCATCACCACGGTGATGAAGTGGTAGTCGGGATGGGTATCCGCCTTCATGGTCGTCGTCCGGTCTCTGCGCGGTGACGATGCCGACCGTCCGTGCGCGTGAAATGAGAAACCCGCCACCAAATCCTTTTTAAGGGAAAGGCCCGGCGGAATGAGGGGCGGCGTTTACACCGGGGGGCGTTCCGGGGCAAGAGGC
>NZ_JAELUF010000169.1 GCF_016429195.1 Brevundimonas sp. ASV9
GACGCCACACAGACCAAGTTCCCCCACACCCTTCGCCTTCATCGGCGAGGACTTGTCGTCCACCTCGTCTAGGAAGATCACATCTTGATGCGGAATGTCGGCGTGGACCGGCACTTCGTATCCGGCCAGGTCGTGGTTGACAAAGAAACCGCGCCGCTTGTCGACGGCCAGTTCTTCCATCAGGGCCGCGCCCGCCCCCATTGTCATAGCCCCGATCACCTGACTTCGCGCGGTTTTCGGGTTGAGGATGCGTCCGGCGGCGCAGACGGCGAGCATGCGACGTATGCGGGTCTCGCCGGTGTAGGCGTCAACCGCAACCTCAACGAAATGCCCGGCGAAGGTGGACTGCTGATACTGTTTGTCGAGATCGCCGTATTCGATGAAGTCCTCGGCGACCAGGGTGCTGTCCGCCGCTGCAGACCCCAACGGGGCGTTGCGCCGGCCTGAACGGACCCGGCCGTCGGCGAATGCCGCGTCGGCGGGGTAGCCGAGCCTTTCGATCACCTGCTCGCGCAGTTTCATGCAAGCCGCATAGACACCGGAGGTGGCGTTATTGGCGCCCCACTGGCCACCGGATCCCGCCGCGGCGGGGAAGTCTGAATCGCCGAGGCGCACGATGACCTTGTCGATAGAGACGCCCATCGTCTCTGCAGCGGTCTGCGCCAGGATGGTGTAGGTCCCGGTTCCGATATCGGTCATGTCGGTCTCGACAACGATGACGCCTTCCGCATTCAGCCTCACCCGCGCCGCCGACTTCATCAACAGGTTGTTGCGGAAACCCGCCGCCACGCCGAACCCGATCAAATAGTCGCCATCCCTTACTGCGCCCGGCGTCGCGTTGCGCCGCGACCAGCCGAACCTCTCCGCACCCGTGCGCAGGCACTCCACAAACTGACGGCTTGAGAAGGGTCGCTCAGGCTTCTCGGGATCGACCTGGGTGTCGTTGAGGATGCGAAACTCGACCGGATCCATGCTGAGGGCTTCCGCCATCTCGTCCATGGCGATCTCCAGCGCCATCAGGCCGGGCGCTTCCCCCGGAGCCCGCATGGCGTTGCCTTCGGGCAGGTCCAGGGTCGCCAGCCTCATGGCCGTCATCCGATTGGCTCCGGCATACAGCAGCTTGGTCTGGGCGGCGGCGGTCTCGAGCTGACCGCCCTCCAGATCTCCGGACCAACTCTGGTGGCCGATGGCGGTGATACGACCGTCACGCTCCGCGCCGATGCGGATACGCTGGATCGTGGCCGGACGGTGGGTCGTGTTGTTAATCATCAACGGCCGCTGCAGAGCGACCTTGACCGGCCGGCCGTCGACCGCCCGCGATCCCAGGGCCGCCATCACCGCGTCCGCGCGGACGAACAGCTTTCCGCCGAAGCCGCCGCCGATATAGGGAGAATCCAGCCGCACATTCTCCGGCTCGAGCCCGAAGGTCTTGGCGATGTCGCCGTTGGACCAGGCGATCATCTGGTTGGACGTCCACAGGGTAAGCTTGTCCCCGACCCAGGACGCAGTGGTCGCATGCGGCTCCATCATCGCATGGCTGTGGTCAGGGGTCGTATAGGTC
>NZ_JAELUF010000171.1 GCF_016429195.1 Brevundimonas sp. ASV9
GGTGCTGGGCGCCAAGGTGCGGGTGCCGACGCCCGAGGGCGTGGTGCAGATGACGCTGCCGGCCGGATCGAACTCGGGCAAGGTGCTGAGGCTGAAGGGGCGCGGCGCGTTTGCGCAAGGCAGGCGCGGCGATTTGCTGGCGCGGGTGATGGTAACGCTGCCGGATGCGCCGGACGCCGAACTGACCCAGTTCGCCGAGGATTGGCGGGCCAAGCGGCCCTATACGCCGGGGCGGTGAGCGCGCTCAAACCGCGTGAAGCGCGCCAGCGCCAAAGGAAGAGAGCATGAGCACGAAGCCTGATGTGAAGCCGGCGCGGCCGTGGTTTTCGGCGGGGCCGACGGCGAAGCGGCCGGGCTATGCGCTGGGCGGATTGCCGTCCGATCTGCTGGGTCGCGGCATTCGCGCGCCAGAGGTGGTGAAGCGGTTCGCGCATGGCCTGCGGCTGACGCGCGAGGTGTTGGAAGTGCCTGACAGCCATGTGATGCTCTACACGCCAGGATCGGACACGGGCGCGGTCGAGGCGGCGCTGTGGGGGATGCTGGGCCAGCGACCGGTGCAGGTCGTGGCGTTCGAGAATTTCGGCCTGACCTGGCTGGCCGACGTGAAGGATCATCTGGGGCTGGAGCCCGAGGCCCTGACGGCGCCGTGGGGCGAACTGCCGGATCTGAGCCGGGCCGACTGGTCCAAGGATGTGGTCTTCCCGTGGAACGGCACGACCTCGGGCGTGCGCGTGCCGGACGCCGACTGGATCGCCGACGATCGCGAGGGGCTGGCGATCTGCGACGCGACCTCGGCGGCGTTCGCCATGCCGTTGCCCTGGGACAAGCTGGATGTCGTGACCTTCAGCTTCCAGAAGGCGCTGGGCGGCGAGGCGGGCATTGGGGTGATGGTGCTGTCACCGCGCGCGGTCGAGCGGCTGGATACCTTCCGACCGGATCGGGCAATTCCGAAACTGCTGCGGCTGACGGACGGCAAGGGACGGTTCGATCGGGCGCTGGCGGACGGGATGGCGATCAACACCTTTTCGATTCTGACCATTGAGGATTGGATCGACGCCCTGGGCTGGGCGAAGGATATCGGCGGATTGAGCGAACTGATCCGGCGGACAGACGCCAACTACGCCGCGTTGGCGCAATGGGTGGAGCGCACCGACTGGATCGCCTTCCTGCCGGATCGGCCGGAGATCCGGTCGACGACCTCGATCTGCCTGAAGTTCACCGATGCGCGGATCGCGGCCTTGGACGACAAGGCGCAGAAGGCCTT
>NZ_JAELUF010000172.1 GCF_016429195.1 Brevundimonas sp. ASV9
GAACAGGATCGACCGCGATTCCCTGGGGAACAGGGCCGCCTGCAGATCGGGCGCCAGCAGGCCGAACAGCGACGGGCCAAGGATCACCCCGGCGATCATCTCGCCCACCACCTGCGGCTGGCCCAGGTAGCGTTTGGCCAACCAGCCCACGATGCGGCAGGCGGCGATGATGATCGCCATCTGCAGGAAGAAGGCCACGCTCAGTTCAGCATTGCTCATGCGGCCAGTCTCCCCCCTTGGCGAGCACCAGCCTACTGCGTCGGACAGACGGCGTCGCCCTCGTTTGACGCCAACCGGATATCTTCGACTGTGATCGCGAAGTCGGCGTTGGTGCGCAGGCCCCAGGGTTGGTCGACGGCGGCGATGTCGGCGCCGCGATCGCGCAGGCACGACAGACGCACCTTCAGCGTGCGCCATTCGCCGACGGGGGCTGCGGCGATCAGGCTGGAGATGTCCACTGACCCTGCGCCCAGGGTCAGGAACACCGGACCCTGGGCGCGGGCGTCCACGCGGTAGCGGAAGGCGATGGCCATCTCGCCGTTCGACTGACGGATCAGATCGACCGGCTGCGCCACGATCAGAGCCTGTCCGCCGCCTTGCGAGAAGGTCAGGGCGCGGGCCGATTCCTGGCCTGCGCCGTCGGTGGAGCGCACGGACACGCCGCCGCGCGGGCTGGCGCCGCTCTTCTCGGCCCCCAGGCGGAACTCGCCGCCCGCGTCGCGCAGCATCAGCGACCAGGGGGCGATGAACCTACCGTCGACAAAGTAGCGGTCCAGGCTGCCGCCCGTGCTCGCCACGCCGCTGTCCTCGGACAGGGCGCCGACGCGGGCGCCGCGCGCATAGGTCAGGCCGTAGCCATAGGCGAACTGCGGGTCATAGCCGGGCTGGCCGACGTTCAGCGGCTCGCCCTTGGCGGTCTTGGGCCAGCTGAAGGACAGGGTTCCGGTAAAGTCGTTGCGCGGCTTGCCCGCCGCATCGCCGACCAGCACATCGGCGATCCCGCCGCCCTCCGTGCCCGGCAGCCAAGCCGCGACGAAGGCGTCGGATGCATTGATCTCAGGGTTGGTCCACATCGGGCGGCCCGACAGGAAGACCGACACGGTGGGAATGCCCGCCGCCTTCAGCCGCTTCAACGTCTCCAACGGGCCGGTGGGCACGAAGTCCAGCGTGTCCACATCGCCCTGGAACTCGGCATAGGGCGTTTCGCCGAAGACGACGATGGCCACGTCGGGTTTCTGG
>NZ_JAELUF010000173.1 GCF_016429195.1 Brevundimonas sp. ASV9
GAACCAGACGATGTTCAACACAACGCCGACACAGCCAGCGACAGGATGCGTGTCCTGCCACACGATCTCGCGGCCGAAGGGCCAGAACGAATAACTGGCGATGCGCCACGCCGCGAACGTCCATGGCAGGCCGACGACTGTCAGCGCCAGGATCGCGCCGCCCAGCAGCCACAGCAGGCCGGAAATCCAGCCGCCGAAGATGAGCCACAGGATATTCAGGATCAGGCGTATCAAGACAGGCTCCAATGTCGCCCAATGCGACCTACCTCAGATAAGCAAAAGGCCCCGCCTGTGCAGCGGGGCCTTTATTAAATCGGCGTCAGATCGGCCTTAGTGCGGCTTCTCGGTCCAGCGCGCCTTGGCGTCGTCTTGGGTCAGGCTCAGATGCACGTGCTTGTCATCGACCCGTTCGACCCAGCTGACCGGGATCATGTGGTGCTTGAAGCCGCCGGCGAAATCCAGCTTCGCCAGTTCGATCTGGTCGCCTAGGACGTGATCGACCCGACCCACGTGACCGCCGTCCGAGCCTACGACTTCGAGGTGTTCCTTGATGAGCGAAACGTCGACCATGTGTATCTCCAGCAGTTGGTTTGTCCCGACGATGAGAACACCCCCGGCCTGCGACGGTTTCAAACGGCGACGCTTGTTCATCGCCTTGATGACAGGATTGGCTAGGACGCGGTAAAAGCCGGCGTTCACACGGAACCGGAACTCAAGACATGCGGCGGATTGGATCAGGCCTGTTAGGCGTCCTCATGGCCTTGGCCTTGTCGGCGTGTGGAACCCTAGATCGCCCGACTGGCCCTCTTCGGATTACCGACGGCACGCTCGTCAAGGCGGAGGATCCTCGCATCCGCGCCAGTGACAGTGCGCGTTTGCAGGCCTTCACCCAGGAAATTGGTCAGCGACTTCGGCCCGACAAACCAACCTCGATCCTGGCGCTGTCCGGCGGCGGCGCAAACGGAGCCTACGGAGCCGGGCTTCTGGTCGGCTGGACCGAACAGGGCGATCGCCCCGCGTTCGATGTTGTCACCGGCGTCAGCACGGGGGCGCTTGCCGCGCCGTTCGCCTTTCTCGGATCGGATTGGGACGACGAACTTCAGCATGCCTACACCAGCGGCGCCGCCAGCAATTTGCTGAGCTGGCGCAGTTTCGCCGCCTTCCTGAACCCGAGCCTGTTCTCGTCGCAGGTCCTGCGCAATCTGGTGGACGAGAACGTCACCCCTGAACTGA
>NZ_JAELUF010000017.1 GCF_016429195.1 Brevundimonas sp. ASV9
CCGCCTTCATCTTCGGCTTGGCCTTGTCTGCTCAAACGAACTCGGGCGACAATGAGCGGTCTGGTCCCAAGACGCTGCGCGACCCACGGGGCTGCTCCTCAACCGACTCGCGGCCGAACGCCTGAATGACGCCGGGGTTGACCGCGCAGTCCGCAGCGCCGAAGGGGGTTCCGCGACCATGCCCCGGTCTGGATTGCGTTGATCTGACCCAACCGATTGGGACAGGTGGCGCCGGGAGGCTGCTTGGCATGACGAAAGCGGTCGATCCGAAGGTCGCCTTTAGGTCGGAAGCGGCTGTCAGTGCGACGGTCTGAAAGCGTCGAGCGGTCATTCAAACCGGGCCAGGCAAGCGACATCCGTCAGTGGATCGGAAGAATGGCGTTCCAAGACGGGTCAGAAGCCGTTGAACGCCGGGCCGTGCGCCCCGGCCAAGCCTTCTCGCGATGCGTCTCCGCCAAACGGCTTGAAGCGGTGGGCCGCCGACAACGCCGTCGCTGTGAACGGCGGCGCACGTCCAGGGAGGGGGCCGCGTTCCACGGCCATTCCGCGTCAACGTCTGCAGGGCGCCCATCCGGCGGGATGAAGCGACCAGACGCCTCACGCGTTGTCGATCTTGGCCGGCCTGGCTTGCGTGAACCTGGAGCCACACTTGAGCGACGCCCTCTTTATGACGGAAGTCACCCAACCCATCCTCATCAAGGACGGCGCACTGTTTTTCGGGACCTGTCCGAACGGAGCGGCGCTGGACGGCAGCGACGCCGGCGTCGGCCTATTTTACCGCGATACCCGCTACCACAGGTGCTACGAGCTGACGCTCGGCGGCCGAAATCCCCCGGTTCTGATGTCGAGCGCGGCGCGCGGAACGCAAGCGATCCATCAGCTGACCAACGACGAGATCGTTCAGACGGACGGCAGCCCGCTGGCGCTACAGTCCTTCGGCCTTCGGCTCGACCGCACGGTCGCGGGAGACAGGCTCGAGCTCGCCGACCGGATCGAGATCCGCAACTTCGCCCTGAAGCCGATCCGGTTTGAGCTGGCCGTGACCGTCGACGCCCTGTTCGGGCACATCTTCGAATTGCGGGGCGCCAAGCCCACATCGCGCTGCCCCTTGCGCCCGGTATCGTCGGGGCTGGCGCTCGACAATCCCCTACTGCCGGTCGGCGTCGTTTCGGGATCCGTCACCCCTGCCGAGGAGCGCGCCGCGTGAACCAGAAACCTCTCGCCGGCCAGCGCGCCGTGGTCACCGGCGCCAGCTCGGGCATCGGCAAGGCGATTGCCCTGGCGTTCGCCGAGGCGGGCGCCGCCGTGGTGGTCAACCACCATAGCAACACGGAGGCCGGCAAGGCTGTCACGGCCGAGATCCTGGAGAAAGAGGGGCGGGCGGTGTCGGTCCGCGGCGATGTCTCCAAGCCACGTGACGTACAGAAGCTCTTCGACGCGGCCGACGCCCATTTCGGCGGTGTCGATATTCTGGTCGCAAATGCGGGCGCCCAGGCCGACGCCCCCTTTCTGGAGATAACGCTGGAGGACTGGCGCAAGGTCATCGACCTGGACCTGACCGGCGCCTTTCTCTGTGCCCAGGAGGCGGCGAAACGGTTCCGGCGTCAGGGGCTCGAGCCCAGTCGGTCCCGCGCGCTCGGCAAGGTGGTGTTCGTCACCTCGGTGCACCAGCGGATTCCCTGGGCCGGTCACGCCAACTATGCGGCGGCCAAGGGCGGGGTGAGGATGCTGATGGAAACGATGGCCCAGGAGCTCGCCGGCCAGAAGATTCGCGTCAACGCCATCGCGCCGGGGGCCATCAAGACCCCGATCAATAAAGCCGCCTGGGACACGCCGGCGGCGGCGCGGAAACTCGTGAGGCTCATACCCTACGGCCGGATCGGCGAGGTCGAGGACATTGCCCAGAGCGCGGTCTGGTTGGCTTCGGACGCTGCCGACTATGTGGTCGGGACGACCCTGTTCGTCGACGGCGGCATGAGCCTCTATCCGGACTTCCGCGAGGGCGGCTGAAGTCAGGGCTTCTGCTGGTCAGCCAGATCGCGGAGGGCGGTCCTGAAGCTCTCTTCCATCGTCGGATGGTAGAAGGGTAGCGCGAGCACGGCCTTCGCCGTCATCTTCAACTGGATCGCCCAGGCCAGGAGATGGGCGAGATGCTCGACGTCAGGCCCGAACAGTTCGCCGCCGAGCAGAACGCCGTCCTTGGCTCCGGCATAGACGCGAAAGAGTCCCGACGGCCTGCCGTCGACCCTTGCCCGTCCCACGTCGTCGCTACAGCCGACGATCCAGCCCTTGGCCATCTCCTCGTCCCAGCCCGGGCCGACCGTGGCGATGTCGGGGTCGGAATAGACCACCGCCATCTGCGGCATCGGCGCGCGCTTCTCCAACTTGGGCAGGTGAACGGCGTTTCGACCCGCGAGCTCGCCCTGGAGCGAGGCCTCGTGCAGCACAGGCCGGTCGTCGTTCGCATCCCCGGCGATGAAGATGTTCGACCGTCCGCAGCGCAGGGTATCCGGGTCGAAGACGGGCACGCCATCCTCGTCGCAGTCCAGACCGGCGAGGTTGAGATCCAGTCCGTCCAGCGCCGGCGTCCGTCCCGTTGCGACGAGGACGAACTCGAAGGTGCTGCGCCGCGCCTGACCGCCGGCCTCGGTCCAGTGAAGCAGGATGTCGCCATCCGCCTTGCGCTTCGCCTGGACCTTCACGCCCAGTTCCAGGCCCAGCTCACGCTTCATCTGGTCGGCCACGACCTCGGCGACGACGGGATCGGCGACTGCCCCGATCGTGTCGCCCTCGTCGAAGACCGTCGTCTTCACACCCAGCCGGACGAAGGCCAGCGCAAGTTCGAGTCCGAGCGGGCCGGCTCCGATGACCGCCAGCGACCGGGGCAAGGTCTCCATGTCGAAGATCGTCTCGTGAGTGACGACCCGCTCCTGGCAGGTCTCGGCCAGATCCTCGGGGACGACCGGTCTCGCGCCGGTCGCGATCACGACGGCGCGTGCGGTGATGAGCGTATGATCATCGACCGTCAAGGTGTCGGGACCAGCGAACCGCGCCCGGCCGTGCAGCCTGTCGGTCGGCGGGATGGCGTCGAGCTCCTCCAGCACGGACTGGACAAAGCGATCGCGCTCGCGGCGCACCCTCGCCATGACCGCCTTGCCGTCGATGGTACGCTCCTCGACACGGACGCCGAACATCTCCGCCGCCTTGGCGTCGCGCGCCGCGCGCGCGGCCGCCAGAATCAGCTTGGAAGGCATGCAGCCGTATCGGGCGCAGGTGGTGCCGCCGGCTCCCGCTTCGATCAGCACGACCTTCGCGCCTGTCGCCTTCGCCGCATGATAGGCGGGCAGACCCGCCGACCCGGCGCCGATGATCGCGACATCGCAGACAACAGGCTTGAGCAAGCGCTTTGCTCAGACCGGCGCCGCGCCGATCTGCTTGAGGATGCCGAGCTCGTCCGACGAGCCCCAGCGCTCCACCATCTTGCCATTCTCGAAGCGGCCGATCTGCAGGCCTCTGACCTCGATCGGCTTGCCGGTGGCGGCGACGCCGAGGAAATCACCCTGGTGCGTCCCGGTCAGGGTGTAGGCGAAGGCGACCTTATCCCCCTCGCTGACCATGGTCTGCGGCTCCACCTTCATGTCGGGAAAGGCGGCCCGCATGCCGGTGAAGAAGGTCTTGAAGCCTTCGGGCCCCGCCACCTGTCCGGGAGCGGGGTCATTGTCCACGCAGCCTTCCGCCACGACCTCCGCAAAGGCGTCGAGCGCCCCGGTGTTGACGATCTCGCCGAAGCGTTTCGTGGCGGCGATGGCGGCGTCGGACATGTCGAATTCCTATGAGGTTCGAGGGAGCTAACCGTTCGCGACATGATCGGTTGCGATCATCGCGCGTGCCGACTACCGAACCCTGCCAATGTCTCTGATGGTCGTTCGCTGCCACAAGCCACGCTCAAGGTTTCGAGCGCCCATTGTCGATAGGATCTCACACGCTCGAATAAGAACAAATGCGGAATGGTCAGTTCGCGTCATGGCGAAGGGCCGATCGATCGTCTCCTGCTCACGCAGTTGCGCGGTAACGATAACGTCGTCCTCGCTGCTTACTGGCCCCGGCCCCGCGCCACGGCGCTTAGCGGAACTGGGTCGGGATCGTCGTTCAGCCAGCTCTACACCTCTGGCGGGGCCGATTGGCTGCAGACGGTTTGGACGCGCCAGTCTTCCAGCCTGTCGAGACCAGTTTTGCCGTCCAATCCTATCCCTATCGCGATCGTCCAAATCCTCGACAGTGATCTTGTGGTTTATCGTTAAATCACGACGATCTGCTTACGCGGCGCTCAGGCGTCGTTCCCCCTGACTGGACCGATCGCACCGTTCGACTGATGCGATCGGTCATTTTTACCGCCTTGGAGTGGACATGGCCGTCGACGGAATTCAAGCGCGCCTCGCGACCCGATTTTCATTCCTCGCAGCGGGGTTCGGCCTCGCCAGTTGGGCTCCGCTTGTCCCCTTCGCCAAGAGCCGCCTCGACGTCGATGACGGGACGCTCGGACTTCTGCTCCTTTGCTTGGGTGTCGGATCTGTTCTGGCGATGGCGTTGACCGGCATGCTGAATGCTCGGTTCGGCAGCAAGCCCATCATCGTTGTGACAGGCCTCGTCATGGCGATCGCCCTGCCCTTTTTGGCCGTGGCCTCGACGCCCTTCACCCTCGGCGCGGCGCTGTTCGTTTTCGGGGCGGGGCTTGGATCACTGGACGTCGCCATGAATATTCACGCCGTCGAGGTGGAAAAAGCGAGCGGCCGCCCCCTCATGTCGGGGTTTCATGCCTTGTTCAGCATCGGCGGCTTCGGCGGCGCGGCGAGCGTGACGGCTCTGCTGTCGATGGGCTTGGCGCCTGTCGCGTGCGCAATCATCAGCGCCGCGGTCGTCGCCGCGGCCATCCTCCTCGCCTGGCCGCGCCTTATGGCCTTCAAGCCCGACGAGGATGGTCCCCTATTCGCATTCCCGCGCGGGATTGTCCTGGTTCTGGCGATCCTTGCGGCGGTCACTTTCCTGACCGAGGGCGCCATTCTCGACTGGAGCGCCCTGCTCCTGACTGGCGCCGGGCTGGTCTCGCTTTCCCAAGGCGGTATTGGCTACATCGTCTTCTCGCTCGCCATGACGGCGGGTCGTCTCGTCGGCGACGCCGTGACCGTCCGTATCGGCGACTTCCGCACCGTGTTTTGGGGCGGGGTGGTGGCGCTTGTTGGATTCGCGATCCTGCTGCTGGTCAAGGCGCCAGTGATCGCGATCGGCGGCTTCGTGCTGATCGGCTTGGGCGCCTCCAATATCGTGCCGGTTCTGTTCAGACTGGCGGGATCTCAGAAGACCATGCCGTCCGGTCTCGCCGTCGCGGCGATCACGACGACCGGCTACGCCGGCATTCTGGTCGGACCCGCCGGCGTGGGGGCTGTCGCGCATGTCGTCGGGCTGCCTGTCGCCTTCTGGATGCTCGCAGGCCTGATGAGCCTGATTCCGCTCTTTGCGCACACTGTTACGAAATCGAGCAGCGGAGGCTGAGACCATGACGAGGAGACGACAGGCTCGCGTGACTTTGGCGGACGTGGCGCGGGCCGCGCGCGTGTCTGCGATGACGGTGTCTAACGTGTTGAATGACAGCGGTCGCGTCAGTGAAGGGACCCGAGACCGCGTCAGGAGCACGGTCTCTAGGCTTGGCTATGTCCCGAACCTGTCAGCGGCGAGATTGACGGGATCCAGTCTGTCGCGGGTCGGCGTCGTCTATCCCGCCGGAAGCTCGGCGTTCGTGACCACGCTTATCGCAGCGATCGCGACCGAAGCGGCGTCGCGAGGACTGCAGATCATCTTCAGTCCCGCGACGATCCGGGACCGCGCTCAGGCCGAAATGCAGACCCGTGATCTGATCGCCGCTGGGGCGGAAGGGGTTGCGCTCGTCTCCCCATTTGCCGAGCTGCTGAAGTCGCAGACCATCCGTGAACTCGATGCACCGTTGGCAGGGCTCCTGGCGGCAAGGCCGATCGAGGGCATGGCGACCGTCAGGATCGACAATGAGGCTGCGGCCTATGCGATCACGACCCTGCTGCTCGACAAGGGACATGACCGTATCGCCGTCATCACCGGCCCAGCGGATCACGGCGACAGTCCGTTGCGACTGGCAGGCCACCGGGCCGCGCTGCGCGCGAGACTCCTGGAGAAACACCCAGAGCTCGAGGTCATTGGCGACTTCACCTTCGCCTCAGGGGTCTCAGGGGCCGAACGCCTGATGTCGGTGTCTCCCGCTCCGACCGCCATTGTCTGCGCCAATGACGAGACCGCGGCGGGCGTGCTTTGGTGGCTGAACAAGCACGGTCTTCGTGTCCCCGATGAAGTCGCCGTATGCGGCTTCGACGACACCCAGCTAGCGACGCGGGTCTGGCCGACGCTGACGACCGTCAAACAGCCCTTCCCGGACATGGCGGCGGTCGCGCTTGACGCTCTGGCGACCGCATTCCGGGCCCGAAGCCGACCGTCCGCCATGACCGATACCGTTCTACCCTTTGCGCTGATCGAGCGCGGCTCAACCTGCAAGGATCCGACATGACGTCTCAGATCGATATGGCCTTCTTCGATGCTCTGGCAGATGTTGCCGACGCCGTAACGATGGCGCGCTTTCGTCAGCCCTTGACCATCGACACCAAGGACAAGCCCGGCTTCTCCTTCGATCCCGTCACCGATGCCGATCGCGACGCCGAGCTGGCGATCCGGGACCTCATCGGATCGACCTTCCCAGATCACAGTATACTCGGGGAGGAGTTCGGCGCAGCCGGCGATGCAGATGTCCAGTGGGTGATCGACCCGATCGACGGCAGCCGGCCCTTCCTGTGCGGCTTGCCAGTATGGGGTACGCTGATCGGCCTGACGGTCGGAGGCGTCGCGACCCAGGGCATGATGAGTCAGCCTTTCACAAGGGAGCGGTTCTGGGGTGGACCGGACGGCGCCTGGTCGCAGCGCGAAGGCATGCGCCGCCCGCTGCACGCGCGCCCCGTCGCGTCCTTGGCGGACGCGGTGCTCCATACGACTTCGCCGGAAGGATGGCCCGGCGATCTGATGGATGGGTTCGGCAGGCTGAAGGCGGCGACGCGCATGACCCGCTATGGCGGCGAGTGCTACGCGATGGCGATGGTTGCGGCGGGCCAGATCGATCTGGCGATCGAACCTTCCCTCCAGCCATACGACATCGTCGCCCTGATCCCGATCATCGAACAAGCCGGAGGCGTCGTGACCCGGCTGGACGGGAAGCGCGCCGAGGGCGGCGGACCGGTGCTGCTTTCCGCCAATGCGGCCTTGCACGATCTCGCTCTGCGTTGTCTGGCCGGATGACAAACGCTTCCGTGGATTGGCGACGCGTGCGCGACGATCCTGAGTCTCTACGCCTCGCACAGGTTTCTGCGGACCGTGGCAGGCGGGGTGACCTTGAAGCTGACGCTCACAAGAGATGGAGAGGAGGTGTCTCCACGCCCGGTCCGTGCGAGCAGGGCCGAGCCGTAGTGGGGCGGACATGGGCCAGACAGCGTTTGCGGGGCTGACGTCCGGGGCGAATGGTCGACTTCTGGCGCTTGACGCCCGCCATGGGTGTTCAGCCGACCTTGAGTTTCGGAACACTGTCTGACCCTCGTGATGCGAAAGTTCAGCCTGTCCTCGACTTAAACGCCGGGCCAACCTGATGGCTCCAGGCGGATAGGCCGTCCGACCCCGCGCTAACGGACGGACGGTCTACCTCGGCGCCGCCGTCTCGCCGCAGGTCGTGAGTGCGCCGAGCCGATCACCAGGTTCAAGCCGACGATCGACCACTGGAGAGACGGGCCGGGGGCAGTGCTGAGGGATCGGCGTTTGCCCCGATGTCTGCGAGACTTTTGTCTGGTCCATCCCGTGCGTTGTCAGGGAACTCGGGCGATCACCTTGATCTCGAAATCAAAACCCGCAAGCCAGTTTACGCCCAACGCGGTCCAAGCGGGGAACGGCGCTTGCGGAAACGCCTCGGCCTTGACCGCCATGACGGTGGCGAACTGGTTTTCCGGATCAGTGTTGAAGGTCGTCACATCGACGATGTCCTCGAAACCGCAACCGCCAGCTTTCAGTGTGGCTTCGAGATTGGCGAACGCTAGCTTGACCTGCGCCTCGAAGTCCGGCTCGGGCGAACCATCGCTACGGCTGCCGACCTGACCGGACACGAACAGCAGGTCCCCGGATCGAACTGCCGCGGAATAGGCGTAGTGCTGATACAGGTCGTGTCGACCAGCGGGGAAAACGGCTTCTTTATTCGACATCGCAGGGTCTTCTTCTCATCTTTCGGCAGCCCATGCTGGCCGACCGCACTAAGTTTAGGTCGAAAGGATTGACCGACTAGACGTTGAAGTTCGCACGAGCTGCTGCAAAATCGCCAGCAATGACACGTCCATCCTTAACCGACCTGAAGGCCTTCGTGGCGGTCGCGACCCATCGCAGTTTTCGTCGCGCCGCAGATGAACTCGGCACGGCTCCGTCAACACTCAGCCACGCCATCCGTAGGTTGGAGGACGGTTTGGGCGTTCGCCTTCTGAACCGCACGACCCGCAGCGTTGCCCCAACCGAGGCAGGATTCCAACTCCTCGATCGCCTGGAGCCGGCGCTCAGCCAGTTAGATGAGGCGCTGGGCGGCATTGCCGCCTTCCGTGGCACTGTCGCCGGCACTGTCCGCGTGAATGCGCCGCGTCTCGGAGCGGCGATCATCGTTCGCAAGATCTTGCCGGTCATGTCGAACCGCTTTCCGGACGTCACGGTGGACGTTGTCGCCGAAGGCAAGCTGGTCGACATTGTTTCAAGCGGCTTTGACGCCGGCGTGAGGTTGGTCAGCATGATCCCCCAAGACATGATCGCCATGCCACTCTCGACTGACTTCAGGTACATGTGCGTAGCCTCTCCGGTCTACCTCGACGGCGCTGGCTTCCCGACGACGCCCGAGGATCTTAAGCGGCATCGTTGTGTCGGCCACCGTCTGCCGAGCGGTAAACTCTACCGCTGGGAGTTCGAGCGCGGAAAGGCGGCGCTGTTCGTGGAGGCTCCCGCTTCATTCGTGCTCGACGATGAAGACCTCATGATTGACGCAGCGATTGCGGGCCTGGGCATAGCCTACGTTCCCGCCTTGGCCGCCGCCCCGGCCCTTGCCCGCGGCCAACTCCGCGAGGTGCTTGCTGAGTGGACCCAAGCCACAGAGGAGGTTGCGGTCTATTACCCGAACCGTCGCGCCGTCCCGCTCGCGTTGCGCGCATTCCTGGACGTCGTGCGAGAGGTCGGCGCCGCGTGACAATCGCGCGGACAGCCTGCCGTCGGGTTGTTCCGCGTCCCGGCAGCGCGACCGTCGGGCTGAAAACGCCGAGAGTGTATATTGGCAGTCCAACTGCAACGCTACAGTCGAAAGGCGTGGCGAAGATCGACAATCTGGCTTGAGGCCGATGTCGTTACTCTATCCACCGCGGGCAGTCTGCTAAGATCCGCCCGGCACGTGTGTTTGGCAGCGATGCAGACGCTGGTCATATGACGCAGTCTCAGGACGTAAGGCTGACACGCGTCCAACTGTCAGATTGTTAACTTGCTCGAAGCTCCGCTGGGTGGCTCAGAATAGACCCATGCGCATCTCCACGATCCTCCTCTCACTCGCTTTGGCTGTTATTCCCGCCTGTGCTTGGGCGGTCGATACCAGTGACCCCGAAGCACGACTCCATGACACGACAGCCGCCTTTGCGCGCAACCGAAGCTTCAACGGCGTCGTCCTCGTCGCGAATGCACAGGGCGTGGTTCTGAACGAAGCCTACGGCGAGGCGTCACTGGAGCTTGATACCCCGCTCCAGCGACAGGACGTCTTCCGAGTAGGGTCTCTGACCAAGCCTCTGACGGCCGTTTTGGTCCTGTCGCTTGTGAACGACGGCCTGCTCAGCCTTGAAGGCACCCTGGGGGACTATCTGCCCGAACTCTACGCCGGGACGCCAGCGGCATCCGTATCCGTTCAGCAGTTACTTTCCCACACGTCCGGCATCAAAGATTTGCCGGCCAATTACAATGATCCGTTTTGGCGCGTCGCTGCGCGTCAGAGCTTCACCCCGGACATCTTCGCCAAGACCTGGATTCCTCCAGAGATCATCGATCCTCCAGGGAAGTGGCGCTACAACAACAACGGCTTCTACCTTCTCGGATTGATCGTCGAGAAGGTTACCGGACAGCCCTATGCTGAAGCGCTGACAAAGCGGGTCTTCATACCCGCAGGCATGACGCACAGCGGCATCTTCGATGGGGCAATCGTGGTGCCTCGGCTCGTCAATGGCTATACGCGATCAGACGCGGGCTTAATGATCCGTCCGATAATCGTTGATCCCACAGTAAGCTACGCCGCAGCGGCGGCCTACTCTAACGCCGACGACTTGCTCGCCTTCAGCCGCGCACTCAGTGGAGATCGGTTGCTGCCCCCAGCCCTAAAAGCGCAAATGTTCACCGATCGCGGCAACGGCTACGGACTGGGCTGGGGCATCGAAGAATGGCCTGCCTCAGGCGGCGCGAAGATGAGCGTGCAAACTCACACCGGCAGCATCCCGGGTTACCAGACCATTTTTGTTCGTGCCGATGATGGGACCGTCGTCGTTGTCATGAGCAACTTCTGGCAGGGGATCACCTCACTCGAGCTCGCGCGAGCGCTGTTTGCCGTCGTCCATGGCGAGCAAACGATTGTCCCAAAGCGTCTTTTGACTGACCTGATTACGCCGCTCGCGGCACGCAATGACCTGAGGGCCATGCAGGCGGCCTATGAAACATCGGTCGCCGCCGGGCCCGATGCCTACGATCTCAGCGAGAGTGCGCTGAACAGTCTAGGCTACAGTTTGCTGAGGAAAGGATTCAGTGATCCTGCAGTTCTCGTCTTCGAATGGAATGCCGCATCCCATCCGCAGTCTTCGAACGTGCATGACAGCCTTGGCGAAGCCTATCTCGCCGTTGGGCGACGGCAGGACGCCAAGCACAGTTATGAATCAGCCCTTCGACTGGATCCCGACAGCCAGAGCGCGAGGTCCGCGCTTGCGTCAATCGGAACCGCGAACATCAAGTAGAGCTCAAAGCTAATGTCCGCCTCGCACCATGCCGGACATCTGATCTTATGCTTCTCGCACGCATCGCTGATATGCACTTCGGCCCCTCTTGAGCGGCGGCAGGATCGCCTCAACCTCATGAACTGCTCATCCGGAAGGCTTTCGCGTGGGCTGCCGAGCCGATTGTCCCGTGAGCGCTGCGGCCTTCCTTTCTCGGCCTCAGCGACATTAGCTTGCTGCTCCAAACATCCGGGCTCCGCGTCCCCTACGATCAACCGAACAAAACAATGCTCTTCGTCTCTCAGGCCGTCGCCTTCGTCACGTCGTTCCTAGGTTTGGCGAGCCTTCGCCTGAGCCTTGGCGCCACGGCCTTGGCGATCGTGCTTGCGGTCGTCGCAGGGTTTTCGATCCGCGACTGGAAGGCGCTCGATAAGGCCGCTCGAGAGGCGACGATCACCTATGTTCTGACCCTCGGGACCCTGTCGCTGCTGAAGATGGAGAATCTCCAGTTCGCGACACCTCTGTCGTTGGGATTCTGGCTGACGCTCGTTCTGGTCTTTGTTTTTTTCGAACTCGCAGTCGCTGCGGTGTTTGCCGCGAGGCGCCTTCTTTTCCGATCGACCGGACGTCTGTAGCAGCCGATCCGATCCATTTACGCCTTAGAGGCGCGCATTCTGACAAACGCGGAGCCCTCTTCTCGCTCAGGCCGCAAGGCAAAGGGTGGCGCCCGGCCTGGTCGGGCGCGGGGTGACCGCGCCCCAGTGCTCACTGGCGATGCCCTGGCGCCTCCACGCCCGGTCGGGCGCGTCAAAGTGGGCGAAGACCGAGACCCGAGAGCAACCGCTCCTTAAGCGCCGGCTGCGAGGAGCGTCCGGAAGTCATCTTCGTCACGCCGGTCCCACGCGTCCAGAAACATGCGCAACTGATACCAACCATAGGCCGACGGATCCGACAACAAGGCGCTGTGGTTATCCTGGAAATAGGTAACCCGGTCAGCCCCAAGCGGAACGGGCGAAGACATGGTCTCCCAGACAGTGCGGACGGCAGCCATCAAGCGCTGTAGCTTCTCCCGTCCGCCTGACCGGCCCATCCAGAACGCAACGGCGACACGATTGGCGTGGACTTCGCCATCATAGAGTCGCCCCCCATTGCGCAGGCGCCCCCGCCTTGCATCGAAGACGTGCGACGTTTCGTGAGGCACCAAAAACGCGTTGAAGACTTCGTGGAAAACAGCTCCGGGGCCATCGGGGCCGGATCGCCCAGAAGTCCGGAGAAGAAGGTTTGCAAAGGCGGCGGGCACTGCGACCAAGCCGCAGTGTGAACCTCTGTTCCTCCCGCGTTGATCCAGCTCAATTGCGGCGTGAAGGCGACGATGGCCCGGGGAGGGTCAATGCCGGCCGCCAATGGCCCCGCCAGTTCCAAGAAGCGCCGAATGATGTCCTCGACCTCGGCCTGGATCGCGCGGATACTCTCGTCTTCAGCCTGGGTCGTCCGGGGAAAAGCCTGCACCGCGACAGCGGCGGCGATGGAGTGTCCGGCGTTGCATGACCGCTCCGGCGGGAGTGTCAAAGAACATTGTACTACGACATTCCGGCGTCACAAACACTAGGGCGCCGCGGGCGGCTCGCTCGCGACTGATCTCCGCTCCCTCCAATCGCTCTGGTTCCCGTTAGGGCAGCTTCAATGCGCGTCATCGATCGAGCCCATAACGCCTCGCGTCGGAAGACTTTGGCACCGCGTCAAGAGCAAACATTCGCGCGCTTTCCGAAAGAGGACATTGGAGCGGCGCCAGGTCTGACGACCGCCGCTCGATGAAAGGCTGACGCCAGACGTCTCGAGAGATACACGGACGACATGACGTCCGACCCGCCGCCTCGCCTTCGGCTCCGAGCCTACGCTTCCACTGATGCGTCAGAGCTGTCCGAGCTCTACTATGTATCAGCACGAGTGCTCGGCTCCCGCCGATATTCCTCCGATCAGGTGGCGGCCTGGGCGCCGGCGCCGGTGGATCCGCTTACGGTGCACCTCAGAGCTACCGATGGCCGCACGACCTTGGTCGCTGTGGATGATCGAAACCACGTGCTGGGTTACGGCGACCTGGAGCCAGACGGACATATCGATCACCTGTATTGCCGCCCCGAAGCCGCGGGGTCTGGCGTCTCGGCGACCCTTCTTGATGGACTTATCAGGGAAGCTTGCGATCGCTCGATCGCTCGTTTGTACGTCGAAGCCAGTGAACTGGCGCGCGGGCTTTTCGAGCGAAATGGCTTCAAGGTCCTGCATAGGCGCGACTTCGAGATAAGTGGCGTCAGTATCCACAATTACGCGATGGAACGGCGGCTGACCGGTTAGGCCTGGGGTCCGCCAAAGCCCGAACCACGACGCATCAAGCCTCCCGAGGCCGCTAGGCCAGGCCTGCGCCGATAGCGGAAAATGCACTGACCGCCAGCAAGGCGACGTTCAGCGGTGCATCCCGTGCTGGGAAATGTCGGCTTTTCGGTGGGAAGCATCTGGCGCTTCTCGACCCAAAGCGGTCACTGCACTCGGTGTTTTGAACGTGCCCATCTTCACCAGGGATACGCCCAAGTTTTTTGGTGATGGCTTACTATCGCTCTTAAGCCACTGTCCTCGCAAAGAGGTGGGAAGAGATGCGGCGTTCTGTGATGAGTACGAATTTAGAGCGTTTGAATGATGCCGAACTCGAAATTCTTAGGCTGCTTGGTCAAGGCCACACGATCAAGTCAGTGGCCCATCTGAAGGAAATTTCGGAAGCTTCGGTGAACGAACGGCTACGGTCTGCTAGGCGGAAAACTGGATTGGGCAGTAGCCGCCAAATCGCACGACTGATCGTCGCCCAAGAAAACTGTCGCAACTTTATTGGGCTAGCACCGGAAACGTTGCGCGCCGACCCCTCTCCATACGAGAAGGCCCCCTGCGGGGGGGCACTCGATCGACAATGGAGACCCCTAATGATTATCGCAGCAGCCTTAATGGCGTCCTCGCTTCTTGCGCAACAGACATCGGTAGCCCCGATCAGCAAGCCGATACCAACTACAGGGCAGCCATTGTTTGAAGGGCCATCGGTGCCGAACTTGGCTTTGCTCCACGCGGAGGTCACGGATGTCTCGACGGACCCGGAATGGTCTGCTTTAACTGAAATCGCGTTAGTCCGCACTTATGAGCAGATAGTCGGACGATCACGTCTAAATCAGTTGGATGTCACCTGTAGTGGCGCGCTATGCGAAGTGATCGGCATCACGGGAGCGAACTTAGCAACAAACGAAAGAATTGATTTGCTCAACGATGTTCAAGATCAACGCGTTCGCCGGAGTATCGCCGAGCTCGGACTGAACAACGTGGTGGACAGCTTTAACTCAGGCAGCGGTGCGGACGTCGGATCGCCGCTTGCGTTCGTAAGCTATTGGCGCCGGACGGATTAAGTCAAATCTAGGCTTGGGTGCAAAGCTGACATCTCGTCTCGCGGTCGTACTTCCTTGTCTCGGTGGGATCAGATGTCCGCTAACCACACTTAGATGACGGTGCCAGCGACCGGTTTCCGGACTGGAGTTCAACGTCCGCTCTCGGCCGTGCAGCCTAAGACTGAAATCGACCCGTTGCGGACATTCAGCGTGTGAGTTGGCACTTGGAGCCATCATTACCAAACGCTGGCAGCTCTAGCCCCACCGAGGAATTATCTCTCGGCGCTATTGATAGGAGCAACTATAAGCGATCAGATATGGCTGGCCGAAACACTTTATGAGGTCATCTACGACATCTAAATTCATGGGCCACTTTGGACCCTCCCCACCGTTGGCCTCGACATATCGCCGCCGAGCATCTTCGAACTCTTTCGGCATCGGCATTTCAGAGAGCTCCTTTCGCATCTGTTCTAACCGAACTTTATCATTGCGAAGGAAAGCCGCTGTAGCTGCATAGTAGATTGCAACCGGTGCGATGACGGACCTTGTTTCAATCTCATCGATCAAATCTTCTGCTGCGGAGTTTTCTCCAGCTGAGGCCCGTAGCTGGGCCTCGTGAAAGAGGAGTGAATTTCGCGGGGCTGCGCCTAGTGAGGCATCGTTTTCCCGACGATAGTTGGCTAGCAGTTCAGCAGCCTCGCTATAGCAGCCGTTCTCGCCCCATTGCCGCCAGCCGTTAGACCCTGATTCAAAGTCATCGTAGCTTTGAGTGATTGAGGTGTATTTTGCCAGACTACAATAGGGCACCGAGCCAACCGGCTGTGTCTGGCCAAGAGCCAAAACCGTAAAAATGAGCAGAGACATCGAGTGACTATCGACCACTCCAGTTCCGCTTTCCACCCCTAGCTAAAGTAAGGGGCGTCTGCTTTCCGATCGGGAGGTGAGCGGCCGCTTCTAGCGACGACGCCCAGGACCGCAATCGACCCGTTCCGGACATTGCGCAAGCGGCGCAGGACGCCTGCTTCGCAAGTCGCCGCGTTCCAGACTTTGCAGCTCCCTAGTGGAGTTGTAGCTGTGGCCGCATGACGATTTCGACATCACGGCTTAGAAAATGGTTCGTCCTGCTGACTTGCATCTCAAGCCTTGCGGGATGCCTTGAGGCTTTGCCGGGCGGAAGATTGGTCGATGAGGTCATCGTGCCGCTACCCAATGATGCAAAGCTGCTGGTCAGCTATCGCGTTAGAGTGTCAATGCCGAGCTTCGAAGCTTCAGCGATCAACGCCTATGGGAGTGCTCATCAAAAGCTTTGGGAGGACTGGGGGCCCGCGAACAGGGGGAATGTTTACATGACACCTGATGATCGCGTTGTCGTTATCGGTAGCGGGGGCTTCGTGTTCATGTTCGAGATGCATGACGGCGAAGCACCCAAGGCCATTGAAGAAGTATGGCCGCCTAAGGAGGATGGCCGGGACTGGAATTACTTGGGAACATTCATCTTGAGTGATGACGGCGATCTGGTGTTTGCTCCACCGAACGTGATGCGCGAGCATATAGATTTGTTAGGTGCTGACAGCACGCCTTATCGGTTGGCAGCCCAAGTTCCCCAAAACTAGGCCTATAAACCAACAGCTGAATGGCCGCTCACCACCCTTAGCTGTCATCAAACGAGACCGTTCTCAGGCTAAAGCCAACGACGGGTTTGGGCCGTTAAGCCCAGGACTGACGTCGACCCCAAGCGGACGTTGCGACGGTCAGCAGAAATGTGAGACCGTGGCGCGATGGACGATCCATTACCGAATATGTCAGTTGCCTATGTCGATGGCCTCGCACTTGGTATGGTCATCCAGTTCGGCACTGGCGATTGGCGTGATGGCTCGGTCAGGGGCGTTGCGATCAGTGAAGAGGCGTTCGACAAACTGGAACCAGCGATCCGTATTGCGATCCCGGATTGGTATGGCGGCGCCCGTCACATCGTTACCGCTGTCACCCCAGCGAGCTTGAGAGCGTTAGTCGCCGCCATTGGCACACTCGTCTATGAAGACCCCCGCACGATGAAGATGATCGGCCAAGTGAATGATTGGCTGGCTTTGACGCATCGGCGAGGCGAAGCGGTAAGCATCTTCGGCATCTGATCGACAGTCCGCTTCCCACCCTAAGAAGACACTGGACGCGTCAAGCCGAACAAGCGTTGGGCGACGTTGATGACCCAGCTGCGCAGGCCGGAGGAATGGAGATCGCGCCCAATCGGGCGCGCTTGTCGAGCACGTGCATGGTTCGCAAAATACTCACCGTAGTCGCCACGACCGTCAAAGTGCTCCTGGGAGAATCCTTCCGGTCGTAGTCGGCTACGAAGCAGGTAGTCCAGGTGTTTCATCTTCTGACGCAGGACCTTTTTGTGGGCCTGTATCCTGCGGTCCGCTTCCGCCAGGGCTTTTAGGCCTACGATCGTCTCTTTGGCATCTCGGCGCGTTCGTATTCGCCGAGGGCGAGGCGGTAGGAGCGTTCGTGGGCGATGCGGATTTCGTGGCTGCTGGACATAATGTGCAGCCTTTAGAGTCCAAGTTAAAAACCGCTGTCACGACATACTTAGGGGGGCGAATCCGCCGGCACCTCCACAACCCCAAATTGCCATCCTAACGCCGTTCGCCAGGACCGCTAAGTTAGAGACATTTAACCCAACGATGGGGTGTTTCGGGCCAAGCGCCAACAGCATTAACCACGTTATACACACTATGTAGGGCGATTTTGACCCAGAGGCCACTAGACTCGGTAGGGGAGGCGCCTTACCGACTCACCCAGGACACAGATTCGCCCGCGAGGTTTTAAGAACGAACGACGAACAGTGAAAAGGCTCTTTGATCGCCCGCATGAGCGAGCGCAACTTGAGCGACTGCGAGAGGGGACGACGGTCCTGGCCTAGGAAACTAAGGTCGCCGCCCCCGCTCTGAACAACGCCGGAGACGTTGTGCGAATCACTATTCGCGCGCCCGATCTACATGCAACCGGGCAGGGCTGAATAGCCCACAGCGTCTCCTTAAGAACTGTGAATTCCCTGTGGGGGAAATTTCTTAGGAGAAGATTATGGGCTTGAAGCCTGGATCAAACACGGGCCGCAGTGGCGGCATTTTTCAAGAAGTCGGCCCGCGTGGCGGCGCAAAACCGAACTATGCGGCGGTGCCGGATAATCATCGGTTGCCGCCGACGTCGGCGCCCGGCTCGACGTGGAGCCCGACCCATCGCACCCCCAACAGCAAGCGTTGAGGGCTGACGAGATGGTTGAAGTTCCCCAGCGTCCGATGGTCCCGTCCGTGCCGATAAGGCCGACGGAACCGTCCTTCCCAAGCCGCCCCAGCGTGCCGGCCTTCCCAGTACGCCCCACTACTCCAACGCGCCGCTAAGGCGAACGGCGACCCGCAATGCGGGTCGCCGTCTTCATTTCTACGGTACGTCCGCACAGGAAAAAGTAATGCGCTATTACGTCAACACCAATGCACAATCTAACGGGGACAACGAAGTCCATACGTCATCGTGCAACTATCTTCCGGGCGAAATTAATAGACGCTATCTGGGCGACTTCACTAGCTGTGTCCCCGCCGTGGCCGAAGCCCGCCGTTACTATCGTCGGGCCAACGGCTGCTTTTGGTGCTCGCGCGCCTGCCACACCTCTTAGATAAGGAAACGAAAATGAGCACTTACCTTATTATGTATGACCTGAACAAAGAGGGTGCTGCCTACTATGAGGCCAATAAGAAGCTGACCGATCGCATAAAAGAAAAATTCCCCATTTGGTGGCACCACTTAGACTCGACCTGGATCGTCGTCACCGATCTTGACCACACGCAGATCAGGGACGACCTGAAGAAATACATCGACAGTGACGACGAACTTTTGGTCGTTAAATCGAGCGGGACGGGCGCTTGGACCGGTTTCAACGCCAATGGGTCCGGTTGGTTAAAGAAAAATCTCTAGGGCACACGGGGTGCTCAGGCGGCTAGGTGTGTTTGCGCCATAACAGCGGTGTTCTCCGTCAAAGGAATCGAAGATTTCCAGCCAAAGCTCATTTGCATCCGGATCGTATTCCAACCCGGTGACGAATTGCGATTCTGCCCAATGATACCAGGCAAAGTAGAGCAGATGCAGGCCTCTTCTCGCGAGTACAGCCCGCTGTGCCATGCTGACTTCAGCCGTCTGTATTCCGCTTCCATGAAATCCCTCGCCCAGAGCCGCTTCGGTCCAGCATGACTTGATTAAGGTCTACTTCCCACCCTCCGGTGACCATCACCGCGACTGCTTGCCGGCCGGGAGGCCAGCGTCCGCTTTTGGCGGTGAAGCCCAGGACCAAACTCGACCCCATTAGGACTTTCGGCCTCCCGAGAGGTGTGACCAAACGACCATATCCGCTGGTAGAAGCGAGCGAGATGGGCAAACCCGGTGCGCGGATGAAATCGACGTCATGACGCAAGCTTAAGCTTCAAGGTGTCGTCGGCTGTGCGACATAGCGTGGCGGGTTGGTGTAGAGTTCGAACCTGTTGAAAGCGCCTCATGAAACTCCTCGCTGTCTCCCATCGACCCATGTCTGCTGGAGGGTTGGAGCAGGATGTCATTTGACAAAACGAGCTGGATCGTACGGGCGCCGGGTAATTTCGAGCGGTTTGAAGCTTCCCTCAACGGGGCAGCCTACGGTCCACACCGGCACGACACATACGCCATCGCCATAACCGTCGCGGGGGTGCAGAGCTTCTCCTACCGCGGATCGCAGCGTCATTCGATGCCCGGTCAGATCGTCGTTCTGCATCCAGATGAGCTTCACGACGGTCACGCCGGGGACGGGGGACACTTCCGCTACAGGAGCGCCAGCGTGGCGCCATCCGCGCTTCAGGAGGCTCTCGGCGGTCGCCCCCTTCCGTTCGTTGCCGAGGGTGTATCTGACGACGCGCGGCTGTACGCGGCAGCCAGCGCCCTTATCGGTGATCTCAACCAGGACGTTGGCGGTCTGAAGTTTGATCAGGCCCTGCTCGACCTCGCGGAGGCGCTGTCGGAGCTTGGGAGTGAACAGACGTATCACCGGCGCGTGGATCTCCGGGCGATCGCGCTGGCGCGCGCCTTCATAGACGCACACCCGGACAGCAATATCCGACTTGATGAGCTCGAACGCGTCAGCGGGCAGGATCGTTGGCAGCTCTCGCGCGGATTCCGGGCGCTGCTGGGCGTCAGTCCATACCGCTATCTGATCTTCCGCCGCCTCGACACAGCGCGAGCCATGATAAACGGCAGGACCCCGCTTGCAGAAATCGCCGCCGCCAGCGGATTCTCTGACCAGAGCCACCTGACGCGACACTTTCGGAGCGCCTACGGCCTGACGCCGGCGCAATGGCAACGGCTCAATCGTCCTGGACCTGTATGAGGCGCGACCCTCGGTCTCCATAGGATCAAGAACACCATCGATCCCGCAACCGCCTGTCTGCGTCTGCGGGCGTGAACGCACACGATCGTTCTATAACTGGGCCGCGATCCGCTTCAGTCTGCGGGTATGAACCTCAAAACCATTTTCAGCACCTCACCGGCGCGGCTGGCTTCCATGGGCGCTTCTCGCTCCCGTCCTCTGCATCGCCCTCGGGATCGCCACCGAGATTCCGTCCGCGCTTTTTCTTGAACGCTTCGGCTTTCAGGATGCAAAAGGCGAATTCGTCGGCGCCCAGGGCCTCACGGCGATGCTGGTTGTATCCTTCATCACCTGGCTGCTCGCAGTCGCCGCCTGGATAGCCGTCGTCGAACGGCGGAATGCCGGCACGATCGGTCTCACGAAGGCCGGCGCCGCGCAAGGATTCTATGGCGGCCTGGTTGTCGGCTTCGTCATGCCGTCAGCGATGATAGCCTGTATCGGTTTGGCTGGCGCCTACGACCCTGGGGCACTGTTTCCGGCCGCTCAGGTCTCTGGCGCAATCATCGCAATGGTTGGCCTCTTCGTAGGCTTCCTCGTTCAAGCCAGCATCGAGGAGATCATTTTCCGTGGATGGCTCATCTCGGTCATCACACGCCGCACGAACCTCATCGTCGCCGTCCTGTTATCGTCGCTTGTTTTCACGCTGATGCATTTCTCCCGGGGTCAGCACTGGCTCGTCACCGGCAATATTCTGCTTTTCGCCCTCTTCGCGAGCGCATGGTCGATCTCGTCCAACAACATCTGGGGCGTGATGGGGTGGCACGTGGGATGGAACTGGATAATAGCCACCGGCTTCGACGTGCCTGTCACCGGCCTCGACGCGGGGGTGCCCGCGCTCATCGTCTCGCTGACCCCAGCCGGAACGGACTTTCTCACCGGTGGCGCGGATGGCCCGGAGGGAAGCATCTTCTGCACGCTGTTCCTGGTCAGCGGCATCATCTTCTTTATGTGGCGCATCGCACGAAAAGGCAGGAATGTCGGATTGGACCACGACAGACCTGCAAGCGTGCAGATTTGACGACGCGGCCGTACGACGCCGCGTTCGCGAATTTGTCGAGCGCCGCCCACCGACGCTGTCGCGCACCCCACAAACGTTCAATCTTGGCTCCTGATCCAGCCTTGTCTAACCGGTTGCTGTCGTGCGCCTCTGCGACCAGGACCGGCGTGCAGATGAGTGGCCGAATCCTTCCAGTCCTCGCCAAACAAACGCCCAGCCGCTGAGCGCGACCGGACCTGCATCGAACGCTCGCGTGCGCGGGTCACACGAGCCGGCTTGAGACCCCAGGCGGCCACGGAGACCACCCCGGGCTTCCCTCCGCAATACAGACTAGGCCGGTTGGCGGGCGAGGTGCGCCGGGCGTTGAGAACATGTGACGATACGCATGCGCCGACGCCTTTAGCCGAAGCCTGGACATACGCGTGGGCCGCACCGGGCGCCGCCATGCTAGCGCACGGTCGGGCCGACCGGTAGGGCGTCAGCCGCATCCCGGTCCATCCGCTCAGCAGGATTGGAGGCCACCGAAACGCAGTTAAGGGGCGGTCGTGGGGTCAGAAGTCGAAGCCGAGTTGCCCTTCGGCGACCACTGCGCGCCTGCGCCGGCGGGGAGCGGACTTCGGCTGGGTCGCCTTCAGTTGTACTGGCGGATTTAGAGCGTTTGCCAAAGGTTTGGCTGCGCGCCGCGCGGTCGATCGAGGGACGGAGGAAGCCGCATTGGACGTCGCAGTGACCGCGGGTGGCGTCCTTTGCTCCTCGCCTCGGCTCGCGTTCCAGGCGGCGATGTCACGCGCGCGCCAGGCGACACGCCCGGGCGAGATCGAAACGGGGTCCGGAAAGTCTCCCGCCTGCCGCATGCGCCAGGCGGTCGTGCGGCCGAGACCCGTCAGGTTGCGAACCTGGCGCCAGGCCAGAAAAGGCTCGAGCCCGTCTTCATAAGCCATGGCGCTGTTCCAGAAGCGCGGTGGCGCGGTCGCCCATGACCGCCGCCAGGGCCGCCGCATCATTGGCCGCATCCAGCGGATCGCGGCTCCACCAGACCAGCAGCACCGCCTTCAACGGATAACTGATCGTCGGATCATTGATCAGGGTTTCGAGACTGGGGCGTCCGGGGGTCATGACGCCGCCTCGCGTCGCCGGGCCTCGCGTCTTAACCGCTGGCGTTCGCTGGACGAGGCGGCCGGAGCCGTGATCTGCGCCTGGGCCCAGGTCTCCAGCAGGTCGACGGGATAGAAGGGCTTGTTGCGGATGTGACGGCACGGAGGGCCGCCCGATCCGGTGGAATAGGCGCGCGCCAGGGTCGTCGGCTTCATCCGGATCCCCTTGCCTTCAAGGTATATGGAGGCCTCCGCCCGGGTCAGCAGCGTTTCGGCCTTCGGCTCCGTCGCCGGATGTTCCGATCCCGGATCGGTCCCGACGCTCATCGGGCCGCCTCCGCCGGCGAGCAGTCCCGAGACGATCGCACGCCCCGCCCCGCCGTCAGGGCAAGGTAGCAGTCGATAACCGAGACGACGTAGTTTTGCGTTTCGCGGATGTTCGGGATCCGGCCCAGACGGGCGACCCGATCCGGTCCCGAATTATAGGCCGCGAGGGCGAGGCGGAGGTCGCCGAAGCGGAGGATCTGGCGGGCCAGGTAGTCGGCGCCGCCGCGCAGGTTCTCATGGGGATCGAAGCGGTCGCGGACGCCGAGGTCCTCGGCGGTTCCGGGCATCAGCTGGGTCAGGCCGCAGGCGCCGGCTCGAGAACAGGCCTGTGCGCGGTAGGCGCTTTCGACCGTCACCAGGGCATGGAGCAGCTTGGGGTCCAGGCCGTGGCGCTCGGCCGCCGTTGCGATGGCGTCGGCGAAGGGCTGGTCGAGGTCGGTGAGACGGGCGGCGTCCAGGCGGGGCGCGTCGGGCGTCGGCGGCTCCGTCATGGCGGCCACAAACAGATCGCCGCCGGCGTTGCGCCAGTCCATGCGGGTCTGGGCCTCGGCCGGCGCCGCTACAAGAGCGACGAGCATGGACAGGATCCTTAGCGCCCTCACCATGTCAGGGGTCCTCGATAGACGCCCTCGATCTGAGCGGTCGTCACCGGCCCGAAATACCGGCTGTCCAGACTGGTCGGCGTATCGCCGAGAAGCAGACGTTCGTCGGCAGCGAGCCGCCTGCAATCCCGCCAGATCGGAAGCGCAGCGCCTGTGCGGTCGCGGGCGCGGATCCGCACCGTGCGCAGGGGCGCGATCAGCCAGCGCCCGTCCGAACAGACCCGGTCGCCGCCGATCGCGACCACGCGCTTGATCAGCCGCACCTCGGCCGGCATGCCTTGGCGGGCCAGATAGGGCTGCACCGCGACCGGCTGGCGAAGAGCGACGACCGCGCCGCGTCCGATACCTGCGGCCTTGGTGCGCACATAGACGCCGCGGGGCAGGCTCGGGCTCTCGTTGATCAGGGCAAGCGCTGGTCGTTGCGCGGCGATCGCACCGATGGCCAGGAGGCTGGTGACCAGCGCTCCGACGACCGTGACAGGGCGGACCAGGCGGATCATCGGCGGTAGGGCTCCAGAATGAGATCGCGGGTGATCATCACCCGCACCGGCGCCCCAGCCCGGACGCGGATGGTCGGCTGCACCTGCAGTTCGCGGTCGATCAGCCGGCCGCCCACCTGAGAGGCCTCGATCGACGCGGCGCTTCCCGCGCTGGCGGCGAAGGATCGGTCCTCGGACCCGCCGCGCGCCAATTCGCCCAGGGTCGTGACGGCGCCGGCGAGCAAGGTTGCCAGGCCGAGCGATCCGAGACGGCGGTCGACCGCTCCACGAACGCCGACTGCGCCCTGCGCATCTACACCCGGCTCCTCGGTGAGAAGAAGGCTTTTGCCGTTGGGCAAAATCAACCGGTCCCAGACCAGGAAGGCTCGACGGTCGCCATGCGCGCTTTCGCCCTCGTGGCGTCCAATCAGGCGTGCACCCTGGGGCACGACGAGGTGCCGCCCGGTGATGGTATCGAACACGTTCTGGCTGACCGTGGCCACCACCGGACCTGGACGCGACGTGTCCACGGCCGTGAGCAGGAAGCCCGGGATGATCGCCCCGGCCTTCAGCTCGTAGGGCGATACCGGCGCCAGCAAGCGGTGCGGACTATAGATCGATCCATAATCCCGCATCGCCGATGCCGGCGCCGTCTCTGACGGGCCTCGCCGGACCTGGCCGGTTTCGGCTGCGCCGGCTTCCGACGCCGCGGCTCCCTGCGCGCTCGCGAAGAAAAGCCCGGACGCCGCCGCCTGCTCCGCCGGTCGCGACGCCCTGGCCACGGCGGCGTACGACGGCGACGGCACGCGGTCGGGCGGCGGCGACGTCCTTGAGGCCTGGGCCTCTGGCGGGGTTCCCCGACGCTCGGGCAGAGCGTCACCTTGGGCGAGCCGATCATAGCTGGCCGGCTGGTCGGTCACCCGTTCCGAGGGGCGGACATCGCCCCTCGCCTCGCCTGCGCCGTCCGCCTCGGCGGCGTCGCGCGCCTGACGCGTCATCTGCGGCTGGACGACGAAGGCCCAGGCCAGCGATCCGGACACCAGGAGGGCCGCCGCCAGGACCGCTCCCTGGACGACCGGCTTGCGGATCCGGACCGCGCCGGGTCGCGGCGCGCGCCCCATCAGAGGCGGAGCCGGCGTCTTCGGGCGCACAGGCGTGGGATCGGCCTGATGAGGTCGCGGTCCGGCGCCGGCCCCGGCTTGGAATTTGGCTTGGACTTTGGCTTCGGCGTCGTCGACGCTCGTCTTGGAGGCCTCGCTCATCGGACGTCTCCTGGAAGGCGGCGGATGCGGACGACCTGCGGGCGACGGTCGCCGAGACGGAGTTCGGCCTCGTCGAAGAGGCGATCGACGATGAGGACGCCGTCGGCCTGTCGGTAGTTGACCAGCTGCAGCTCTTCGCCGGTCCGGACGAAGAGGGCCGGCGCCTCGTCCACGCCGACGTCGGGCGACAGGGTGATGAAGGTGCGGATTCCGTCGTTGAAGGCGGCGGTCGGCGCCCAGCGCGGCGGGCGGCCGCGCGCCTCGATCTTGTACCGGGCGTCGAGCGGACCCTGCGGCGTCGCCGCCCCGACATCGACCGGCGGTGGGCTGGGCAAGTCATCGGCCGTCTCGGCCAGGCGCAGGGCGTAACCATCGTCCCAGGCGATTGCCGCATTGAAGGCTGCCGCCGCGCCGCTTTTCAGGGTCAGGAGATAGACGCGCTGACTCGTCGTCAGGACGAGATTGGTCTCAAGACCGGCCTGCAGGGGCTTGATCAGGACGTGGGTGCGCGCCGAGGCGCCGCCGCCCGACCGGCTTTCGCCGATCTGCCAGCGCACCGTATCGCCGGCGGCCTTGGCGGTGACCGTCTCCCCCGGCGCCAGGGTGAGGGTGGTGACCCTGAGCGGCGCGGTCCAGACCTCATAGACCCGGCCCTCGGACCAGGCGAAGACCTGGACGCCGCCGACGAAGGCGTCGGCGCTGGAGACGGCGCGGGCCGACCGGTTGGCCGCCGCGATCGCGGCCCGCCCTGACGGCGCGGGTTCGGACTCCCTCGCCTCGGGTCGCCGGCGGGGCGTGGCCGGGGACGACGCGACCACCTCCAGATAGGGGCGGGCCGAGGCGCCGGGATCGACCATCGGGACAGGCATTGACTTAGCCGGCGCGGCAGGCTCAGGCCGTCCGTCGAGCGTCGCGGCGACGGCGGCCGATGCGGCGCGCGTCGTCGGCGTCGTGTGAGCCGAGCCCGGCGGCGTGGCGCAGGCGGACAGGATGGGGGCGGACAGGATGAAGGCGGCGACGACCGAAGCGGCGGTCGCGGTCAGGTTGCGTCGGGGGTCCATGAGACATCCTCGATCTTCAGGCCAAGGGGATTGCGCATCAGCTCGGCCTCGTTGCGCGGCGGCTGATGGGCGACGGTGATCAGGGCGCGCCACCGCGCGGCGCCGGCCTGCTGGCCGTTGACGAAGCGGGTCTCGCGCCACTGCAGGTCGAAGGTGCGGTCGCTGCGGCGGACGACATTGAGCACTTCGACATTGACGGCTTCCCGCCCCGCCTGAGCGAACGGATCGTTGGACTGGGCCCAGTCGTTCAGGAAGGCCGAGGCCTTGGGGGTCAACAGATCATAGGCGCGCAGCCAATTCTGCCGGATCACGATCGGATCGATCGACTTGGAGCGCACGTCCCTTATCCACTGGGCCAGGGCGTAGCCTATCTGGGCCTCGGTCGGCTGGTAGCGGCCGTCCAGGGCGGTGATCTTCTGGGTCTGTCCCCAGTCCGAAACCTCCACGACGAAGGGCCGGACCACCGCGCGATCGGCCTGGACCCACCAGCCGGCTCCGAGAAAGGCCGCCAGGGCGAGATTGGCCAGGGCGATGCGCCGCCAGTTGCGAGCGTGGGCGATGGACAGGCCCATGCGGTCGTCCCAGACCTGGCCGGCGCGCTGGTAGGGCGTGGACTCAGGGGCGGCTGTCAGGGCGCGTTTGGGTTTGAAGAAGGGATGCATGCTCAATCCTCGGGTCTGACGGTCGGCTTCAATGCGCCGCTGGTCTCACCGGCCGGCATCAGGCCGCGACCGGCGTTGGCGATGAAGAAGGCCTGGAGGGCGGCGGAGCGGCCGGCGGGCGTCCGTTCCGTCCCGCCGCCGTTTGAACGATCTTCCAACAGGGACGGCCGGGCGCGGGTCTGCGGCTCGGCTTCCGCCCTGGCGGGGGCCGGCGACAAGGCTGCTCGACCAGCCGGCGCAGCGGCTGGCGGTGCGGCGATCTCCGCGCGCGAGACGCCTGGCGCGCCCGGAATCGGATCGCCTTCGCGAGGCGGTGTTGCGGCCCTCGCCCCAACATCCGCGCCGGCCACCCTGCGGGCCTCTGGACCGGACCCTGGCCGCTCTGCGGGACTGGGCCGAGGGGTCGACCCGGGACCTGATCCCGGATTGGGACCGGGGCCTGGGGTGGACGGAGACGAGGGCCGCGGTCCGCCACTCGGGGCGGCGCCGCCTGAGGCGGGCCCGCGTCCCGACACGCGCGACGCCGAGGCGGCCCCGGCTGCGGAGCGTGACGATCCGCTGACTGCGGCGGCGCGGCCCGCCAGGGCGCCGGCCCCGGCCACGCCGCCGGCGACGAGGGCTCCGGTCCCCATGACGGCGAGGCCGCCGGTGAGCGCCGCGCCCGCCCCCAAAGCCGGACCTCCGGTGACGAGAGCCGAAGCCAGGTTGGGAATGAAGATCGCCAGCATGGCCAGGAGAAGCGCGGCCACCAGGATGGTCAGGGCTTCATAGATGTCGGGATTGGCCGAAGGCTGAAGCTGATCAAAGATCGTGCGCGCGCCGGAGACGACGATGGCGAGCGCCAGGACCTTCAGCCCCGACGAGACGACATAGCCGAGCGGGCGTTCGGCCAGGAAGGCGGTCTTGGTCCAGATGCCGAAGGGCAGCAGGACGAAGCCGCCCAGGGTGACGATCTTGAACTCCAGCAGGGAGACGATGATCTGCAAAGCCAGGACCGCGAAGGCCAGCATGATGCCGATCATCGCCAGGCCGAGGATCAGGGCGTCGGCCATATTGCCCATGACGTCGAGCGGATTCTCGACCGGCGCGGGCGTCTCGCCCAGCGCCTTCACGATCTCCCAACCCTGCTGAAGGATGGCGCCGGGATTGAGGAACTCCGCGCGCGAGAGGGAGCCCCCGCCGGCGGTCAGACCGAGTTCGAGAAAGCCGGCGTAGATCGTCTCGGACAGGGCCTGCCAATCGTTGATGAGCCAGGCGAAGGCGCCGATGAGCAGCACCTTGCCGAAGCCGGATGCCAGCACCTCACGATTGGGCGAGAGCGCCCACTGGATGCCGGTCAAGGCCACCACCAGGGCGATCAGCAGACCGAACACGCCGTTGACCGAGCCGGACAGGGCGTCGAAGCCGGCGGTGACGGTGTTGGAGAACACCACCATCAGCTCGTTCGGAGTCTCCATGCCGGGGCCGGTCATGACGGTGCTCCTCAGTCCCGGGCGTGGGTCAACGGGTTGAAGGCGGGAGCGGCGGGCGTGAACGCGCCGCGCGCCCAGAAGCGGCGGCGCGCCTCGATGGCGGCCTCGCGGTCTGCAGCCTGACGCGCCGCGCCTTCGGCCATCAGCCGGGACTGGGCCAGAAGCACGGTCCGCATGCTGGCCAGGTCCTCGGCGAGTACGGACAGCATCTGGGTCGAGGACTGGATCGCCGCCGTTTCGCCCTCGGCCGCCGCGCTCGCGGTCATAGCACCGCGCAGACGACCGTCGCGGCTCTGGGCCAGACGCTCCAGCTCGGCCGCGGTCCGCGCCAGATCCTCGGCCGTCCGTCGGGCGGTCGTTGAACGCTCGGTCCGGAGCGTCGTCAGATCCGAAACGGACAAATCGTCGGGATAAAGATCGGAGAACTGGCGTTGGACGCCTTGAAGCGTCGAGGCCGTTCCCCGAACCGTTCGCGCCAGTTCGCCGATATCGCGCAGGGTCTCGGAGGTTTCGGCGAGATGGCTGTAGGGCGACGCGGCCAGACTACGCGCCTGGTTGGCCAGGGTTCGCGCCTCATTGGCGAGACTTTCCGCCTGACGGGCGGCCGAAAGGACGGCCCGGATATCGGCCCTCGCGTCATAGACCGCCCACTGGGCGCGCGCCGGAAGGGGCGTCGCCGCCACGGCCGCGAGCGCGACGCCGATCAGGCCACCGAGCCCGCGACGCCTGTTCGGCCGCAACATCCTATGGGGCGATTGAACCGAAGCTGTCGAAGACCGTGTCGACATGATGGACTCCCTTGGCTTTGAGGAATTCGCGGGCGAACCGGTCCGGCCGTGGATCGGCTGGATCGAGGGCGGCCAGCACGCTTTCGATGAGGGCCTGATCATCGGGAGACGACGCTCCGCAGAGCGCGAGACCGGCTCCGCTAAGCTTGAGATCGAACAACCGTCTCCCGTCGGGCTGGCGCAGGTAATAGGTGCGCTTGGGCGTCGCCCAGGCGATCAGCTCAAGCTGGCGCCGGTTCAGGCCGAACATCCTGTAGAGATCGGCCGAGGCCGGCTCGAGCGCGCGCGGATTGGGCAGAAAGATCTGGGTGGGGCAGCTTTCGATGAGCGCCGAGGCGATCGGCGAGCGCACCACGTCGTCAAGCGACTGGGTGGCGAAGATCACCGCCACGCCCTTCTTGCGCAGCGTCTTGAGCCATTCCCGGATGCGGGCGGCGAAGGCCGTCTCACCCAGGAACAGCCAGGCCTCGTCGAGGATCAGCAATGTCGGGCGACCGTCGAATCCGCGCTCGATCTCGTGAAACAGGGCGGCGAGCACAGGCGCGACCGCCGAGGGCGTCGCCATCAGCCGCTCCAGCTCGAAGCACTCGAAGGCGGCCAGGGTATCGTCTTTCACCGCCACCCCGTCGATCAGGGCGCCGTGAGGCCCCTTCAGCGTCAAAGGCTCAAGGGCGGCCGCCACCGCCTTGTCCTGAATCAGGGCTGAGAAGACGGTCAGCGTGCGCTGGGAAACCGGCGCTTGAGCGAGGGCGCCGAGCGCGGCCCAGACCTCCTCTCGAACCCGCGGCGTCGGCTCCAGACCGGCGAGCCGGACGGCGTCGGCGAGCCATTCCGAGGCCCAGGCGCGCTCGCCGTCGTCCTCGATGCGCGCCAGAGGCTGGAGCGTAAAGGCGCCGCCGGGCTGGAGCGGATGCCAGCGCCCGCCTGCGGCGAGGACCGCCGCTCGCGCACTGCGGCCCTTGTCGAAGACGACCACGCGGGCTTGGCGATAACGGAACCATTGCAGGGCGAGGAAGGCGAGAAGCGCGCTCTTGCCGGAGCCGGTCGGCCCCACGACCATAGCGTGGCCGACGTCGCCCACATGAAGGGCGAGCCTGAAGGGTGTTGATCCGCTCGTGCGCGCGACGGCGAGCGGCGGCCCCTCGAGGCGCGGGTCCGCCGTGGGTCCAGCCCAGACCGCCGACACGGGCAGCAGATCCGAGAGGTTGAGCGTCGAGACCATCGGCCGGCGGACATCTGCATAGGGTTCCCCCGGGAGCGAACCGAGCCAGGCCTCCACCGCATTGAGATCCTCGGTCCGGCCCACGAAGCCCTGGGCGTTGAGCGCCGCCTCGATCGCCCGCGCCTGCTGCGCCGCCTGTTCGGGATCACGGGCCATCACCGTGATCGTCGTGGTCAGATAGCCGTAGGCGCAGGCGTCCGCGCCGAGCGCTTCGAGCGCGCCGTCGCATTCCTCCGTCTTGGCCGCGGCGTCCGTATCGAGGAGCGGGACCTCCTCCTTGGTGATCGCTTCGCGCAGCAGGACGCCGACGCCCTTGCGCTTGGCGAACCAGCGCTTGCGCAGCTTGACCAGCTCCACCTCGGCGTCCGCCTTATCGAGACCGATCCACCGCGCGCTCCAGCGGTACGAAAACGGAAGGGCGCCGAGCGCGTCGAGCAGACCCGGTCGCGTGCTCGCCGGAAGGCCTCGCACCGAGACGACTTTCAACGTCTGGCCGTCGAGCGTTGGGGCGACGCCGCCCAAAAGCGGGGCATCCGCCAGCCACGCGTCCAGAAACATCGGCGTCGCCGGCAGCTGGAGCGGAATGGACCGGGGAGAGACACAGTCGTGCAGCCAGCTCAGCAAGGCCCCATCGTCCAACCGCTCCACTTCCGGCAGGGCGTCGGCCAGAAGATCGAAGATCTGGGCGGTCTCTCGCGCAAAGGCGTCTAAGGCCGAGCGCCAGTCGCGGCTCGCGGGATCGGCGCCGTCGAACAGCATTCGTTCCATGCGACGGGTCTGGTCGGCCGGCGCAAGCCAGGTCAGGGCGGCGCGGTAGTCGGTCTCAAAGGCCGGCTCGCTGGTTTCGAAAAGCGCGCGGCGCTCGGCGTCGACCAGCCAGGCGGTCGCGATCTCGAACGCGCTCGCCGGATAGGCCTCGGCGGGACGACGCCGCGCCTCCACGTGCAGGCACCACCCGCTGCCCAACCGTTTCAGGGCGTTGTTCAGCCTCGCCCGGACGGCCATCAGCTCAAGGTCGGACGCCGAGTCCAGATCCGGCCCCCGGAACCTCAGACCGCAGGTGAAGGAGCCGTCCTTGTTCAGCACCACCCCGGGGGCGACCAGGGCGGCCCAGGGCAGGTGATCGGCCAGAAGCGCGGGCCGGCGCCGATGCTCATCAAGGAACCGCATGATCAGCCCTCACGCATCGAGATGGCCCGGCAGGGCCAGGTGTCGCCGAAGGACGTCGAAGAACCGCTTGTCCGCCCGTGCGGCGTAAAGACCGATCGCGTGAGCGACCGCCCACCACAGCAGACCCAGCCACCAGATCCGCAACGCCAGTCCGAGCACCACCGCGACGGTGCCCATCAGGATGGCGTAGTCGCGCGGCATCCCCGCCAGGGTCACGGGTTCGGTCAGGGCGCCGGCGACCGGCAGGTCCCAGCCGGGCGGGCGGTGATCGGGCGAGGCTTCGGACATCAGGCGATCTCCGCCCCGCCGGCGAAGCCGAAGAACTGCAGGAAGAAGGTCGAGGCGGCGAAGGCGATCGACAGCCCGAACAGGATACCGAGCCCCCGCCGCATCGACGAGCCGTTCTCGCTCATGGCGACGCCGGCCCCGAACAAGACCACCGCCACGACCGCGGCGGCCTGGACGACGGGGCCGGTGATCGACTCCACGATCTGTTGCAGCGGCCCCTCCCAGGGCATGCCGGAGCCTCCGGCCAAAGCCTGGCCCGCAAAAAGCAGGCCGCAAGTCACCGTCGCGGCCGAGAGGCCACGCTGAAGTAAACGTCGCATGATTTGATTTCCCGTGGTCTGGCCTGAGGGTCGGCGCTGACGATCCTCAGCAAGCAAAATCATCCACAGGCTGTCAACGCGCTCCACGAATATATTCTTTGGAATCGAAATGATCGCTTTTTACTTGCCATGACTGATCTCGATACCGTCGCGCAGCGACTTGTCCGCAAGTCGCAGCTTGCCGGTCTCCATCCCCGCCGCGCCGGGGTTCTGGACCGCCCAGGTCGAAATCCGGTCACGATCAGATCTTGTCGCTGTTGTGCGAACCGGCGCCGCGCGGGACTCGGGGCGGCGAGCGCCTGTATTGTCGTTGACGGCCGCGTGGAGCGCGGAATGCGCAATGGCGTCCGCGAGCCGCAGCGATCATTGCGGCCCTGGATGGCGGGTTACTGGCTTCGTAGGGATCGCTGCGGGACTGGGTGTTCGCCGTCGAAGATCAGTCGGATCCTGCCTGGCGCTTGCCTTCGGTCAGTCCTCTCGCACCCTTGGTCTCGTCCCTTTGAGAGACGTCAACGGACGCTACTCGTGGGCGGCGGCGTACCAGGCGCCCACCACCGTCTCGACCCGGGTTTCGGCGTCGTCAATCTCTAGGATCGACCCCGGCAGGGCTTCCGCCACCAGACGGCACCGTTGTCTGATCCGGCCTGCCTTCGCAGCAATGACTTTGCGGCCATCCGCTTCAGACGCCGCCCCTCTGGAGACACCGAAAGCCTGAACTTCGAGCGCCATCCCTTCGTCGAAAGCGCGAGCGCCATCGCCCCGCGGAAGACCGTATCCGGCCAATCCGCTCTCGAACTCTTCGAGCGCCTTTTCCGCCGGCTCTGTGCGCACGTCGTAACCCGCGAGAGCGCAGACGTGGAGCGCGAAACTCCAGCCGCCGATCCTTCGCCCTTGATCAAGCGGATCCTGCGGAGCCGCCAAGACGAGACCCGTCGCCATGAGAACTGGCAAGATCATGAGAGCCCTCCGAAGATGCCGAGATCATATTGAGCCTCTGCTGAGTGACCAACCCGACGCTTTTCTTGGCCCGCACCTAAAAAGGTTCTGCGCGTCAACCCGGCCAAAGCCTGAGGGGCCTCGAAGGTTCATCCGGGTTGCACGGCTGACCGTCGGCAGGTTTGCCAGCGGCGCGTGCGAACTCTGATCTTGCCTTGGACCGTCCCCTTCTCGGAATTTAACGGAACGGAGATCGGGTTCGAATATTTCTTTCGTTGCGATTATTTCGAATATTTCTTACAGTCGACAGCCACCCGGAGAGGCCTGAAATGACCGTTCCAGCCTTCGCCGAGGAGCTCGGCGACCGGCTGCCGTCCGCCAATGAACGGGCGGCGGCTAACCAACTACGCCAGATCCTGGCTGCGCAGGCCACCAATGATACCGATCAACGGCTTCGCGTCCTGGACGAGACCGGCAAGCCGGCCGATATCATCCTGGCTCCCGCCCTGTCGCGGCTCTTGATGGAACTACTCCGGCATGTCGGAAGGGGCGACGCCGTCACCCTGGTTCCGGTCAGCCAACTGTTGACCACCCAGCAGGCCGCCGACATTCTCAATGTGTCGCGTCCGTTTTTCGTGTCTCTGCTGAAAAAGGGGGACATCGAGCATGTGACTGTGGGTCGACATCGCCGGGTCAGGGCGGAGAACCTGTTCGCGTACAAGAAAGCACGCGATGCTCGACGGAGCGTCGCGCTGTCCGAACTGGCCGAGATGGATGCGGAGCATCTCTAGGTCATGTTCGCCAAACGCTTCACAGCGCTCATAGACGCCTGTGCGCTTGCCGGCGCTCTGAAGCGAAACCTCCTCCTGACCTCGGCGGAGGCGCAGTTCTTCCGCATCCGCTGGTCCGACAAAATCCTCGACGAGACGGAAGCCGCGATCGAGGCCATTCTACGCGCCAAAGGCGCTCAGGCGCGGCAGGACACGCGGCGCGCGCCCGCAACGCAATGGTCACAGCGTTCGGAGAGGCGTGCGTGGGTGACTTCAAGGCCATGATCGGGGCTGTGGCGGGTCTGCCAGACGGGAATGATCGCCACGTCGTCGCCGCCGCGCTCAAGACCAGCGCCGCTGTCATTGTCACGGATAATCTCAGGGACTTCCCGAAGGCTGTCCTCACGCCACTCAATCTGGAAGCGCGGAGCGCAGACGCCTTCATCGCGGACACGATCGCGCTAGACCCCGGACGGGCCGTCGCCGCCATCCGCAAAATGCGCGTCAGGCTGAAAAGGCCTGAGAAGACGGCCGACACCCTGCTTCTCGACATGGAAGCCGCAGGCCTGACGAAAACCGTAGACGCGCTCAAGCCGCACGTCCTGTCGCTCTGACCTGCGACCCTCCCCGATCCTCCGAAACGGTGAGGGTCGAGGCGGCTCGCCGTCCAGGCTCTCACGACAAGGCGTCGGCTGACCCCAATCGTCGGACCGCACGATTTCGATACGAGCGACCGTCGTTGAAGTCTGCCGTCATGAGCACCGAAACCTTTCATGTCTCCTGTCCGGCGACCAAGGCGGTGGCATCGGTCAACGTCCGAACGTCGCCCCTGTGGAAGGCTAGGCTCCCTCCGACGTCACGACCGCGCGCCAGGCCGTATCCGCTCTGAGGTAGCGTTGGGCCAGGTGTTGAATATCAACGGGCGTGACAGCTTCCAGGTCAGCCGGATGGCTCATCGTCTGGGCGGCCTTGGCTGGAGATCCGGCGATCCCCGCCAGCGCATCCGACCAGTATTCATTGGTCGCCTGGCTACGGCGCAGGGCTTCAAGGATCGGACGGCGCGCCCGGTCGAGCTCGTCCTGAGACACCGGCGCCGCCTTCAGCCGGGCGACGATGCCGTCAACAGCGTTCCAGAAGGCGTCGATCGACCCGGCCCCCACGTCGGCGCGTACGCCGATCAGTCCGTATCCCGGATAGACGTCGGAGCTCTTGGCGTTGACCACAGGCGCATAGGCCAGCGCTTCGCGTTCGCGAACTTCTTCCGTCACGCGCAGCTTCAGCACTTCCGTCAGAAGGGCGGCCCGACGCGCCGCGACCGGATCCGAGATCGCATCGACGGTCGGCCAGGCGATATAGGCCAGGGCCTGTTCCGCCGGACCCCGGTGCGTCAGACGGACAGGCTCGGCGTTGGATGGTGGAAACCGAAGCTGGTCGGCGCCAGGCTTCAGGGGTTGCGCTTCTCCCCTTGGCGGCAGCGCGCCGAAGGTGGACGCGACGCTCGCTATGGCGGCGTCCACAGTGACATCTCCGACGATGATCACGTCCAACGGACCGGTCGTGAGGGCTTGCCTCAGCGACGCAGGCGGCGCCGGATCCGACCATCTGGCGATATCCTGGGCCGTCGGGAAGCTCTCGCGGCGATCCCCGCTGGCCAGCAGCGCCGGCTGCTGAAGGGCGAAGGCCCCGACCGGCGTGGACGAGAGCTGGGCGATCGATTGGGGAAAGGTCGATTTGATCCGCTGGAAGGGCGCCGCCCTCAGGCCCGGATCGGTCAGATAGGCCGCCAGAACCTGGGTCTGAAGTTCGAGATCCTGCGGCCGGGTAATCCCGGAAAGGACATAGGCGTCAGCCTTAATCGCGAAGCTCGTCGAGTAGACGCGATCATTCAGGACGCGTCCGATCTCATCCGAGGTCAGTTGTCCAAGTCCGCCCTGCACGACGTAGTATCGCGCGAGCGACTCCGGCCCCACCTCAACGGGCGAAAAGCCTTGTTGACCGTGACCGGTTCTGACCGAGACCAAAACCTGCTGGTCACGGAACCGGGTCGGCTTGACGGTCAGGCGGACGCCATTCTCGAAGGTGACGACGGTGGCCCCGACGGGGTCGAGCGGCGTGCGGGACGCGACCGCTCCGGGCGCTCCGAAGTCGTCGTAGGGCCAAGCGCGCTCGGCCGGAGCGACCGCAGCGACGACAGGGGTTTTGCGCGACACCTCCAGGGCTGACGACACGGCGGCCTCGCCGCCTTCGATGGGGATCGGCGTGATCGCCAGGACCAACGGCCCCTCCCCTTCGAACACGGATCTGGCCGCCGCATTGACTTCGGCGGTCGTCAATCCCGTCACAGCGGTCTCGAAGAGATCCAGGTTCGTCTGCGCCGAGGTGAACACCGTGCGATCATTGACGGCGTTGGTCAGGCTCGCGGCGACATCCGGCGTTCGGCGGGTCGCCGCGCCGTCCAGCGCCACCTGCAGCGCCGTTCGGCGTGCGACGATCTCGCGCTGAAGCTCGGCATCGGACACACCGAAGTCGACCAGCCGACGTTGTTCCTGATCGATGGCTTCGATCGCGCGTCGCCAGCCGCCGGGATTGAACTGAGCTGTCAGCGAGGTGATGTCGACACTGTCGGCCAGATCGCTTTCGCTGGCCCCGGCGGCGATGAAGGGCGGATCGTCGGCGCGGGTCATTTCGCTGAGACGACGGTTCAGAACCGCCACACCGAGCCGGCGAAGCAGGAGGCGACGACGCTCGTCCGCCGTATCGGGTCGATGGTTCCGGGGTCTCGTCCAGTTGATCTGGACCGAGGATTGAACGCCGGGCTCGACGAGAACCGCGACTTCCGCCGCCCGCCGTGCGACGCTTCCGAGTTCCGGCGCGAGGCCGGCCTGTCCACGCGCCCTCCATGACTCGAAGGCCGCGCGGATCTTCGTCTCCATGACATCGACGTCGAAATCGCCCACTGCGATCAGGGTCGTCCGCTCGGGTCGATAATAACCGTTGTAGAAATCGACGAAACGTTCCCTCGGCGCCGACCGAATGACGTCGAGATCCCCGATCGGCATCCGGTCCGCCGCGCGTTGACCCGCCGCGACAAGACCGATCTGCCGCTTGAATGCGCGCAGGCCGGGCGTGTCCCTGAGCCGGGCCTCGCCCTCGATGACGCCGCGCTCCGCCGCGATGTCCGCGTCAGCCATCAGGGCTTCCGACACCTGTTCACGCAGAATGTGCAGGGCCGTGTCGACAGTTTCATCGTCCGTGCGCGGCAAATCCAGCTTGTACAGCGTCTGGGTGAAGTCGGTTGAGGCGTTGGTGTCGGCGCCGAACGCCAGGCCTAGACGCTCCAGGATATGCACGAGCTGATTCTCGGGAATATGGGTCGTCCCGTTGAAGGCCATATGCTCCATGAAGTGCGCCAGCCCACGCTGGTCCTCGCGTTCCATCAGGGATCCGGCGTCAACACGCAGGCGCAGGGAGGCCTGCCCTGGTGGGGTCGCGTTGCGAAGAATGGCGTATTGCATGCCGTTCTGGAGGACGCCGAACCGGACCAGCCGATCCGCAACCACCCCCCCGCTATCTGACGCGAACGGCCGGGTCGGCGCCGCGATTTGCGCCAGAGCGGGTTCGGCGGCGATCAGAACGGCGAGAGAGGCGGCGACGAGAAGGGTCAGACGACGGGCGGCACGCATGGGAAGCTCCAGAAAGGCACGCCCCACCTTTCCCGGATTGTGTATCTGCAGAATGTCCAATCCCGTCGCCGTGGCCGGAGGACTGACACACGACGGATACACAGGCCGTAGAGGATTGATTGATGGACAGTCCAGGCCCGGCGCGTGCCGCCGATATTCTCATCGTCGATGACGATCCGAGCGTGCGCGGGGCGATTCTTGACTATCTGGCGGGTCCGGAGTTTTCCGTCCGCGGGGTCGAGGACGCCGTCGAAATGGACAGCGCTATCGCGGCTCGGGCGCCCGACCTCATCATCCTGGACGTTATGATGCCAGGCGAGACCGGGCTGTCGATCTGTCGGCGTTTAGGAGATGTCGCTCCTGTGCTCATGCTGAGCGCCGCCGGCGAAACGACCGACCGTATCGTGGGTCTCGAACTGGGTGCGGCCGATTATCTCGCCAAACCCTTCGAGCCCAGAGAGCTGCTGGCCCGCATCCGCGCCATCCTGCGCCGCCCCTCCTCGCGGGCGGACGCCAGAGCCGCCGGACCGATCTGGCTTTTCGCGGGATGGCGTTTGGATAGCGACGCAGGCAGCCTGATCGATCCCGCAGCTGGCATTGTCAGCCTGACGACAGGCGAGCTTTCCCTGTTGCTCGCCTTTTTGGAACACCCCGGAAGACTTCTCAGCCGCGACCGGCTTCTGACGCTCACCCATGGTCCGCTGACAGAGAATTTCGACCGTGCGGTCGATCTGGCCGTCAGCCGCCTGAGGCGAAAGCTCCATAGGCCCGGACAGCCGCCGATGATCGAGACCCAACGCGGCCTGGGCTATCGGTTTGCGGCGGAGGTCGAACGCCGATGATACGTCGCTCCCTTCGATTGCAGATCGCCCTGTTCGCGGTGCTCGGCATCGCTGTGTGTTTCGGCGTGAGCTTCGGCGTCGCCGTGCTGTTCCCGACCCCGGAGCCGCGAAGAATAGGCATCGAGGAAACAACTCAGGCTTTGCGCGCCAAACAGGTCCCGCCGGGCTGGCGTCGCTCCGTTGCGACGCGCAGGCCGTTCGTGACGGAGCCCGGCCGGGACAGCCTCATCCGATCCGCCTTGGCGGCCGATCTCGCCGCGCCGCGCGACACCGTTGAGGTGCGGTCATTGGCCTCGACAGGCCGCCCCGCCGCGCCTGTCGCGATCGCCGTCGTGTCAGAGGGTTTGGCGTCGGGCCGCCCAACCCTCACCCTGTCCCGTCCGGGCGTCCAGCCCGGTGCGCGGTTCAGCCCGTTCGCCGCCGCCTGGCGGCGTCCCGACGGATCCTGGCGCATTGCCGAACCGGCGACGCCCTTCTTCACGCCCGCTCGCCTTCGTATGCTCGCCGCTCTGGCGCTTGCCGCCGCCCTCATCCTGCCCGTTGCGCTTTGGGGCGCCGCGCGACTTACGGCTCCGTTTCGGCGCCTTGAGGCGGCGGCGGCGGACGACGCACGTCTGGACAGCGCCGCCTGGGTCGCAGGGCCTTCCGAAGCGCGGAGCGCGGCGTCGGCGATGGACGCCATGCGCCAGCGCCTGCTGGACCATCTGCGGACACGGACAGCCATGATGGCCGCTATCGCGCATGACCTGCGGACGCCACTGACCGGTTTACGGCTCCGCGTGGAAGGGCTGACGGGCGAAGCCAAGGCGGAAGCCGTCGCCGATATCGCCCGGATGGAGCGGATGATTGCACAGCTCCTCACCTATGTTCGCGGGGAGGAGGTCCCGTGGATGAGCGAACCTGTCGATCTGGTCGATGTGATCGAGGACGCCCTTGGCCGACATCGGCTGGCGGGCGCGCCAGTCGCGCTCGAGACGACAGGGGAGCATCTCGTTATGGCAGACCGTGAACATTTAGACCGGGCGCTATCCAACCTCGTCGACAACGCCGTCGTCTACGGCGGCGGAGTCAAAATCGCTGTCCGTGCAGACAATGGCGTAACGATCTGTACGATCGACGACGACGGACCGGGCATCGCGCCTGACGAACTCGAACGCGTCTTTGAGCCTTTTCATCGCCTTGAGACGTCGCGAAACCGCAACACGGGCGGAGCCGGGCTCGGCCTAGCGATCGTCGCGTCGATCCTCAGACGGGCGGGGGGTGAAATCGACCTGCAAAATCGGCCCGGAGGCGGGCTTCGCGCCGAAGTTAGGCTGCCTGCGCTCTGGATCGGGTAACGGCCGTCCTTCGCCGGGGTCTTCGCACGGCTTGAACGCCTGGTTGACGACGGAGGCCGGCGAAAGGGGATGCGGCCGGCGTCGCCGCCGATGTACGCTGATCGCATTCCGTCGATGGCTCCGGGCCTCGCGCACTACTGTCCTGGATGACTTTGGCGAACCTGGGTCTCGCTGAGGGGTTTGGAGGTCCGTAAGCCTGTCACCAAACCGCGATTGAGGTGGCCTCGCGGGCCGCTCCAATCCATCTCAGTTTTGGCGAATGCCGCTACGGCGGCAGGATTTTCTTTTCCCTGCCGCTCAGAGCGCCTATGCGTCAGCATCTGACATCGCGTTGGCGTCGCACTCTCGGCATCCTCGTGGACGCGCGGCGCGGGGAGGCTCCCGCAGATCGCCGGATCGCCAGACCCAACTCCCCGCATCCTTGGTCACATCAGCTGGGCGCTCTCTTCGGGCACATACTTGCGACACCTGATGACTTGATGCCGGCCGAACCGTTGCCGTCGTCCCTCCTGACGCAAGCTGTCATGTTCGCGGGATGACGCGCGGCGCAGGCTCGTCCTTCCACCATAGCTGCAGGGCGCCGTCCTTAAAGCCTATGCGCAGGACGTCGAGACCCTCGACTGCAAACAGGCCGTCTGCGGTCAGCGCTTGCAGCTTGCGCGGCGCGGGCCACAGCGGGTGGCCGGGCCGGGCGACGACCAGGGCGCCGTCCTGCATCGTGACCACATAGTTGCGATAGGCGCCGGGCGCGGACTGCAGCAGGGCGGCGTCGATCACAGGGGGGGTCAGACGCGCCTCAACCGCAGTCAGGGCCCAGGCGTAGTCCGTCTTGGCGGCGTCTGAAGTCGCCGTCGCCAACAGGGCGCGCAGGGCCTCGGCCTGAGCGACGTCCAGCGCCTTGACGGAGGAAGTCGGGGTGTCCGGCGCCACGCCGACGCCCTCCCAGTTGCCGCCGCTGACGGGGTGGACGGGGCGGCCGACCGACAGGCTGAGCATGAAGCCGGGCGCGATGGGGAAGAAGTCATTGTTGTTGGCGGCGCCCGCCGTCTTGGCTCCCACCAGCCGACCGAGTTTGAACTGCTGAACGTCATAGGCGAAGGATTCCGCCGCAGAGGCCGAGGCCTGGTCGATCAGCACATACAGGGGCGTACCGGTCAGTCGCCCGGCGGGCAGATTGTCGAGCGCGCGCGTCTGCACCGGCTCCTGCCCGGCCTTCAGGAAGGTGATTTCCAGCGTTCCGGCCTTCAAGAAGTGACTGACCAGATACTGGACTGCCTCGGACGATCCGCCGCCATTGCCCCGCAGGTCGATGATGACCGCGTCGCCGGCCTTCAGGAACCGCATGGCGTCGTCGTAGGCGCGGCCCGTTTCGTCCGAGACCCAATGGAAGGCGTCGATCTTCAGATAGCGGACGTTGCCGGGCAGGATTTCCATGGCGCTGAGACCGTGGTTGTCGCGACGGGCGGCGGCGGCGTCGATCTCTGAGAGGACTTGGGTCGCGTCGGCGCCGGCCGAGGCGGCGGCGAAGCGATCGGGCGCATATTCCAGATAGACGTGACCGTCTTGGCTGGCGTCGCGCAGGTCGCCGCTGATCAGCCCCGCCAGTTCGTTGGGCGAGGACACGTCGTAGCGGCCGGACGTTTGGGCGGCGTCCAACCGAGCAAGGATCGCCGGCGCCCGGTCGGGAAAGACGTAGGAGGACTGAACCGCCTGTCCGATCGCGCTCAGGACCGCAGCGCGCTGGGTCGCGGACAATTCAGCCTGGGTGGCGGCCGCGACGGGCGGACGGGACTGAGCGTGTGCGACGCCTTGGACGCCCATCAGGGCGAGCGCCATCGCAGCGGCGCTGAGCAGCTTAGATTGCATGATAGATTCCGGTGGAGGGGTTGAGGTTAGACGGCCGACTGCGTCTTTGCAGCGGCCTGAATGCGTTGGCCGAAGGGTTGATCCGTCAGGGCGGCGATGGCCTCCTTGACCACGCCGGAGAGGGGCGCCGACAGCTCTTGGTCCAATGTCTCGGCCGCCTGGTTCACGGCCGCCCATTGCCCTTGCAGACGCGGGATCATCGCTTCGGTCTTGGCGGTCAGCATCACGATCCGCTCTCGCGCGTCGGCGCCGGGCTTCAGCAGAACCAGCCCATCCTTGACCATCTGGGTCACGGTCTGACTGACGGCCGAATGGCTGATGCCGATCTGCTGCGCGATGGCCTTGATCGACTGCCCGCCGTCGCGCATCAGGACGCGAAGGATTGGCGTGTAGCGGGGACGCCAATTCAGGCCAGAGGCCGCATAGGCCGCCTCGACCTCTCCATCCAGAAGATCGATCAGATGGCGCAAGAGCGTTCCAAGGGTGGGTGATGCAGACAACATAAGGGCTTATATATAAGCCCTTACTCATTGTGTCAAATCCCCCGCGTTCGAAAATGTCGGCGCATGACTTGGCTGGTTCAGGATGTGCGCCAACAAAAGACATTGGAGCCGGGCCGCGTACAAAGCACTCAAACAAACGTCGCACACTGCCTTTTGTAAGCTTTGCTCACGCTGTCCTCGCCCCATCCGCGCCGGCGGCGGACGACCGCACCTCGCAGCGATGACGATGTGGGCTGTAAGCTGAGGTCGTGCGTCCGGACAGCTGCTCCGTTCACGATCGCGCGAATATCGTGACGCCGGAGATGCAACCGTCTTCTACGGTCAGCACTGTCAGCACGTCTGTTTCATCGACGCCTCTGAGACGGGTGACCACCGCGACCTCATTAACGGTCGCTGTCATACCGGTGACGACCGGATATTGATTTGGATGGGCGTTCGGCTTCAGCCGCTCATAGAAGTCCGTGTCCGTGATCGTCTCGTTTCGATACCGCCAAAGCGCTCCAGGCCGGGTCACCCATTTGATCGGGTCGGCATCACGCTCCACCAGACCCTGCACATAGGCGCGTGCCGCTTCGGCCGGCGTTCTGGTACGCGCGGGACCGCCGCTCTGGCAGGAGCCATACTGGAGGAGAGCCATCGCAAGGGCGGTCGTCACGGACATCCTCGAGACTCCAGACGGTTCTGTTTCACGGTAAAATCTCCCTCTGACCGGTCTGCCCAGTCCAGGAGGCGTTGGGCTGATGTCGATCCAGCGGCCGCCGCCTCATTGCAAAGTTTCGGCCGCCACAGGACCACGCCCTCAATCCTCGTCCGGCTCGAACAGATCGATGTAGCGCCCCTCGATCGCGCCCCACTGCTTTTCGAGTGCCGGCAGGTCAGAGACACCCCGCCAAGCGCCCGTCTGATAGATTTCCGGTATGAGGTCGCGGCTTGGATCGACACCTTCGGCTTCGAGCGCGTCGAACCAGCGGTCGCGTTGCGATTCCGGCAGGGCGTCGCCGCACCAGGGACAGAAAAAGAGTTGCTGTTTGGCGTCACCGGCGACCAGCCAATAGACATCGAAACGCGGATCGTAGCGCACACTGCCCCAGTTGTTCTGCGGATGGCGCGCCATATGATCGGCATGACAGAGCCGCGTATCATTCTCCTGGCCGCTCATGGCAGGGCGACGCAGCGGTCGCTCCGCCAGTCCGCCGCCTCCTGTTCCTGCGGTTCGTCATAGCGGCTCGCAAAAACCGCCTCGCGCTCCCCGGCCGCCGACCGCGTCAATCCGGGTACGGACTCTTCGTATCGCCTGCGGTAGATCTTCAGCGTCTCGGTTTCATGCGCTGCGAACAGGCGGAGATCGGCGTCGGTCCAGTCCGTCGCGTGACGCCGCGCGACAGCCTTTGCCGCCGCCAGGCAGTCTAGCCAGGTTTCTGAATTGGCGATCAGGCGGGGATGCCAATGCCCCTCCCCGCTGTCGCGCAGCGTCTGCGTCACCGGCTCCCAGGCATAGAAGCGCGTCGGACAGGCGGGCTTGTCCTGACACAGGTTCTCATCTCGCAGGCCGAACTCGGCGGGACCGGACGGACGCAGTTCCACCGCGTAGTTGGGGTTCTGCACGTTCAACGCCGTCACCCAGCGGTCCCCAACGCTGACCAGCACGGTCACACCCAGCGCCGGCATGGCGATCGTCTCATCCAAGGCGGAATGGCAGCGGGTATAGGGGGATCCGACGATCCAGTCGCGGCGTCCGTCGCCGTTCAGGTCGGGACTGGTCACGGCCGGATATTCCCCCGCGTCTACAAGTCCGTTCGCTTGACGACACAGAGCCATGCGCCGGTCGATTTCAGTCGCCACGGCTTCGGGATAGGGTTCGGGCTCGATCGGCTGGAACAGAGGACCGACGAGATAGCCAGAGCCCTCGCGATTGAAGGCCTCGTCTAATCGGCCGCGCGCCTCATTCCAGACAAGGCGGCGCAGACAGGGCTCCGAACCCGTCGCACCGCAGTTGACGCCGTGAATATCGATATCCAGCACGGCCGGCGCGCCAGGCGTCAAACGCCAGTCGAGAACCTGCTCGCTGAACACCAGGATGTGGCGACCCTCCCTGGAAACCCACAGTTCCTTGGTGCATCCCCCCGTGCCGCACCAGCCGCCGTCGCCCGTCTTCTCATAGTCGATGACCCAGTCGTCGCCGGACGCACTGACCGACGTCGGAGAGGCAAGACGCGCCACGGCCATCGGGCCTGAGGGCTCATTCATCGCGCGCAGCGAGTTTCTGACAGACGATGACACATCGTCAGGCAGTCGGGTCGCGCACGCGCTGAGCGTCATCGAAGCGCCGACAAGGACGCCGAGCGTCCGGAGGGCGTACGCGCCCCCCCGCCTGGCGAGCCCAGCACCGATACGAGGGCGCACTGTCTATGTCCCCCGTCCGGTCGGGCGAGCGGTCTCGCCGACCCCGTCGAGCGGCGCGCGACCGATCACATAGCCGCCTGTCCGCACATCGATCATCGCCTCGATCGCTTCCGCATCTCCGGCTTCGGCTGCGCGGTTCCACCAGTAGATGGTATCCTCCTCCTGCTCGGGGACGCCCAGGCCCTCGTTATAGAGATCGCCGAGAAGCTTCTGAGACTTCGCATCGCCCGCCACGGCGGCCTTGCGCACGATCGCCGCGCCGGCCGCTGGATCCTTGGGATAGCCCTTGCCCTGAACGAGCATCAGACCGTAGTTCCGCATGGAGTCCGCGTCCCCGCCGTCCGCGCCCTCCTTCAGCAGACGATATCCTTCGGCTTCCGAGCCGCCTCCGCGTCCGGTCAGGTAAAGACCCGCAAGCAGACCCTTTGATCCGGGCTCGCCCTGTTCCGCGGCCGCCTTCAGATATTTCACCGCCAGGACGTCATCCTGGGCGACTGTGTAGCCCATGACGTAAAGACTACCGACCAAGGCCTGAGCCCCCATCTCGCCAGCATCCGCCGCCGCGATCACCAGCGGCGAGGCGGCCTCTGGATCTTCGGACCAGAGGCTGAAGGCGTACTGCATCTGACCGAAACTGTTTCCGGCGTCCGAGGCCGCCTTCAGCCAGCGGCGCGCGTCCTGAGGCGCTGCAGGGCCGCCGATACCCTCCTTGAGGAAGAACCCGTAGTTGGCCTGGCTCTGGGCGTGGCCCGTGCGCGCCGCCTGGCCGAAGAGGCGCCGCGCCGCCGCATCGTCGCGCGGCACGCCTTCGAAGCCGGTGTAATAGATGCGCGCGAGATTATAGGCCGCGCCGCCGTCGCCTCCGTCCGCCGCTGCTGTCAGCCGCGCCAGCATCTGGGCCGTGGTCTCTTGCTTGCGGAAGGTGAAGGTGTAGCTGTCCACGACGCTATGGGGACCGCCTGTCGCGGCGCTCGAGCCTCCGGCCCAGGTCGGCGCGCCCGACGACGGGGAGCCCGATCCAGTCGCCATGCCGGAGTTTGGTCCCTGGCGCGCCGCGTTGGCGGCGGTCTGCTGCTGGGCCAGGCTGCGATCCGCGCTCGCCTGATCGGCCCTGGCCGCCTCCTGACGCATCGACGCCATCTGCCTCTGCCGGTTCGCCTCATCCGTCTGCGGATCGGCCATCGCAGAGCCGGCGGCCAGCCCGATGGCCAGCCCCACAGACAGCCCCGCAGACAGGCCGCACAGCCGCCCCAATCGCCTCGTCATCATCTTCATCCTCCCCTTTCCCACTCGAGGATGGACCGGGAGGGGGGCGGCGTCGTCTGACGATTGCCGTCAGCCGCCGTTGATCCGGACTGCGCCGTCGCCGACGACGCTGAACGATGACCATTGGGAGGGGTGCGCGAACGACGGATCGGATCGGTCTTCCATCATTTCCAGGGCGGCCCGGTTGAGGGCTTCGGAGACGCCTTGCCGGTTGCGGCGGGCCAGGGCGATCGCACGGACCGAGAGCCGCTCGGCGACATCATCCCGGATGCGCCAGTTCGACACCATAAGCGCGCGCGCGCCGGCGTAGAAGAAGGCCCGCGACAGACTGTTCAGCCCCTGCGCCTGGGGATCGTCCCGACCGGTATCGCAGGCGCTCAGGATCACCAGATCGGCGTTCAGTCGCAGTCGGGCCGCCTCGCTCGCCGTCAGCAACCCATCGTCGCCATCTTGCGTGAGAGGCGACGGGGAGAGCACCAGGGCCGGCTCCTGCGCCGCCTCCGACCGCTCATCACGTCCGGGCAGGGCATGGGTGGCGAAGGCGATCACCGCAGCGCCGGACAGGTCTGCGCGCCGCACCGCCGCCTCGGTGGCCTCATTCCCCAGCCTGACCCCGCGGCGCGGACTGCCCAGAACACGCGCCAATCCCTCAAGCTCGCGCCGTGTGCCCGGCAACGGTGGAAGGGCTTTCGGTTGCGTTCCCTCCGGATAGGCCTTGGTATTCACGGCGCCGAAGCCGACGAATCCCCTCCCTTCCTCGCGCGTCGCGCGTCGGACGGCCTTGAGGCTGACGACGGCCGGCAGGAGGGCGAAGGCGTGCCGACGCTCGAACCAGGCCGTGGCGCGAAGGGCCTCCGGATCCCGATCATCGCCCGACGGCGCTGCGGTGACTAGAACGCCCGGCGGGACGCTGCGAAGCGGGCCGTCGACGACCACATAGACAAGCCGGTGATCTGACAGGGTCGCCTCTAGCGGCCTCCACAGGGCGGTATAGAGCGCGGAGGCCGCCGCCCGGTCGAATCCACCAGCCGAGCGACCGGGTCTTGCGGCGTCGACGGCCCCGCGTCCACCTTCCGCGCGCAGTCCTGACTGAAGCCTCAAGGCCGCCTGCTCGATCTCGCCCGCTGTCATGTCGGCGCGTCGCCAGACGGCGGTCTCATGAGTGACGGCCCACACATAGGCGCCGCGCTCGGTGGGAAGGATCAGCACGAGCGCCTCATGCGGACTCAGCAGAGCCTGGACCTGCGCGATAGTCAGGGGCGTCGGATCGGTCAGGCCGGCAAAGGCGGGGAAGGCCTGGTCCAGACGCTGTCGAAGGCCCGCCGCCTCCAGCGTCGCCTGTTCCAGATCGCCGGCGACGCCTCGGGCGCGCTCGGCCGCCTGAGCGCCCTGCGCCCGCAGGGACGCCAGGACAGTCTCGAGCGCGCGGCGCCGCGCCTCGGCTTCACGGTGGACTTCGAAGACCCGATTAAGGGATGGATCGGCGGCGGCGATCCTGGCCGCGCCGTCCGCCAGCGCGACGCCCGCGCCGGGAGCGCTCGCCAGTTGCGCATCTTCGAACGCCTGCTCTAGCGACGGCTGTGACTGGGCAAGGGCCGAGCCCACGCAGGACAGGCCGATGATCGCAGCCGCAATCCAAACTCTCACCATGTCTTCCCCCGGCGTTTCTGCGATCTTGCTTGACATCACAGCGTATGGCGAGCGCCATTCCGCAACGACCAGGGGAAGCGCCGGAAAATGCTGCGATTGATGACCATGCTTGCGCTGGGCGCAGCGTCCGCTGCGGCGGACCCTGTCGTCACAGGCTCCCGGGACGCCATCCTCGCCGACATCCAGGCGGCGACCGTCGCGCGCGAGAGCGGCCGCCTCGACGACGCCTTTGCGGCGGCCGAACGCGCCATCGCCTCGGCCCGCGCCGTCCAGCCTGCTGACCCGGTGCTTCTATCCGACGCCCTTGTCGCCCGGTGCGACGCCATGGCCAACCGCCCCCAGCCCGACATCGCCGACTGCCTTGAAGCGCTGTCGCTGCGGGAGAAGGCGCTGCCCGCCGACGACCCCAAACTCCACAATCTTCGGATCCAGATCGCGGTTCACAAGATCATGGCCGGCAAACCGGTCGAGGCCCAGGCGGACATCGAAGCCGCGCTCGCCGGCCTCCGCCGTGCGCCGATGACGCCGACGATGCGGACGGACATCGGCATGGCGATCGCCACTCTGGGCATGGCTCATCAGGCGCAGGATCGAAGACGAGACGCCGAAAGCGCCTATAGGGCGGCGATCGCCGAGTTGGCGGAGGCCGATGAAACCGGCCAGGGCTACCGGCCGCTGGTCTACAACTATCTGAGCATCCTGCTGCTGAACGAAGGTCGTCTGCTCGAGGCTCTTGCCGAGTCCGAACGGTCGGTGGAGATCCAGCGCGCCGCCGCGCCGCGGGGCGATCCGACTCTGATCGGCGCGCTCAGAGCGCTCGCCGCCGCCCAGCAGCGCGCCGGTCGTCTGGCGGACGCCGAGCGCACCCTCCGCGAGCAGCTGGCGCTGCTGGACGACCAGCAATCCCCCCAACCCTCCCTCAAGGCGAATGCGCTGGCTGGACTGGGTTCGCTCTATATCGACATGGGCCGGCCTGATCTGGCGCGACCGCTTCTGGACCAGGCGGTTGCGACCTATCACGAAGGGGGAGACGCCGGCCGGCGGTCCGCGACGACGGCGCAGGGCTATCTGGCCGATCTGGATCTGTCCTGGGGCGATCCGGCGACAGCCGTCTCCCGGCTCGAGACGGCGCTCAATGATCTTGGCCTCGAAGTCTCAGGACAGCAGGGGCGTGCGGCGCTCCTGTCGCAACTGGCCCGGGCCCGTGAGGAGGCGGGCGATCCGGTCGGCGCCGAGCGCGACGCTGCTGCGGCCCTGGAAATTTACAAACGGATTGCACCGACTGCGCCCGCGATCTCCGGTCCGCTTCTCATCCTGGCGCGGGCGGATCTGCGTGACGGTCGGCTCGATCAGGCACAGGACCGACTTGACGCCGCCGTCATTGTCGCGCGCGCACGCCCCCTCTCCGCCCCGACCCGGATCGCGGCGGAAACAGCGCGGATCGATGTCGCCCTCTCCCAGCCGGGCCCGCTGTCGGCCGATCTGGCCAGCCTTGCCGATGAGGCGGCGCAAGGCGCGCAGGACCTGGTGCTGAGCTCAGCGCGGGCCGGTGTTCCGGCCCAGGGACTGGCGTCAACGACACGCGGCGCTTTCGTCAATCGCATAGAGGCGGCGTGGCGGCGCGAGGCCTGTCTCTTATACACATCTGACGCTGCCGACGAATACATCACAGTGTAGATCTCGGTGGTCGCGGGATCATTATAAAGGGGGGGGGGGGGGGGGGGGGGGGGGGGGGGGGGGGGGGGGGGGGGGGGGGGGGGGGGGGGGGGGGGGGGGGGGGGGGGGGGGGGGGGGGGG
>NZ_JAELUF010000174.1 GCF_016429195.1 Brevundimonas sp. ASV9
CCGAGCTTGGCAGACGAGGATGGATGCTGCGTTAACGTTGGTCGGCCAAAGCGACCAAGCGTCAGAGGGCGCCGATGGCGTAGAAGCGATCTGCGCGGCGCTTCTTGATCTGCTGGGGCGTCAGGCCGTCGAAGCCCTTTAGCTCTTCGGCCAGAACGTCGCCGACATTGGCCATGGCCGCGTTGCGATCGGTATGGGCGCCGCCGACAGGCTCTTGGATCAGGCGGTCCACGATCTTCAGCTGCATCAGGTCCGGGCCGGTGATCTTCATCGCCATGGCCGCATCCTTGGCCCGCGCGCCGTCGCGCCACAGGATGCCGGCTGCGCCCTCGGGCGAGATGACCGAATAGATCGAGTGCTCCAGCATCAGCACGCGGCTGGCCGCTGCGATGGCGATGGCGCCGCCCGAGCCGCCTTCGCCCGTGATGGTGGCGATGGAGGGGACGCCCAGGGTCAGGCAGCGCTCGGTCGAGCGGGCGATGGCCTCGGCCTGGCCGCGCTCCTCGGCGCCCAGGCCCGGATAGGCGCCGGCGGTGTCGATGAAGCTGAGGACCGGCAGGCCGAACTGTTCGGCCATGTCCATCAGGCGCACCGCCTTGCGATAGCCCTCGGGCCGGGCCATGCCGAAGTTGTGGGTGATGCGGGTCGCAGTGTCGTGACCCTTTTCGTGGCCCATGATGACGACGGGCCGGCCGCGGAACCGGGCCAGGCCGCCCAGGATGGCCTGATCGTCGCCGAACTGACGGTCGCCGTGCAACTCGTTCCAGTCGGTGAACAGGCTCTGGACGTAATCGATGAAGTGCGGACGCTGCGGATGGCGCGCGACCTGGGTCTTCATCCAGGGGTCGAGGCCGGCGTAGGTCTTCTTGCGCAGCTGGTCGGCCTTTTTGCGCAGGCCCTCGATCTCATGGTCGATGTCGCCCGAGGTGTCGGCCAGCAGCGACAGCTCCTCGATCTTGGCTTCCAGATCGGCGATCGGCTTTTCGAAGTCGAGATAGTGCGTGGCCATCAAGGCGTCCGGGAACTGCAAACGGGCGAAAGCGCCCTTGGGGAAGGCGCGCGAACCTAGAGAGGTCAACGCCGCCGGGCAAGCGGGGGTTCAGTCGTCGCGCGCCAGGGGGTGGTTTTGTTGGACGACCTGGGCCAGGCGATCGGTGGCGACGTGGGTGTAGATCTGGGTCGTGGCGA
>NZ_JAELUF010000175.1 GCF_016429195.1 Brevundimonas sp. ASV9
GGCCTTCAACTATCTGCCGCAGGTCCAGGTCGGCCCGAACACGCCCGGCAACACCGGCGTCGGCGGCTGGTTCCTGCAGAAGACGCACGTGGACGGCGAACTGGAATGGGTCGCGGTTCAGCTGGACCAGACCGCCATGCCGATCATGCTCGGCTATCGTCTGTGGAAGATGGGCTGGCTGTCGGACGCCCAGATGACCGAACACTATCGGTCCATGCTGAAGCCGGCGGCCGACTTCCTGGTCGACGGCGGCAAGATCGGGCTGATGTGGAACGACGCGGAGATCAAGCCGCCCTTCACCCAGCAGGAACGCTGGGAAGAGCAGCAGGGCTATTCGCCTTCCAGCACCGCCGCCGTGGTCGCGGGCCTGACGGTGGCGGCCGAAATGGCGCGCGCCTCAGGCGACGCCGCCGGCGCGACGCGCTACCAGATCGCGGCCGACAGCTATGCGTCCAAGATCGAAGACCGGATGTTCACCACCAACGGCGACTTCGGCGACGGTCGCTACTTCATCCGCATCACGCAAAACGAGAACCCGAACGACAAGGCCCCGATCGGCGCCGCCAATGGCCAGATCGCGCCGGCCGAAGACCGGGTCGTGGACGGCGGCTTCTTGGAACTGGTGCGCTATGGCGTGCGCAAGGCCGACGATCCGCACATCCTGTCCACCCTGCCCGTCTATGACGACCAGTCGCTGGAGCCGCTCTATCGCGTCCGCTACGACTTCGGTCCTGAGGGCGACAAGACTCCGGGCTGGCGCCGTTATGGCGTCGATGGCTATGGCGAGGATCACGTCACGGGCGCAAACTACGGCGTCGGCGGGGAGATGAGCCCCGGTCAGCGCGGCCGGGTCTGGCCCTTCTTCACGGGCGAGCGCGGTCACTATGCGTTGGCCCGCGTCAGCGTGAACGGCGCCCCCTCGGCCGCCGACATCGCCGCCATCCGCCAGACCTATGTGCGCGGCATGGAGCGGTTCGCCAACGGCGGGCTGATGCTGGCCGAACAGGTGTGGGACGGCGTCGGCAACCCGACGGCCAAGGACTACGCTGTGGGTCAGAACACGGACTCGGCGACCCCGCTGGCCTGGACCCACGCGGAATATCTGAAGCTGCTGCGGTCGCTCGCCGACGGCAAGGTCTGGGAC
>NZ_JAELUF010000176.1 GCF_016429195.1 Brevundimonas sp. ASV9
GACAGGGTCAGGGTCGTCCGATCACCTTAGGCTCAGATTTCAACCGGACCTGCCCTGTGCAACAGCGCTCGCTCATCGCCGAAGTTTCGACCGTCGCCGGCCTCGCCGCGACGCGTTTCGGCATGACTCTCGGCGGCACGATTATCAGCGGTACCACCGGCACCACCACCATGCCCGAACGGGCGGGACGAGTTTAGCGCGCCGGACCCCGGCAACCGCAGAACCCGAACCCCGCCCGGTCCGCCAGGCGGGGTTTTTCTTTTCACCCCACCCCATCCCGACCTTTCCCGAGAACCCCGATGTCCGCCCAACTCGCCGTCGTAGAAAAATCCGAAAGCCTCGACCCCAGCAGTCAGCCTTTACCCGACTTGGTTGGGCCCGAGGTGGTGGTGCTCAAGTTCGGCTCGTCCATCCTGCGCAGCCCGGCGGAAGCGCCGCTGGTCGCCTCGGCCGTCTATGGCCATGTGCGGGCGGGGCGGAAGGTGGTGGCGGTGGTCTCGGCCTTCGGCGGGGCGACGGACCGGCTGCTGGGCGAGGCGAGGGCGCTGGGCCTGGCGCATTCCAATGACCTGCTGCCCGGCTATGTGGCCCTGGGCGAGGAGAAGTCGGCGGCCCTGGTCGCCATCGCCTGCGACCGGATCGGGCTGGACGCCTGCGCCCTGTCGGTGCGGGAGCTGGGCATCGTGGCGGAGGGCGAGCCGGAGCATTCGCGCCCCTGCGGCCTGCGACCCGACCATCTGAAACAGGCGCTGGATCGGCACGAGGTGGTGGTGGTGCCCGGGTTCGGCGCGGTGCGGCCGGACGGCAAGGTGGCCCTGCTGGGACGCGGCGGATCGGACCTGACGGCGGTGTTCCTCGCAGCCGAGTTGGGGCTGAAGAAGGTGCGATTGGTCAAGGACGTGGACGGCCTTTACGACCACGACCCCAACGACAAAACGGCCCCAGCCCTGCGCTATCGCCGCGCATCGTGGGACGTGGCGCGCAAGCTCGGCGGCGCTCTGGTCCAGCAC
>NZ_JAELUF010000177.1 GCF_016429195.1 Brevundimonas sp. ASV9
CAGATAGACGTCGTCCAGCGACAGGCTCGCCCCGCCGAACCGTTCGGCGACGGCATTGGCCAGTGTGGATTTTCCCGATCCCTGCGAGCCCGCGATCCCCAGGATCGGCGGCGGACTGTCCAGGCCCATCGCCTCGGCGCGCTGCTCGATCCATCGGCCGATCCTGTCGATCAGCCGCGCGTCGATCATTTCAGTGCTGGTTTTCCGGCAACCGCACGATCAGGCCGTTCAGGGCGTCCGACACCCGGATCTGGCACGACAGGCGGCTGTTCGGCTCGACCTCTTCGGCGAAGTCCAGCATCGACTCTTCCATCGCCGACGGCTTGCCCGTCGCCTCGCGCCAGGCCTCGTCGACATAGACATGGCAAGTCGCGCAGGCGCAGGCCCCGCCGCAGTCCGCGTCGATGCCCGGCACATTGTTGCGGATCGCGCCTTCCATGACGCTCAGCCCCGGCTTCACGTCGACGACGTGCTCGGTTCCGTCATGCTCGATATAGGTGATGCTGGCCATGCGCCGCTCTTAAACGAGGCGGCGCCGGAGGCAAGGCCCCCGGCGCCGGATACTCAGGCCGCCTTCTTGCGGCTCGGCGCGACCATCAGCTTCTTGGTCTCGGCGATGGCCTTGGCCGGGTTCAGACCCTTGGGGCAGACCTGGGCGCAGTTCATGATCGTGTGGCAGCGATACAGTTTGAACGGATCTTCCAGGTCGTCCAGGCGCTTCTGGGTCGCGTCGTCGCGGCTGTCGGAAATCCAGCGATAGGATTGCAGCAGCGCCGCCGGGCCCAGGTACTCTTCCTGGTTCCACCAGTAGCTGGGGCACGAAGTCGAGCAGCAGGCGCACAGGATGCACTCGTACAGGCCGTCCAGCTTCTCGCGCTCGGCCGGGGTCTGCAGACGTTCCTTCTCGGGGTCCGGCTCGTCCGATTGCAGATATGGCTGGATTGAGTCGTACTGGGCGTAGAACAGGCT
>NZ_JAELUF010000178.1 GCF_016429195.1 Brevundimonas sp. ASV9
GCGCTTTACACGCTCCTTTCGCTCCCTGCGGCCATCTCGACGAATGCTCGTGCCCTCGGTACGCTCCCGCTCGGCCTTGGGATCTACCTCGACCAGCCAGTCATTCTCGCCCTTTTTGTTGAGAGCATTGTATCCCCACTTGCGCTTCCACTCGCCCGTCTCCTCGTCGTATCCTAGGTTGCGGCGCTGCTCGCGCGTCTTGGACTTGATGCCCTTCTTGGCGGCGAAGCGCTCCCACTTTGTTGGTGGCTTGGGCTGCGGCACGGGCTTCTCGCGCGGCAGACGAGTTGAAGGCTGCGGCAGCGTCAGCAGCACGCCGTCCGAGGTTGATTGCAGCGGGCAGGTTGTGAGGAGCTGGTTGATGAGCGACTGGGCGCCGTCGCGGGCGATTTCGGCGAGAGACTGCTCTAGTGAGGACTTGTCGAGTTCGATGCTGTTGGGATCTTCGGCGAGGAGGTGGCCCAGGTCAAAAGTGTATGGTGTTGCCTTTTCGACTGCCACGGGCAGCTTGGGCGTTGATGTCGGTGCAGACATTGTAGATGGCTGCGACAAGGCACTATTCGATTGTGTATATTTTTGTCTTGGGATTCCGGCGAGTGCAAAATTCGACGTTCAGTTTCGATGAAGTGCTTTAGGACTTAGTTAAAGCGCTCAACTGCAGATATTTTGTTCTGCTGTATAAGTGTCCCGTCTTGTGGAAATGCTCCAGCAACTTTTTTTTTTTTAACGATAAGCCAAATGTCGCAGCGGCCGGATCAACGGCGGGCTAATTTTTCCGGGCGCCCAAGCTTCCATTGGTTCCTGCACTCTGCGTTAGTACCTTAGTGGGCTGGCGCCTCCCCTGCCACGGGAAATCCGCAATTTTAGGACGGGTTGCTGTTAAGCCCGTAGATTTTCTCCATTCAAACGACTTCGAAACCCTCACGCGACGGC
>NZ_JAELUF010000179.1 GCF_016429195.1 Brevundimonas sp. ASV9
GGTCCTGTTCCGGCGTGGCCCAGACGGGACGCAGATAGTCGAGCAGCCGCCCCGGCTGGGCCGTCTCGCCGTCGATCCGCACGATGCGCCGCGCCGCGCCCGCCGCCTGAACGCCGGTGCCCAGCCGCGTCTCGTCGTCCAGTTCGACCATGACGGCCCAGGCGCGTCCTGTCGCCTCGCCCGGCTCGCGCCGGCCCATCTCGGCGGCGGTGGCGCCCCGCAGCCCCTTGCCGGGGGTCAGGAGACTGATCGCCTCCAGAAGATTGGTCTTTCCCGCCCCGTTCGGCCCATGCAGCACGACAGGCGCGGAGGTCATCTCCAGCCGCGCCCCTGCATAGGAGCGGAAGTCGGTGAGTGTGAGGGAGGTGATCACGCTCGCTCTCTAACGCGCGTGAGGCAGGATTACACCCGCAGCGGCATCAGGACATACTGAACGCCCGGATCGCCCGGATCGAGCACCAGGGTCGGGGAGGCCGGGTCGGCGAAGCGGAAGGCGGCGTTTTCACCCGTGATCTGGCCGGCGACGTCCAGCAGATAGCGGGCGTTGAAGCCGATTTCGAACGGTTCGTCGGAATAGCCGATCTCGACCTCTTCCTCGGCCTGGCCGGCTTCCATGTTGCGTACGGTCAGCTTCACCCGGTCGTTGTCGAACGCCAGTTTCACCGAACGGCTCTTCTCGGCCGAGATGGTGGCGACGCGGTCGACGGCCTTGGCGAACAGGGCGTTGTCGATGTCGGCCTGTTTGTCGTTGCCGCGCGGGATGACGCGCAGATAGTCGGGGAAGGCGCCGTCGATGACCTTGGAGGTCAGGGACGCCTCGCCCATCTGGAAGCGGATCTTCTGGGCCGAGACGGTGACCTCCACCGCGCCGCCGGCGTCGTCCAGCAGGCGACGGACCTGATCCACGGTCTTGCGC
>NZ_JAELUF010000180.1 GCF_016429195.1 Brevundimonas sp. ASV9
CTGCTGCACCTCGTGGATACCCCCGGGCATGTTGATTTTCGTGCAGAAGTCACCCGCTCTTACGCCAGTTGCGGGGGCGCATTGTTGCTTGTCGATGCGAGCCAGGGAATTCAGGCACAGACCGTATCCAACTTTCACCTGGCCTTTGCACAGGGTCTTGCTCTAATTCCGGTAGTGAACAAGATTGATATGCCGTCTGCAGATGTCCCATCTGTGCTAGACCAAATTGAAAACAGTTTTGAGCTGGATCCAGAAACCGCTGTTTTGGTCAGCGCAAAGACGGGCAAAGGCATAGATAAGGTTCTTCCAGCAGTGGTGGAACAGATTCCGCATCCCAAGGGAAAATTGGAGAAGCCGTTGAAAATGCTGCTTGTGGACTCGTGGTATGACAACTTTCGCGGCGTTATTCTACTCGTGAGAGTGTTTGATGGTACTATCCGCGCTGGTGACAATGTCGTCTCTCTTGGGACTGGTATGAAATATACTGTCGGCCAGGTCGGCATTCAGTACCCGGATGCCACACCACAAAGCGTGTTATATGCTGGGCAAGTGGGCTACGTCTATTTCAATCCAGGCATGAAAAAGATCTCGGACGCAAAGCTGGGAGATACTTTTACGGCTATTGGAAGTGAGGACGCCGTCGAGCAGTTACCGGGGTTTATAGAGCCTAAGCCAATGGTCTTCGTTGCTGCCTTTCCTACGGACCAAGGAGACTATCACAAATTGGCTGATAGCATCAACCAGCTTGTCCTCAATGACCGAAGCGTCACATTGCAAAAGGACTTTTCAGAAGCTCTTGGAGCAGGTTGGCGCTTGGGTTTCCTCGGCAGCCTACACTGCTCCATTTTCCAGGATCGTTTGCGACAGGAGCATGGGCGGGACGTAATTATAACAGATCCTACTG
>NZ_JAELUF010000181.1 GCF_016429195.1 Brevundimonas sp. ASV9
CTGCTGGTGCAGCGCAAGTTGTATTTGCACACCGTTTCGTCGGGGTTCGGTGGTTCGCGGCCAGACATGTTGACGTCATCGCCTTCGGTCGCCTTCTCTCCATTTTCGTCGGTCGTATTGTTCTGCCCCTTGCGGAAGTTCTTGCGGTTAGGGTCTTGAACTCTGTCAAACAGAGACTTGCCGCCACGTCCGCGGCCGTGTCCTTGGTTGCCTCCAGTCATCATCTGTTGTGATAGTTGGAACATCATTTGGTTCTGCTGCTCTAGCATGGCCATGAGCTCCATTTGGTTTGGCTGCTGCCCGTTCATCATCCACTGCTGTCCACCAGCAGCCAGTCCGGCTTGAATATTTCCAGGGCGAATGTTATTCATGCGGCCACCACGACCGCGTTGACCTTGGAGACCGCCGCGCCCGTGACTATTAATGCGCTCGTTACCAGTCTGTCCTCGGACGCGATGCAGCACATCGGTTCTATCCATGGCTTTGTTCATATGACCGAGCATGCGTCCACCACGGCCGCCTCGGTTGCCGTTTCGCATCGCGCGGGGTCCAGTTGGACTATGTTCTGTTAGTGACAGCTTCATATAAAAGCTTTAGGCAAGACTTACGCATTGAGTTCCGAAACATCGGCACCCATGTCGGTGTCCATTTCCGCAGCGCCCTCTTGTTGAGCAGGGGCCTCGCCTCCGTTTAATTGCGCGTTGAGGACGTCGATCTGCTGGAAGAGCCATTTTGAAAATTCGCGAACGCTTGCATCTTCAGGACCAAGGTTCAACAAGTCCACGGCCAAATCAGTAGCAATTTCCTCTTCTGAGCGGCCG
>NZ_JAELUF010000182.1 GCF_016429195.1 Brevundimonas sp. ASV9
GATGTCGTAGCGTTCGGTGTCAGCCATGGAAGGCTTGTCGCGCCGTCGCGGCCAAAGGTCCAGAGGACGATTTGTCAGGGTCGCGACGCCTTAGCCAATCGCGTACAGTAGCGCTTGTAGTGGTCAGCGGCCGCCCCCGGCCCAGGCGCCTTGAAGGTCCGGCCGTCGGATGAAACCGTGACAACATCCGCTCTGGCCAAGGCCTGGAACCAGTTGGGCTCAAAGTAGCCTTCACCAATGGTGGCCGATCCAATACCGCTAGATGGATCTCGCAAAGCCGTGTCCGATGAAAAGGTGGTGTTGCCAGCGGTGATATTCACCCGCCCCGCGCGCGCCAGGTCGCCGCGCAACTGCACAGCCCCACGCCGTCGATCACGACACGTCATGACGATATACGGGACGCCTTGTCCTGCGGAGGTCGTTCGGACGATGGAAAGGCTACCGGCCGCGCCGTGAGCAAGCTGCCATTCGTAGGTCCTGCCGTTCACCTGAAACGCTTGGCGTTGAGGGGCGCGATCTACGGGCGGCGAGCACCCGACAAGAGCGGCGACCGAGGCAGTAAGGACAATCCCAGGCTTCATATCGGGCAATCTGTCATGCCGATCTCTCTCAGTCCAAGGCCAAGCTGGTAAATGCGCTCTTAACCCTGACGATGCGACAAGGGCGGTCGAACGTCAGCCGCCGGAAGGTTCGATCCTTCATGTCCACCGCCCTCGTCATCGGCCGTCAGGCCTGGATCAGCGCCCGCATCCTGTGGGACGCGCCCTTTGTGGTGCGGTTCAGGGGC
>NZ_JAELUF010000183.1 GCF_016429195.1 Brevundimonas sp. ASV9
GTGGACAGGAAAGATTCACGGCAAGCAAGGTCAATTCCCAGGCAAGTCGTAATGAGTTGTCCTCTGGAAGAACATTATTTCTAATTTTGATCACAGGGAATTATGTTCAGCTGAGCTGAGTCGGTCGTCAAACGCATAGTGACTGCCATAAGCCGCAACAGTGTTACTCCGTGAGAGGACGAGTACGCATGGCGAGACAGCCAGGGTTAATCGTTACAGAAATCTGCTATCAATAGAATTGGCGGCGTTAGCGTAGGGAGGTACTCCTCCGGTAGGATAATTTGAAGAATAAAGTAAATTCACGTACGATAAATACAGTCAATCACTGGGTGATGATAGCGCACCTTGTTACGACATGGTCTCAGCAGTTTACGAAAAGAGCAGAATTCTGTCATTCAGGACGAGTGGTGAATCAGATGGGTCATACACACGCTCGATATCACGCGGAAACTCAGTTTAACTCTTTATCTATCTAAACTAATTGGTCGGTTCTCGAAGAGCGGCTCGCTGGGAGCTGCCCGATTTAGCGATGAGTACGCCTTTCGCCCGACCCACCACTGTTTAGTTCCAAGCTATAAATACCGAGCCTTGCCTCTGCCTATCCTCATCCGCTTGTTCAATCACAGGCCGGATATTATAAAGCAGCAGTCTTATTAAAGTATCCAATTGCATTTTTCCGCAACCAGCAATGCTCAACCCAGAAATTGACTGGGCATCGCCCTTTCAGGTCGACAAGCTCCTTGAGATCCGAATGTCGCCAATGAAGAAAATGCCAGGTATTAATG
>NZ_JAELUF010000018.1 GCF_016429195.1 Brevundimonas sp. ASV9
CCGATCCTCGGCACGATCGACGACGAAGCCCAGCAGGGCGTTGGCCTGTTTGGGGCTCTCGGTCAGCCAGTGATCCAACGGGTCGCGGAGAAGCTGCTCCACGATGCGCGCCCCCTCGGGCGAGGACAGACGGTCCTTGGTCTGGCCCTGGAATTCGGGATTGCGGATGAAGACGCTGATCAGGGCGCCGGCATTGGCGATGACGTCCTCGGCCGTGATGATCGCGGCGCGCTTCTCGTTGGTCAGTTCGCCGTAGGATTTCAAACCCTTGACCAGGGCGGCGCGGAACCCGGCCTCGTGCGTGCCGCCGTCGGGGGTGGAGACGGTGTTGCAGTAGGACTGGATGAAGCCGTCGGATTCGCCGAAGCCGATCGGCGACCAGGTGACCGCCCATTCGAAGGCGCCCGCCTCGCCTTGGCGCTCGGCGCGGCCGGCGAAAGTGGGGGTGACGGTCTCCAACTGACCAATGCGGTCGATCAGGGCGTCGGCCAGGCCGCCGGGGAAGTGCAGACTGGCCTGAGCCGGTGTGGCGTCGGTGATCCGCTCTGGCGCGCAGGTCCAGCGAATCTCAACGCCGCGGAACAGATAGGCCTTTGACCGCGCCATGCGGAATAGACGAGCGGGCTTGAAGGCCGCACCCATGCCGAAGATTTCGTCGTCGGGCTTGAAGCGGATCAGGGTGCCGCGCTTCTTGGACGGGCCGATCTGCTGGATCGGGGCCAGGACGTGGCCGCGGCTGAAGGCCTGTTTCCATTCGAAACCGTCGCGCCAGACCGTGACCTCGACGCTTTCGCTCAGGGCGTTGACAACCGAGACGCCAACGCCGTGCAAACCGCCAGAGGTTTCATAGGCTTTACCGGAAAACTTGCCGCCAGAGTGGAGGACGGTCATGACGACTTCCAGCGCCGACTTGCCGGGATGTTTCGGATGCGGATCGACCGGGATGCCGCGACCATCATCGCGCACCGACAGATAGCCGTCGGCGTCCAGATCGACGGTGATCAGCTTGGCGTGTTTGGCCACCGCCTCGTCCATGGCGTTATCCAGGACTTCGGCGAACAGGTGGTGCAGGGCGCGCTCGTCGGTGCCGCCGATATACATGCCGGGGCGTTTGCGAACGGGTTCAAGCCCTTCCAGCACCTCGATGGATGAGGCGGAATAGCCGGTGGCGGCCGCCGTCGTGGCCGTGGCCTGAACAGGAGGCGGAGCGGGCGTGGGGACAATAGAGGGCGCAGCCGCAGGCGGCGCCGCCACAACAGGCTTGGGCGGCTCGGGTTTGCGAGCTTCGGGTTCGTCGTCAAAAGCGAAGAGGTCGGCGGCCATTCACATAGTCTGAGGCGATTCGGGACCGGGTCTGGTAGGCCCGTGAGGCCGGTCGAGCAAGCGGCGCACGAACAGGGGCCGGATCGAAGGTCACGGCGCGGGCCATAATCGCCAGCATCAGGATCCATGGCAGGTTGGCGTGGGTCAGCAGGACGCTCTCTGACAGGCTCAAAGCGGTGAAGGCGGACAGATAGGCGATGCTCCAGTAGCCTTCGCGCGCACCAAGCCCGTTCGTGCGCGCGATGACGAAGATCGCAGAGATAGCCATGATGGCCCCTACCGCCACCGCACCGGGCCAGCCCAGTTGCACGAGCAGATCGATCCAGCCGTTGTGGGCGGAGGGGACGGGCCATTGGGTCTCGATGCGGATTTCACGAGCGGGAATAGAGTCCACGCCCCAAAAAGCGCTGAACCCGTAGCCGGTCCAGGGTCGCTCGGCGACCTTTCGCATCAAAGCCTCCCAGATCAGGGTGCGGCCTGTCAGCGACGGGTCCTTGCCCAGCGCTTCTAGGATTGCGGCGGAGTCGGAGTTCCACAGCCAGGTCGCGCCCGCCGCAATGATGACGGCAAGCCAGATGCCGATGACGGTGATGACGGCGCCGCCCTGTTTCAACGCCCACCACCCGCCGATCATGCCCAAGCCCAGGCCCCAGCACAGAAGCGATGTCTTGGATTGGGTCGCGAGCACCAGGAGCGTGGTCAGGCCCAATGTCACCAAGCAGATCCAGAGCCGGTGGCTGCGTCCTGCGATATGATCGGCGGCCAGGGTCGCTGCGGCCGAGACGGCGCCCACCACCATGACCAGCCCCATCTGGTTCTTCTCGTACCAGAGGCCGCGCCACAGGCCGGCGTTGTCGAACTGGTGCACCCCGACCTTCGGATAGCCGAAAACCATGATCAGGCTGCCGACCGCCATCACCAGACAGGTGTACATCAGGACGCGCGGCAGGGCGTCGTCACGGAAGCGGGCGCCCACATAGATGGCGAAGGCGCTGTTGATCGCCATGGCGATGACGCGGCGTTCAGTGACCTCGGGGTCGATGGACCAGTATTTCGAGACGAAACACAGGGCGACCAGGGCGAACATCATCAGCCATGCCGGCCAGGCGCGGATGACCTTGTCGAAGCGAAAGACGATCAGGCCGGCGATGACGGCATAGACCGGCAGCCAGATGAACCGCAGGATTGGCGTCTCGACCTGGGTTGGCGCGATGACGGGCGCGATCAGGGCGCCGGTCAGCATAAAGACGACGAAGCCGGCCGCGCACTGTTCCCACAGCGGCGGAGCATCATCCGGGGTCTGAATGGGCGGTTCACGCACGGGCGCACAGTCCTTTGCGGCGCTTAAGGAACCGTGAGCGCGGCCGTGAAGGCGGCTAGACCTCGTTCCAGATCGGCGATCAGGTCGGAGGGGTCTTCAAGACCGACGTGCAGTCGGATCAGTTCGCCCTCAAGCACGGGCGGATGGTTGCGGTAGGCCATCTGATGGGTTTCGTGAGTGATCAGGCTTTCGAACCCGCCCCAGGAATAGCCCAGCCCGAACAGGGTCAGAGCGTCCAGAAAGGCCTCGCCCGCCGCCTTGTCGCTGCCCTTCATGACCACGCCCATCAGGGACGCGGCGCCGGTAAAATCTCGCCGCCACAGGTCATGATCGATCGAGCCGGGCAGGGGCGGGTAGAGGACGCGCGACACCTCGGGTCGGGCTTGCAGCCATTCCGCCACGATCAAGCCTGATCGCGCCTGTTCGGCATAACGCAGCGGCAAGGTCCGCAGGCCACGCAGCGCCAGCCAGGCGTCGTCGGGCGACACATGCCAGCCGAGATCCTCGATCGTGTCGCCGATGGCGCGCAGGCAGGCGGGATTGTCCGAAGCGATACTGCCCATCAGCACGTCCGAATGACCGCCGACATATTTGGTCACGGCCTGAACACTGACATCCACGCCATAGGCCAGCGGACGATAAGCCAGGCCGGCCGCCCAGGTATTGTCTACCACCGTCAGCACGCCTCGCTTACGACAGGCCTGGGCCACGGCGGCGACATCGACCATCTCGAATGTGAGAGAGGCCGGCGACTCCATCAGCACCAGCCGCGTGCGTTCGCCAATGGCGGCCAGAACAGTCTGCGCATCTGCGTCTGCGGGCAAAAAGCGGGTCATGATGCCGCGGGCCAATTGATACCGGCTGAGGAAGCGGCGCGTCGGACCATAGACGGCGTCCGTCGTGATGACCTCGTCGCCCGGTCTCAAAAGCGCCAGAAGCGGAACCGTGACGGCCGCAAGACCCGACGGAACCAGAAAGGCTTCCTCTGCCCCCTCCAGATTGGCCAGGGCGCGACGAAGATCGCGGGCGGCGCTGGTCCCGCTGAGGCCATAGGTCGGGCCGTCGGTCTCGTCGCGCATGACGGCCGCGCTGTCGCTCAACATCGTCGAGGCGCGTTCGATCGGGGGATTGACGCCGCGCCGACCCTGACCGCGTCGCGTGGCGGCGGCGATCAGGCGGGTGCGGTCCGAAAGCGGCGACATGACCCCTCCGATGGGTTGCGGATCGGTCCCTAAAGGCCTCTAAAGCCAGCGGGGCGCAAGCGGCGAGGGATAGGAACGCGATGCGGTGCTGGACGATCGGAGCGATGGCCGCTGTGCTGATGACGACGGCTTGCGGGCGCAAGGACGCCAGCCCTGCGCCGGAAGCCAGCCCTGCCACGCCCGCGCAAGCGTCTTCGACGGCGGTCGCGAAAAGCCCGACGCTGGCCGCCATCAAACGCCGCGGTCGCCTGAACTGCGGCGTGCATCAGGGGTTGGTCGGCTTCGCCTACACCGACAATCGCGGCCAGTGGCGCGGCTTCGACGTGGACTTCTGTCGCGCGACGGCGGCGGCGGTGCTGGGCGATGCCGATGCGGTGCGGTTCGTGCCTCTGTCGGCGTCAGATCGCTTCACGGCGCTGAACGACGGACGGATCGATGTGCTTTGGCGCAACTCGTCCTGGACCATGAGCCGCGACGCGGGCGAAGGTTTCGTGTTCGCCGGGATCAATTACTACGACGGGCAGGGCTTCCTGGTCCGGCGTTCGCTGAACCTGAACAGCGCGACTGAACTGACCGGCGCGCGGGTTTGCGTTCAGTCGGGCTCGACGTCCCAGGCGAACGCCGCCGACTATTTCCGGTCTCGCGGCATCGAATATCGGCCCGTCGTGTTTGAGACTGAGGAAGCGGCGCGCGACGCCTATGGTCGCGAGGATTGCGACGCATTCAGCGCCGACATTTCTGCGCTAGCTGCCGCGCGGACCGTGCTGACCAACCCCAACGAACATGTGATCCTGTCCGATGTCGCGTCTAAGGAGCCGCTGGGGCCGGTGGTCAAGTCGGGCGACGAGCGCTGGGCCTCGACCGTCCGTTGGACCCTGAATGCCCTGATGCTGGCCGAAGAGCTCGGCGTCACCAAGGCCAATGCCGAAGATCAGTTTAAGACCGCGACCGACCCGCGTGTCCGGCGTTTGCTGGGCGTCGAGGGCGAGTTCGGTCTTATGCTGGGTCTATCCGAAGACTGGGCTAAGGACGCGGTCGAAGCCGTCGGAAATTATGGCGAGATTTTCGATCGAAATCTGGGATCGCAATCGGCGCTCGACCTGGCGCGTGGTTTGAACGCACAATGGAACGCGCGCCCGGCCGGCTTGATCTATGGCCTGCCGATCCGATAAGCGCCGACGCTTGCATCGCTTCCTGGGGGACAGATGACCGAGACGAAACGCGGCGGCCTTGCGCTGCACTGGCTGATGTTGATCGGTTTCGCGGTCGGTCTGATCGGGGGATTGCTGGTCAATCTGGCGGTCGGGGCCGATGCTGCCTGGGTGGTCTGGCTGACGGACAACGTGACCGGGCCGATCGGTCAGATCTTCCTGCGCCTGCTGTTCATGATGGTGATCCCGCTGCTGTTCTCGGCCCTGGTCGTCGGGGTGGCGGAGATGGGCGATCTCAGCTCGCTGGGACGGGCGGGGATCAAGACGCTGCTTCTGACGGTTGTGGTGTCCAGCATTGCGGTGGTCATCGGTTTGGTGATGGTCAACGTCTTCCAGCCCGGGCGAGGTGTCGATCCGGCGGTGGCTCAGCAGCTGTTGGAGCAGGGCAAGGACGGCGCCGCCAGCATCGTTCAGACCGGGCGCGACAGCTCGATCCAGTTGGGCGATTTCTTCCTGGATCTGGTGCCGTCGAACGCGGTCACCGCAGCGGCGGAGAACGCGATCCTTCCGCTGATGATCTTCGCCCTGTTCTTCGGCATCGGTCTGGTCATGGCCAAGAGCCCGGCAACGGACCGTCTGCAGGAAGTGATCCAGGGGATCTTCGAGGTCTCCATGACCCTGATCAACCTGTTCATCAAACTGGCACCGCTGGCCATCGCCTGTCTGATGTTCAACCTGGCGGCCCTGTTCGGTTGGGACCTGTTGGTGCGCCTGGCGGCCTTCGTCGGCGTCGCGGTCGGCGCGATGGCGATCCATATGTTCGTGGTCTATCCGCTCGTAATCTGGCTGGCGGCCGGCCGCTCGCCCATCGCCTTCTTCAAGGGTGTGCGCGAGCCGATGGTGGTGGCCTTCTCGACCGCCTCGTCCAACGCGTCTCTGCCGGTGTCGCTCAAAGCGGCTGAGGAGCAGTTGCACCTGCCGCGCAAGATCGCGCGTTTCGTCCTGACGGTCGGCGCCACCGCCAACCAGAACGGCACGGCGCTGTTTGAAGGTGTCACAGTGCTGTTCCTCGCCCAGTTCTTCGGCATCGACCTGACGATCACGCAGCAAGTCGTGGTCATGCTGGTCTGCATTTTGGGCGGCATTGGCACGGCAGGCGTCCCGGCCGGTTCGCTGCCGGTCGTGGCGATGATCCTGGTGATGGTGAAAGTGCCACCCGAAGGCATCGGCCTGATTCTTGGCGTCGACCGTTTCCTGGACATGTGCCGCACGACTTTGAACGTTACGGGCGACCTGGTTTTGGCCACCGTTGTTTCGCGTGGCGAGGAAGACGAACCGGCCGACGCCGACGACGTCGTCCCCGCGGCGCCGCCGGCCTGATCTTAGTCGGTTTCGACGGGGGTGTCCGTTCGGGCGCCCCATTCGGCCCAGGAGCCGTCATAGAGCCGCGATGGGTGGCCGAGTTCGGCCAGGCCCAGCGTCAGTATAGCGGCGGTCACTCCGGATCCGCAGGTGGTGATGACAGGTCGGTTGATATCCACGCCGGCGTCTGCAAAGGCCTGTTGCAAGGCCGCGCCACGCTTCATCGTGCCGTCATTGTTTAGCAATCGGCCGTAGGGGAGATTGCGCGCGCCGGGCATATGGCCGCTGCGAACACCGGGGCGAGGTTCGGGCGCTGCGCCTTCGAATCGGGGTGCGCCGCGCGCGTCGACGACCTGAGCATCCTGGGCCAAGGCCGCGCGCACATCATCCAACGAGGCGACAGCCTCGGGCGCCATCTCGGCATTGAAATCCTTTGCCTCGGCCGCCGAAGGCCCGGAGACGGTCGATAGACCGTCCTCACGCCAGCGCGGCAGGCCGCCGTCGAGCACCTGAACCCTCGTCGCGCCCATCGTCTTCAGCATCCACCAGACGCGTGCCGCCGAGAACAATCCGGTCGTGTCATAGACGACGATCTGGTCATCGACGGAGAGACCCAGCGCCCCGACCGAAGCCCCGAAGGCCTCTGGTGTCGGCATCATGTGGGGCAACGAGCTGCCGTGATCCGATATGGCGTCCAGATCGAAAAAGACGGCGCCAGGGATATGGTTCTGTTCAAAGTCGGCGCGCGCGTCGCGGCCGTCCAGATGCCAACTGCCATCAACGATCCGCAAATCCGGCGCGCCCAATCGCGCGGCGAGGTCCGTTGTCGAAATCAGCGGGCTCATGGGCGAGACAGGCTCAGTTGAATGACGTCGGTGCGGCGAGAGCGGAAACCGGCCTCGCAATAGGCCAGATAAAAGTGCCAGAGCCGGCGGAATCTTTCGTCAAAGCCGGAAAGCTTGCTGATCTCGCCCCAGGATGCCTGGAAACGCTCATCCCAAAGCTTGAGCGTGGCAGCGTAGTCGAGGCCGAACCGTTCCACCGACTGCCATGACAGTCCGGCTTTCGACACGACCGGCGCCAGCCGTTCTTCGGAGGGCAGCATGCCGCCAGGGAAAACGTACTTCTGGATAAAATCCGTCCGGGCATTGTATTCGTCAAACAGGTCGTCCTGGATCGTGATGATCTGCAACCCGGCCTTGCCGCCAGGTTGAAGGACGTCGTGGACCTTGCCGAAGTATGCGGGCCAGTACTCCATGCCCACAGCCTCGAACATCTCGATGGACGCCACCCGATCAAATCGACCCTGCACATCGCGGTAGTCGATCAGTTGAATATCGGCGCGGTCGCTCAGACCCGCGTTGAACATGCGCTGGCGAGCGTAATCATGCTGCTCTTTAGAAATCGTGATCCCGGTGACCTTAGCGCCGATCTCGCGCGCCGCGAACTCGGCGAAACCGCCCCAGCCGCAACCGATTTCCAGCACTGACATGCCCGGCCGAAGATCCATCATTCGGGCCAAGCCGGCGTATTTCTCACGCTGCGCTGTCTCCAGCGCCTCCCCGTCGCGGGTGAAGCGGGCCGATGAATAGGTCATCGTCCCGTCCAGCCACTGGCAATAGAAGGCGTTGCCCAGATCGTAGTGGGCATGGATGTTCTTCTTCGACCCCGTCTTGCTGTTGCGATTGGTGCGGTGGCTCAGCCAGTTGACCACCCACATGATCAGATTGCCGTCGAACAGGCGCCGGATGTGATCGTAGTTGTCCACCAGGGTTTCGAGCAGGCCGGCCAGGTGCGGACTGTCCCACTCGCCCGCGATATAGCCTTCGGCGAAGCCGATATCGCCGGCCGCCAGCACGCGGCGTGCGAACCGATAGTCGCGCACGGTCATCATGCCGCTGGGGCCCGGCTGCTTGCCTTGAAGCACATGGGTCTCGCCATTGGGCAACTGCACCGTCAAGCGCCCGAAGGTCCAATTGGCGGCCAGAAGTCGCAGCAACATGGCGAACACGCGCGGTGTTCGGCTGGCGACGGCTTCGATATCGGCGTGTGCGACGCTCATCTTTTGACTTTCAACGCGGAATACAGAGGGGGGTCAATCACGGTCGCTGTGGTCGTCGCCACGGCCGGAAACGGTCTTCAGGGCAGCGAGCGCCCGGGCGCGACCCTTCTCGTGTTCGACGATCGGTTTGGGGTAATCGCGCCCTAGAACGATTCCGGCGTCACGCAGCACTTCAGCGGGCGCGGTCCAGGGCGACTGTAGCCAGCGGTCCGGGAGGCGGCGAAGTTCCGGCACCCACCGGCGAACATAGCCGCCATCGGGATCGAACTTTTCTCCCTGCGTGATGGGATTGAAGATGCGGAAGAAGGGGGAGGCGTCTGCGCCAGAGCCTGCGACCCATTGCCAGTTCTGCACATTGCTGGCCCGGTCGGCGTCCACAAGCGTGTCCCAGAACCAGGCTTCGCCTTCGCGCCAGTCGATCAGCAGATGTTTGATCAGGAAGGAGGCCACGACCATCCGAACCCGATTATGCATCCACCCTGTCGTCCAGAGCTGGCGCATACCGGCGTCCACCAACGGGTATCCGGTCCGCCCCTGTCGCCATGCTTTGAGGCTCGCGTCGTCTTTGCGCCAGGGCATGGCGTCATATTCCGGACGGAACGCGCGCTCGGTGATGTAGGGAAAATGGTGCAGCAGGTGCGCCGAAAACTCGCGCCAGCTGATCTCAGCAATGAATTTGTCGGCCTCCGATTCTGACAGCTTGTTCTCCTTGGCCGCCTGTCGGGCGCGGTCAATCGCCCGCCAAGGGCTGATCTCGCCCCAGTGAAGATGTGGCGACAGGCGGCTGTTGGCGCCCTGCCGGTCGGGAAAGTCGCGATCCTTCGCATAGGTCTTCAGGCCGGATGGTATGAACCTGGACAAGGCCTGCGAGGCCCCATCCTCCCCCGGCGTCCAGTCGAATCCTTTTGACCAGTCCGGACGATGCGGGTGCAGCTTCCAACTGTCGAGGGCGTCGGATTGAACCGTTTTGGGCGTCTGTATCTGGCGCGGTCCCGTTGTGTGAGCCGGGGCCTCGGCCGTATCCAACAGGGCTCTCAAGAACGGGGTGAAGACTTTGTACGGCTGGCCTGATCCATTCAGCACAGCGCCGGGGCGGCAGAGCAGGGCGCCGTTGAAGCCACGGCATTCGACACCGTCCGCCTTGAGCGTATGGGCGATCTCGGCGTCGTGCTCAAACGCCTCGGGTTCGAACAGGCGGTTCATGAAGACGGTGTCGGCATCGGTTTCGGCGATCAGCGCCTGAAGCTGGGTCAGAGCATTGCCCTTGCGCAGAATCAGGCGCGAACCGCGATCTTGAAGCGCGGCATCCAGCGCCCTCAACGACTTGTCGAGCCACCAGCGCGACGCGGCGCCCATCGGCCGCTCGAAATGCTCGTCCAGAATATAGACGGGCAGGATGGGCCGCCCCGTCTCCGCCGCGTGGTTCAGGGCGGGATTGTCATGCAGTCGCAGATCGCGGCGAAACCACAGGATGACAGGTTTGGTGGCCACGCGGGCGAACTCCGTGATAACTTGCGCTCATCCCTTCAGAGCGCCACCTGATGGCCCAATAGCTGCGGCAAAAGCCGCCTCCACAACACCGAACGTCGAAAGAGCCGCCTCGTGAGCCGACCCAACGCTGTCATTACGTTGTCCGAAGGTCTTCGGACGCCTGTCGTCATCGGCGGCGGCGCAAGAATCGCTTTCATCGCCGGTCCTTGCCAGATGGAGAGCCGCCAGCACGCGCTGGAGACGGCACATGCCCTGAAGGAGATCGGCGAGCGGTTGAACGTCGGCATCATCTACAAGACCAGTTTCGACAAGGCGAACCGGACCAGCGCCACCGCCGCGCGAGGCATCGGTCTGAAAGACGCCATGCCGATCTTCGCCGAGATTCGCGAGGTGACCGGCCTGCCGACCCTGACAGACGTTCACTCCGAGGTTCAGTGTGGTCCGGTCGGCGAGGTCGTCGATGTACTGCAGATCCCGGCCTTCCTCAGCCGCCAGACCGACCTGCTGCTGGCCGCCGCCGCTACCGGCAAGGCGATCAACATCAAGAAGGGTCAGTTCCTGGCCCCCTGGGACATGAAAAACGTGATCGCCAAGGTGGTTGGCGCCGGCAATCCCAACGTCATGGCCTGTGAACGCGGCGCCAGCTTTGGCTACAACACTCTGGTCAGCGATATGCGGGCGCTTCCGGTGCTGCGCGAGATCGGCTGCCCTGTCGTGTTCGATGCGACCCACAGCGTTCAGCAGCCGGGCGGGCAGGGCGCGTCGTCGGGCGGTCAGCGCGAGTTCGTGCCGGTGCTGGGGCGCGCGGCGGTGGCCGTGGGCGTGGACGCGGTGTTCATGGAGACGCACCAGGATCCCGACAACGCGCCTTCGGATGGCCCAAACATGGTGCCGCTGAGCCAGTTCGAGACCCTGGCCGCCGAACTGATCGCCTTCGATGACCTGGCCATCAAGATCGGGGCCAAGGCGCCGGTGGCGTGGGCCGCCTGAATCCTCTAGGTCGGACCTATGTCTGACAACTTGGATCTGGGCGCCCTTCAAAGCCTGTTGGAGCGCGTGCGCGGCCTGAAGATCGCCTGCGTCGGCGATCTGATGCTGGATCGCTACGTCTATGGCGAGGTGAGCCGCATCTCGCCCGAGGCGCCGATCCCTGTGCTCCGCACCAGCCGCACCGTCGCCATGCCAGGCGGCGTCGGCAATGTCGCGCGCAATATCGCGGCCCTGGGTGGTGTGGCGAGACTGGGCGCCGTGATCGGAGACGACGCGGCTGGGGCGGAACTGACCGCTCTGATCGCCGCCGAGCCGCACATCGAGGACGTCGTGGCGAGGCCGGCAGGCGCGTCCACCATAGTGAAGACGCGCTTCGTTTCGGGGGGGCAACAGTTGCTGCGGCTAGATGACGAGGCTGTGCCGACAGCAATCCAAGATTCGGACGCGTTTACAGATGCCTCGGTCTATTTGCTGTCAGACTACGCCAAGGGTGTCGTCAGCGATGCGCTCCTGGCTTCGGCGCTGAACGCGGCGAAGAGATCTGGTGGGCCGGTCGTCGTCGATCCAAAGGGAAAGGATTTCGCTCGCTACGGCGCGGTCGATGTCATCAAGCCCAATGCTTCGGAATTGGCCGGCGCCACAGGCCTGCCGGTCGGTACGGACGCCGAGGTCGAGACGGCGCTGGCCGCCTTGCTGGCCGCCACGACCGCCAAGGCGATCATCGTCACCCGTGCGGGCAAGGGCATGAGCCTGGCGCGGCGCGGCGAACCGGTAAAGCACTTCCCTGGCCGGGCGCGCGAGGTCTTCGACGTGTCTGGCGCAGGCGATACAGGCCTGGCCGCGATCGGGTTGGCGCTGGGCGTCGGCGCGTCGCTGGAGATGGCGGTCGAGTTCGCCATCCTGGCCTCTGGCGTGGTTGTCGGGAAGGCCGGGACGGCTGTCGTCACACCCGCCGAGCTTGTCGAAGCCGAGCTGAGCCAGCACGCCACCGCTGCGGTATCCAAGGTGACGCCGATCGACGAGCTGGCGGTCGAGGTCGAGGGCTGGCGGCGTCAGGGCCTGAAGGTCGGATTCACCAACGGCTGTTTCGACATTCTGCACCGCGGCCATGTCGCCTATCTGGCGCAGGCGCGCAGCTGGTGCGATCGCTTAGTTGTGGCGCTCAATACCGACGCCTCCGTCAAACGACTAAAGGGCGAGGGGCGACCGGTGAATGATCTGGACAGTCGCGCCGTCGTCATTGGCGGGCTGGCCAGCGTCGACCGCGTCACCAGCTTCGATGATCCGACGCCGATCGCCCTGATCGAACGGCTGCGTCCTGATATTCTGATCAAGGGCTCGGACTATACGCGAGAGGGCGTCGTGGGCGGCGATCTGGTCGAAAGCTGGGGCGGCGAGGTCAAGCTGGCCGATTTCAAGGACGGCTATTCGACCACGCGAACGATCGAGAAAATGACAGGGAGCGCGCAGTGACGCCGAGAATGATCGTGGTGACCGGTGGCGCCGGTTTCATCGGTTCAAACATTGTTGCGCGGCTGACGGCGGAGACCGCCTATGATGTGGTCGTCTGCGACCGGTTGGAGACGGCTGACCTGGCCAAGTGGAAGAATCTGGCCAAGCACGCAATCGCCGACTTCTGGTCGCCGGAAGAACTGTTCGAGCAGCTGGAGCGCCACGCCGAGCGGATTGAGGCCGTGGTGCATATGGGGGCGATCTCTTCAACGACCCAGCCGGACGCCGACCTGATTCTGCGGACCAACTTCATCCTATCCCGCGACCTGTGGGACTGGTGCTCAATCCGGGGCTCGCGGATGATCTACGCGTCTTCCGCTGCGACCTATGGCGACGGAGAGACGGGCTTCAACGACGATGACGATGCAGACTCATTGTCGCAGCTTCGCCCTCTAAATGCCTATGGCTATTCGAAGATGCTGTTTGACCAGTATGCTGTTCGGCAGGCGGATCGGGGGCAGGCGCCGCCCCAGTGGGCAGGGCTGAAATTCTTCAACGTCTATGGCCCGAACGAAGGTCACAAGGGCGGAATGAAATCGGTCGTAGCTCAGATCTGGCCCAAGGTCGCCGCAGGCGAGACCGTGACTTTGTTTCGGTCGCACAATCCGAACTATGCGGACGGCGGCCAGATGCGCGACTTTGTCTATGTCGACGATGTAGTCGATATCATCGAGTTTTTGCTCCAGTCGCCGCAGGTCTCGGGCATCTTCAACGCCGGCTCGGGTCAGGCGCGGTCGTTCGCCGATCTTGCGCGCGCAACGTTTGACGCCGCCGGCAAGACGCCCTCCATCGACTATGTCGATACGCCCCTGTCGATCCGCGACCGCTACCAATATTTCACCGAAGCCCGCATGGATCGCATCCGCGCCGCAGGTTTCGAGGGTCAATCCACGCCGCTGGAAGAGGGCGTGCGGCGCTACGTGCAGGACTTCCTCGCCACGGCTGATCCGTACCGCTGATGCGTCGGCTGACCTTCAGGCAATGGGTCGGATATGCAGGCTTCGCCGCCGTCTTCGTGCTGACGGCGGCCGTCGCGGTTTGGAGCGGCGACATCCTGAGGGCAGGTCTGGACCCGCAGGTGCCGTTTCAAACCTACAAGCCGCCGCCCGCGCCCGACTATCGAAAAACATCCTCCTGGGCGCTGATCGATCAGGGCGCGCCTAGTCAGGCGGCGGTCTTCTTCGTCATGCCGACCACTTTCAATGGCGGGGCCGAGTGGAATGGGCCGATCGACGACGCGCGGGCCAACGCCTATATGCGACGCGTCGTGCTGCCCAACTATGCGTCGCCCTTCGCTCGGGAAGGAAGGGTAAGCGCGCCGCTGTATCGCCAAGCCAGCCTTTACACGCGCCTGACCTTGCGAGACGACGCCCGTGAAGCGCGCGCCTTCGCCTATGAGGATGTGAAGGCCGCCTTCGACTTGTGGCTGCGACAGCATCCTGCCGGCCCGATCGTGATCGCCGGCGTCGAACAGGGCGGGGAACTGACGGCGCGTCTCGTTCGCGACCGGCTCCGCGCCAGTCCGGCGCTGAAGGACAGGCTTGTCGCCGCCTATCTGATCGAGACCCTGGTCGGGCGCGAGATGTTCCGGCAGGCGATCTCTCCCTGCGACACGGCCGACCAAACGGGATGTATCGTGGCCTGGGCGTCGGTGCAGGACGGCGACGAACCAGGCGCACGGCGCAAGCTGAGACGCGCTCTGGAATGGGACGATCGCGGCGATCTGGTAAACCTGTCCACTGACCCCATCTGCGTGAATCCGGTAACGGGTGCTGCGAGCCAGCCACGTGCCGCAGCACGTCAGCACAGCGGCGCCACCAATGCGACCGGCCTGGAATGGGGAGCCCGACCGGCCCTGACTGGCCGGCTGATCTCCACCGAGTGCCGTGGCGGTCTGTTGTGGCATAGCGCGCCGGACGCCGATTTCTTGACTGCTGGCGGCAGTTGGGCTGATCGGCGCAAGATCGTCCCCTACAATCTTTTCTACGGCGACATCGAGCGTGACGTCAGCGTGCGTCTCGCGGCCTGGCGGGCCAAGCACGGTCTTTAAAGCGGTCGTCCTCTCGGTTTGTCTGGCGCCGCTCGCGCGCAGCGGGTAGGCTTGCCGCGTCAGGGAGGGATCTGAATGGACGTGACCACCATCTTCGCCGGCGTCGTGCTGCTGCTGGCCATCGTGCTCTTGATCAGCGTGATCAAGATCGTGCCGCAAGGCCGTGAATTTACGGTCGAACGTTTCGGCAAATACACGAAGACACTGAGCCCGGGCATCGGCTTTTTGACGCCATTCGTGGAACGCGTCGGCCGCCGCATGAACATGATGGAACAGGTGCTGGACGTGCCGACCCAGGAGGTCATCACCAAGGACAACGCCATGGTGAAGGTCGACGGCATCGTCTTCATCCAGGTGATGGATTCCGCCCGCGCCGCCTATCGCGTCGACGATCTGCCCTATGCGATTTCGCAGCTGTGCATGACCAATCTGCGGACCGTGGTCGGTTCGATGGAACTCGATGAGGTGCTGAGCCAGCGCGACAGCATCAACACGCGCCTGCTGCATGTCATCGACGCGGCCACCGAACCGTGGGGCGTCAAGGTCAATCGGATCGAGATCAAGGACCTGACCCCGCCGACCGACATCACCAATGCCATGGCTCGCCAGATGAAGGCCGAGCGTGAACGTCGCGCCGTCATCACCGAGGCCGACGGCGAGAAATCCGCCGCCATCGCTCGCGCCGAGGGCGCCAAACAGGCCGCCATCCTTCAGGCCGAGGGTCGCAAGGAAGCCGCCTTCCGCGACGCCGAGGCGCGCGAGCGCGAGGCCGAAGCCGAGGCCCGCGCCACGGCCATGGTGTCGGAAGCCATCGCCCGCGGGGACGTCAACGCCATCAACTATTTCGTGGCTCAGAAGTACGTCGAGGCCTTCGCGGAACTGGCCCGCAGCCCGCAGCAACGCACCGTCATCGTGCCCGCCGAAATGGGCGCCCTGGTCGGCACGATCGCCGGCATCGGCGAGATGGTCAGCCTAGCTAAGGATCAGAACTCGGCTGCAACGCCGCCCGTGCGGCCCGCGCCGCCCCGCCGCCCCGCCGGGGGCTCCGTTCCACCCTCGGCCTGATCCAAGGAGGCTGACCGATGATGTCGCTTGCTGATCTCTATGTCGCCCAGCCGTTCTGGATTTGGTTGGCGATCGGGGTTCTGCTGCTGGCGGTCGAGGCGATGTTCTCGACCGAATGGCTGCTTTGGCCCGCTGTTTCGGCCGGCGTTGTCGCGGTCATGACGGCGGCAGGCTTGCGGTTGGGGCTGCCGGGCGAGGTGGCCGTCTTCGCGGTTCTGACCGTCATCGCCACCCTGCTGTCCCGCCGTCTGATCTCCAAAGCCAATCCCGACGGTCCCGACATCAACGACCGCGACAGCCGTCTGGTCGGCCAGCGGGCGCGGGTAGTCGAAACGTTCGTTTCGGGCCGCGGTCGCGTCTTTATCTCCGGCGCCGAATGGCCGGCCGAGATCGTGGGCGAGGCGCCGGTCGAAGGACAGGATGTGGTCGTGATGCGCGTGAACGGCTCTTTGCTGACGGTGCAATCACCCGTCTGAACGCAACGGTGGCATCGGCGTTCGTCAGGCATGACAGAACCCCAGAACGCCGTCACTGACGGCTTGCCGACACCCAGGCGCTATTGGGCCATTGTGTCCATCGGCTTGGGCATCACGCTTGCCGTTCTGGATGGCGCGATCGCCAATGTCGCCCTGCCGTCGATCGCGCAGGATTTACAGGCGTCATCGGCCGCCTCGATCTGGATCGTCAACGCTTATCAGATCGCCATCGTGGTCGCCCTTTTGCCACTGGCGTCGTTGGGCGAGATCGTTGGCTATCGGCGTGTGTCACAGGCGGGGCTGGCCGTGTTCACCCTGGCCTCCATCGCGTGTGTGTTCGCCAACTCCATCGAGACGCTCAGCCTCGCCCGCGTTGTTCAGGGGTTCGGTGCAGCGGGCATCATGAGCGTCAACGGAGCCTTGGTCCGTTACACCTATCCGCAGCGACTGCTGGGTCGCGCGGTCGGAATCAACGCGGTGATCGTTTCGCTGGCGGCGGCGGCGGGGCCGACCATCGCCAGCGCTATCTTGGCTGTCGGACACTGGCGCTGGCTGTTTGCGCTGAATGTGCCGATAGGCCTGTTAGCGGTGTCGCTGGCGGGTTTCACCCTGCCGTACAGCCGACTTCAGCCGCGAAAGCTGAATTGGGTCGGGGCTGCGCTGAACGCCGCCGCGTTCGGCCTGCTGATCACCGGCCTTCAATCGCTGGCGCATGGCGAGGCACCCGTTTTGGGTTTCGGTCTGACAGGGGCAGGGCTCGCAGCCGGGATCTTGCTGATTCGCCACGAGCGCTCACGCACGTCGCCGCTGATCCCCCTCGACCTGCTGGCGCGACCGATGTTCAGCCTGTCGGTCGCAACATCGGTCATATCCTTCACCGCTCAGATGATGGCGTTCGTGGCGTTGCCCTTCTTTCTCCAGGGAGCGTTGGGTCTTACGGCGGTCCAGACCGGCCTGCTGATGACGCCTTGGCCGTTGGCCACCATGATTTCAGCGCCGCTGGCCGGCCATCTGTCTGATCGCTATTCGGCGGGCGTGCTGGGCGCCATCGGCCTTAGCCTGTTCGCATGCGGCCTGATGGCGCTCAGTTTTCTCAATGCCGATTCGACCCATTTCGACATCGTGTGGCGCATGGCGCTTTGCGGCGCGGGCTTCGGATTTTTCCAGTCGCCCAACAATCGCGCCATGTTGTCGGAGGCCCCGAAAGATCGCGCCGGCGCAGCGGGCGGCACCCTGGGCATGGCGCGGGTCGTCGGGCAATCCCTGGGCGCCGTGGTGGTGGCTTTCCTGCTTTCGGCCGCTCCGATCAACGGCGTCGGTCATGGGTTTCAGATCGCGGCCGTCACAGCCCTGTTTGGCGCGGTGATGAGCGGATCGCGGGTCCGCCGACGTCCGGCCGAGCCGGACAAGGAGGTGGAGGCGGTCTAGCGCCGGGGCAGTTCCGCGACACCGCGATTCGCCAGTTGGTCGGCGCGTTCGTTCAGTTCATGGCCGGCATGACCCTTCACCCATCGCCATTTCACGTCGTGCCGCAGACGCGCGGCATCCAGCCGCTGCCATAGATCGGCGTTCTTCACCGGCTTCTTGTCGGCGGTCAGCCAACCACGCGCCTTCCAACCACGCATCCATTCGGTGATTCCCTGCATGACGTACTTGCTGTCGGTATGCAGTTCGACCTTGCATGGCCGTTTCAGGGCTTCCAGCGCCATGATCGCGGCCATCAGCTCCATGCGGTTGTTGGTCGTGTTGGGCTCGCCGCCCCACAATTCCTTTTCGTGACCGCCGCCGGCCTGAAGCACTGCGCCCCAGCCTCCGGGGCCCGGATTGCCCTTGCAGGCGCCGTCGGTGTGGATGATGACGTGATCGGAGGGACTCATGGTCGCGCAGACCTACAGCGTCCCTTGGCGCGGGGCCATCACTGCGCCTATATGCGGGTCGAATAAGAGTGGATGGGATCGGATGACCGATCCCCACGAGGAGATTAGCCATGGGCTCCATGAGCATCTGGCACTGGGCCATCGTCATCGTCGTCATCGCGCTGCTGTTCGGCGGCCGGGGCAAGCTGTCGGGCATCATGGGCGACGCCGCCAAGGGCATCCGCGCCTTCAAGGACGGCCTGAAGGACGAAGACAAGAAGGACGGCCCGCACGAGGGCGTCAGTTCGCTGCCGCGCACCGAGGCGGAAAAGGAAGAGCTGAAGCGCTAGTCGTCGTCTGTAAGGGCTGACGCATGGGCGGGCTCGGCCCCGGTATCGGGGGTTTCGAATTAGTGGTGATCGGTCTGGTGGCCCTGCTTGTGGTGGGGCCAAAGGATCTGCCTGTTCTGATGCGTCGCGTCGGTCAGATGGTGGCCAAGGCGCGCGCCATGGCCAATGAGTTTCGATCCAGTTTCGACGAGATGGCGCGTCAGTCCGAACTGGACGACCTGCGCAAAGAGGTCGAGGCGCTGCGGACGGGGCAGGGGGCCATGTATCCCCTGGGCGCCGAGGCGGACGCCGCCTTCAAGGACATCAACGCCGGATTGACTGGGCCGACTGCGGCGGCTGCCCTGCCTGCGCCCGAAACGGAGGCGCCGATCATGACGTCTGCGGCCGACGAATGGCCTGACACGCCGGCGCCTGTTGAGCCCGTTACGGCGACGAAACCCAAGCGAACAGCCCCAAAGACCAAGGCGGGGACGTCCGTCTCCGGATCGGCGACGGCCAAACCTCGGTCAGCCGCCAAACCGAAGACCGCCGCGCCAGCCGCCAAGACCAAGCCTGCAGCCGCCAAGCCCAAGACCTCGCGCAAGAAAGCCGCTGACCTGTGACGCCTTCCGATCGTGACGAGGCCGAGATCGAGGCGTCACGCGCGCCTTTGATGGATCACCTGATCGAGCTGCGCGGACGACTGCTCATCTGTGTGGTGGCTTTCTTCCTGGCCTTCATTCTCTGCTTCGCCTTCGCCAATCAAATCCAGATTGCGCTGATCAAGCCGTATCAGGCCGCCGTGGCGATCCATGCCGCAGCTTTGGCGACCGGCGGGCACGCCAATCCCATCGAACTGATCGCGGTGATGACGGGAATCAGACCCTATCCGCCAGGGAGCGCCGCCGTTGTCCAACTGATCGCCACGGCGCCGCTGGAACAGCTCTTCACCAAGATGAAGATCGCGGCCTTCGGCGCGGCGGTCCTGACCTTCCCGGTCATGGCGTGGCAGATGTACCGGTTCGTGGCGCCGGGTCTCTATCGCAACGAGCGCGGGGCGTTTCTGCCGTTCCTGATCGCCGCGCCTGTAATGTTCTGCCTGGGCGGGGCGTTGGTCTATTACGTCATGCTGCCGTTCGTGATGCTGTTCTCGCTGAGCCAGCAAGTCGCCACCGACGGCATATCCGTGGCGCAGACGACTAAGATTTCCGACTACCTCAGCCTGGTGACCTCGTTGCTGCTCGCCTTCGGTCTTTGCTTCCAGCTGCCCGTGGTGACGACCCTTCTGGGCCTCGCCGGTCTGATCAGTTCTAAGGTCATGGCGGCCGGTCGGCGCTACGCCATCGTCGCTGTCGTCGTGGTCGCAGCCGTGGTCACGCCGCCCGATCCGATCAGCCAACTGATGCTGGCCGTGCCGCTGGTCATTCTCTACGAGATTTCAATCTGGTGCGTGCGACTGATCGAGCTGCGCCGCAAGAAGGCGGACTATCTGGAAGCCGAGATCGCTTAGCGCCACCTCGGCTCGTCGACCGCTGCTCGAAGCGGTCAAGCCACGCAAAAAGGGCCGGGGAGCGATCCCCGGCCCTTCGTCTTGGCTGCGATCAGGTGATCAGCAGCTGTAGTACATGTCGAACTCGACCGGGTGCGGATGCAGTTGCAGACGCATCACCTCTTCCATCTTCAGCTCGATATAGCTGTCGATGAAGTCGTCATCCATGACGCCGCCCTTCTTGAGGAAGGCGCGGTCCTTATCCAGGTTCTCCAGCGCTTCACGCAGCGAGCCGCAGACCTCGGGGATCGAGCCGCGCTCTTCCGGCGGCAGGTCGTAGAGGTTCTTGTCGGCGGGCGCGCCCGGATCGATACGGTTCTCGATCCCGTCCAGACCGGCCATCAGCAGGGCGACGAAGGTCAGATAGGGATTGCCCATCGGATCGGGGAAGCGAGCTTCCAGACGCTTGGCCTTGGGCGAGGAGACGTGCGGGATGCGGATCGAGGCCGAACGGTTACGAGCCGAATAGGCCAGCTTCACCGGGGCTTCATAGCCGGGCACCAGACGCTTGTAGGAGTTGGTGGTCGAGTTGGCGAAGGCGTTGATGGCCTTGGCGTGCTTGATGATGCCGCCGATGTACCACAGACATTCCTGCGACAGACCGGCGTACTGGTCGCCGGCGAACTGAGGCTTGCCGTCCTTCCAGATCGACATGTGGACGTGCATGCCCGAACCGTTGTCCGCAAACATCGGCTTGGCCATGAAGGTCGCCGACTTGCCGTAGGCGTGGGCCACATTGTGGATCACGTACTTATAGAGCTGCAGGCGGTCGGCCATGGTCAGCAGGTCCGAGAACTTCAGACCCAGTTCGTGCTGAGCCGGAGCCACCTCGTGGTGGTGCTTCTCGGGCTGAAGGCCCAGATCGCGCATGACGCCCAGCATTTCGCCGCGCAGGTCCTGTCCGGAATCGACCGGATTGACGGGGAAATAGCCGCCCTTGGGTCCAGGACGATGGCCCATATTGCCTTCGGAATATTCAGCGCCGGTGTTGGCGGGCAACTCGGTCGAATCGTAGCTGTAGCCGGTATCGTGCGGCTGGGTGGACCAACGCACGTCGTCAAAGATGAAGAACTCGGCTTCCGGTCCGAAGAAGACCTGGTCGCCCACGCCCGACGACTGGACGTAAGACAGCGCCTTCTTGGCCATTGAGCGGCTGTCGCGGTTGTAGGGCTCGCCGGTGTCCGGGTTCAGCACGTCGCAGAACAGGAACATCGTCTTCTGCTGATAGAAGGGATCGATGTAGGCCGTGGTCAGGTCCGGCTTCAGCAGCATGTCGGACTCGTTGATGGCCTTCCAGCCGGCGATCGACGAGCCGTCAAACATCGTGCCTTCATTCAGGAAGTCCTCGTCGACCAGATCGACGTCGAAGGTGACGTGCTGCAGACGGCCGCGCGTGTCGGTGAAGCGGACGTCCACATATTGGACCTCCTCATCCTTGATCTCTTTGAGGATCTTGCTGGCGCTCATTCTCGGAAAGTCCTGTTCTTGTCGTTTGGGGAGGAGACCGGACAGCGACCCGAGGGCCGAGGGCCGGGGAGGGTAGTCAGGTCAGACGGCTTGGGCTCCGGTTTCGCCGGTGCGGATGCGGATCACCTCGGCGACGTCGGACACGAAGATCTTGCCGTCGCCGATCTTGCCTGTGCGAGCCGAGGACTGAATGGCCTCGACAACCGCGGGCGCAAGGTCGTCGGCGACGACAACCTCGATCTTGATCTTGGGCAGGAAGTCGATGACGTATTCTGCGCCGCGATACAGTTCGGAATGACCCTTCTGGCGACCATATCCCTTGGCCTCCAGCACAGTCATGCCTTGCACGCCCACGTCCTGGAGCGCCTCTTTGACGTCATCCAGCTTGAAGGGCTTGATGATGGCTTCAATTTTCTTCATGGCGACCCCGGAGCGGCGCACGGAATGCAGCGGCGCTCGGGCGCGAATGGGACACAGCAGGGCCGCTCAAAGCAAGCGATTTTCGCAGGCTGGCGAAGGATAATCGGAACGCGGATGATAGAAACCAACGACCCGGCGATCTGGCGCAATTTTCTGCCTTGGCCGAGCGCGGAAACGCACAAGCATGCGCGTGGACGTTTGGCGGTCGTTTCGGGAAAGGCGCATCATACCGGCGCTGCGCGACTTGCAGCTCATGCGGGTCTCAGGATGGGCGCTGGAGTCGTGCGAATCCTCTGTCCGCCAGATGCGGCGTCGGTGATCGCGCCGGCTGTGCAAGCGGTGATGTTGACGCCTTTTTCTTCACCGGAAAACTTAAGTCGAGAAGCCGCCGGCAGCGACGCCGTCGTGATCGGACCAGCCGCAGGCCTAGACGATGCGACGATCGCTAACATTCAGGCGCTTGGCTCGACCGGCGCCGTTCTGGTGATCGACGCGGATGGTCTGTCGGTCTTCAAAGGTCGGACTGCTGAACTGTTCGCCGTGTTGGATCGCGACGATATCCTGACGCCGCATGAAGGTGAGTTTGATCGACTTTTCCCAGGCCTGCTCGCGAAGGGGCGAGAAACGGCCGTTAAAGATGCGGCGCGAGCGGCCCAGGCGACGATCGTTTTGAAGGGCGCCCAGACGCTGATCGCATCGCCTGACGGTCGCATCCGCCGAAACGAAAACGGCTCGCGCTGGCTGGCGACGGCCGGAACCGGCGACGTCCTGGCCGGCATGATCGGCGGATTGATCGCCCAGCATATGGACAGCTTCAATGCCGCTTGCGCCGCCGTCTGGCTCCATTCCGATGCCGCAGAGCGTTTTGGCCCGGGGCTGACGTCGGATGATCTATACGAGGTCCTGCCGAAGTCGTTGTTCCAGCAGTGGCAGGCTTCGACGACTTAGCCCCTCCTATCGTCACCTAATCCCTATATTTCGCAGATGGCCCAAGTTCGCTCTATGTTGCAGTTTTAACCTGCTGACATAGGTAATTAAATTAGTGGACGGCGGCTAGATTGGCGTTGCATCACCAAGCGAGGTCGCTGTGCAGCGCGCGACAGTTGAAGGTCGTCGTCCGAGCTAGCTAGGTCACAGACAACTTCCTGTGGACAAGCCAAAACGGCTCACATCTGAAGGGCCGCTTTTGACTCCTAGACGACTTTGGAATGGTCCGCTTTCGGGCACCAGCCCGACAGAGATCGACGCCGCCCTTTCCGCAATCCGTGGCGCTTTGAGCTTGCTGACATAAGCGGTGACCAGCGTCGGTCGCGCTCTGCGGTCGGATGATAGCCACACGGCCTTGCCGTCCGTGCGATCGCCACGCGCAGCAGGCACCGCGCATGGGGCGACGGCGCGAGGTCACTGCATTCGTGTAAAAATGCGCCTTGAACTTGCCCTCGACGAGCCCGACACCCTCGAACTCCTTGCTCCCAATCGTGTTTCGGCGACCATATCTTGGCCGCGGCCGCCGACCGAAGCTATATGAAGTCTCAGCGACCACGGCGCCTGTGACCGTCTCGTCGATGGACCACAACGGCCGATGCTCTCTTCCACCATCATCCCCATGCCCGCGAACGAAAAGGATTTCGAGGAGAAGTGCGTGCCGTTGTTCGCGGGCATCTTGGCGGATCGCAACGTCAAGACCTATGGAAGCCGCGGCCAAGACCAGAGCGGAATCGATCTGATCGGCCGACGCGACCGCGATCCGGCGCAGCCGGTCGGCGTCCAGTGCAAACTGAAGACAAAGGGCGGTAAGCTTACCGAGAAGGAAATCCGGGACGAGACCGCCCGCGCCCTGGCGGTCACGCCCGCGCTGACGGAATACTATATCGTCACAACCGCATCCGACGACCCCGCCTTCGATCGGCTCGCCCTAGAGCTGTCCCAGGAGCAGCGCCGGCTGGGTCGCGAGATCGACATTCAGGTTTTCGGCTGGGAGACCCTCCAGCAGAAAATCCGAGCTGACCGGAAGGCGTTGAACGCCTTCGATCCTGGTCACAGCGCGTCGACGGACGTCCTGATTCAGACCGCAGCGGAAAGTCTGGACGTCGGTCAGGCGGTCCTGCAGCAGACCACGCTTCTGGTCGAATGGGCGGGGCAGGGCCGCGCAGGGGTCGCAGCGCTGGATACCGCTCGTGGGACATTGCTGGAAGCCCACCTCGACAAGCAGATCGACGGCCTGCGGGACCTGACGCAGAACGGCAAGCCCCGGACTGCACTGGCGTTGCTAGAAGCTCTTGAAGCCGGGCTCGAGCCGTCCGTCGGAGCTGCCGTGCGAGCGCGCATTCGCGCCAATATGGGAATCGCGCGATTGCATCTCGGCGACGAAGCTGTGGCTGGCCGGCTGCTGCTCGAGGCCTATGCCATAAATCCCTCTGACCCGAAGGTGATGGCCAACCGTATCCTTGGCCTGCTTCTGATCGGCGACGAGAAGGAGGCGGCGGCGTTCGGTCAGAAGATCGTCGCGGAGGATCCAACGAATGTCGGCGCGGTTGCCTTCCTGTTCGAACTGGCGGCCCGAGTCGACGAGGCCCCGGACCCTATGGCGCTCGCCCCTGCGGAGCTGCTGAATGAACGTCATGTGATCTACGCAAGGATATCCTGGCTACGTCTTACGGCATCGGGGACAGAGTGGCGCGATCTGGCCAGAGCGGCGCGGGCTGAGCATTCCCACGACGACTCGATCGCCCAGTACTACGCCGACGCCCTGCTGGATGAGGTCGCCCGCAGCGTGCACTTCGCGAGGGGGATCGCTCTGTCCGAGGCCGACAAGGCAAGGCTTGTAGAGGCTCGCGATGTGCTCGCCACGCTCTGGGCGAAGGCCCGTGCGTCCGAGGTCGCTGACCAGGCGAACGCACTGGCGATCGCCTGCAACCTCGCGACCGCGCATCGGGCGCTGAATGATCGCGACGCCGCGCAGAGCGTGATCGACGACGCGCTTCGCCACGCGTCAGACGACCCCGACCTCCGGATCAACTGCGCCCAGCTCGCACTGGATCGCCAGGACGCGCCCGCCGCCATTCGCCTGCTGAAGGGTCTGCCGGAAGACGCCACACGTACGCTCATGCTGATGAACGCCTGGTCTCACGAGAACAACTGGGCCGAGATCATCGCCACCGCGTCCTCCGCACGGCGGGAGACAATCCCGGCAGAGCAGGCGCAGATGTTCGACACTATGCTCTACCGGGCGCAGTGCGCCGTCCAGACGGTCGATCTGGACAAGGCGACGGCAGCGCTGCTGGCCGCCTGGCCGGAAAGCCTGACCGCGAGGGTGGTGGCGGCGGATATCATGCGCCACGCGGGCGAGAACCGCACGGAGCAGGCGAAGGCGCTGGAGCTGCAGGCGTTGGCGCTGCTGTCGCCGGAGACCGATTATCCGGATCGTCTGATGCTCGCCCAGCTGATGGTCTTCGAGAAGGATTTCGACGGCGTCATCACCGCGCTGGACGGCCACGTCGCGACGGACGAGGCGTCGGAGCCCTTGCTTTGGCTCGCATGGGCCTTCGCGAACGATCACCCGCGACCCCAGACCCACGCCTTCTTCGCGTCGCTGTCCAGAACCGTCATCGAGTCCGCGACCTATGCGCGCCTGGCGGGCACGGCGGAGGCGGCCCGCGGCGATCTCGCTCTGGCGGAGAGGCACCTCCGCCGCGCCGTCGCCGCGGACGCGAGCGATCTCCGGTCGCGCCTGATGTTCCACAATACCCTGGTGCGCGACGGAAAGCGGGGCGAGGCGCGCGCCCTGATCATCGAGCAGCCCGACGACGGCCGCGGCGACCCCGGGGACCGGATGCGACTGGCGACGCTACTGCGACGTGAAGGTCTGCCGGAGGCCGCCCTGGCGATCGGCTATCGCGCCGTGATGGACGCACGCGACCGGGAGGATGTCGTCGCAAGCTATCCCGGCCTGTTCTTCATGAGCGAGGACCTGCCGCCGGCGGTCGCGGCTGGGCGCATCACGACAGACATCTGGTTCGATCTCGAAGGCCAGGACGTTATGGACGTCAGCGGGACCATCGAGGCCCAGGCGGGGGAGGGGCGCTATGCGCCCGATCACCCGCTGGCCCGCATCCTGGAAGGGAAGGCTCAGGGCGACACGGTCATCCTGCCTTCGGCTGGGCTCGGGCCGGATCGGACCTATACGGTGCGGGAGATCAAGCACAAGTACGTCTGGCTGCTGCACGATGTGATGCGCAGCCACGCGACCCGGTTTCCCGAGGGCACGGGTCTGGTCGAACTGACCATGAAGGACGGCGATATCGAGCCCATCCTGGCGATCGTCCGCAAGCATGACGATCGGGCGAAGGCGCTCATCAAGGCCTATGTCGATCTCAACCTCCCGGTCTCCGTGGTAGCCGCGATGAGCCGCAAGAGCACGATCGAGTTCGTCGAGCACCTGCCGACCATCGATGTGGCGCTCAGAACTTGCGATGGCGGTGAGGCGGAGCGCCTTCAGGCGGCCAAAGCGGTGAAGGATGCCAAGGGCAGGGGCGCGGTCCTGGACACCTTGACCGTGTGGAGCGCCCATCACCTGGGAGTCCTTTCGGCGCTGCAGGCCTACTTCGGGCGGCTCCTCGTGCCGCGGTCCAGCCTCGACGAAATGCTGGAAATCGGCGCGCAGAAGGAACTCGGGAGAGGGCGGGAGAGCATGAGCTTGTCGTTCGACGGCGAGCAGGCCGTCCGGGATATCATCCCCGCCGATCACGCCGACAGGGTGATCGAGATCATCGACGCCGCAGTCGCGAACGTGCGCCGGCATTGCGAGATCACCCCCAACGACGGCTCGGATGTCTTGAGGCTCGATCTGGAACGCGTCGGCTGGTTTGCGACCGGCCAGGTCTTGGACCCCGTTCACCTCGCCCAGCGCGAGGAGATGTTCCTTCTGTCGGACGACCTGAGGCTCCGTCAGTTGAACGGCCGCGCCGGCGGATGGCTGCAGATCGTCCTCGCCCACATGAACGACGCCGGCGCTCTGCCGCGCGCCGACTACATCAGATCCGTTGGCCGCCTGGCCGCGGGCAGGCATGATCACGTGTGGCTCGACGTGCCCATGCTGGTGGACCTGGTGACGCTGGATGATCCGCAGGCGGACGCCCTGTTCGACGTCGCGATCAAATACATCGGCTGCCGGAACGCGGAAATCGACTCGCATATCGGCGTGGTGCGCGACTTCCTCCATGTGATCTACAGAGCCGACGTCCCGAACTGGCGCCGGGAAGCGGCGGGGGGGCGCCTGCTCACGGAGCTCATTAAGCTGAGACCGGACGACTGGTCGCCGATCCTGCAGCTTATCGACCTTGAGCTTCCGAGGACCTCCCTCGCCGGCAGGCTCGCCCGCGCCTACCTGCGGGACTGGGCCGATGGACACTTTCTCGACGTGCCGCTTCCCGAGGGTCCGTATGTCCTCGGCAAGCGCCTTCGCCCTGTGCGACAGGCGGCTGTCGACTAGGTGGGAAGGGAGCGGGCGGACGATGGCGAACCCGGTGACGGCGTCAGTCGGCGTTCCGATGGTCATCCTCGGACGGAGCCTCAGCGGCCGCCCGCTCATACTCCAGCCGATGGAGCGCTGCGTGCTCTTCGCTTCGGCGCTGTTCTGAACGGATCTCATTATCCAGCCGCCCCCCAAAACGCACGGCGAACGCTTTGACGGGCGCGCAATCGTCGTCGCTCCAGTGATTGATGGTGGCGCGAAGTTGCTTGAGCCTGTTGACGCGTCCAAACTCGCCGGAGGTCACGCCGGTCGGGTGCAGCACCACCTCAACGAACCCGATCAGATCGTCATCGGGCGGCAAGGATGAGATCACCGCCTTCGCCAGCGGATGGAGGAACGGTTCGCCCGAATAGGCACGCATCGTCTCGAGGACAAAGCGGGCATCCTGCGGGTCGCCCGTTCCAATGTAAGGACGGAGCGCCTCCTCAAGGGGACCGGCGAATTCCGGGTACACCGTCTGGAGGAATTTGCCGCCGTGGTAGCTGAAGAAGTCGGGCTGGGCGGCGTACCAGCCGCGGGCGGATCGCACGACGAGGATCGCCGCGTCCGCAAGCGCGGTGCGCAGGCGGCGCAGACGGTAGGGCACGGCTTCATAGTCATTCTCGCGGCCGTCCGCGAAACGCCGTACGATCCGGCTCCCGATATGGTCGATGACCGCCTGCGGGTGCGTCGCGGCCAGATCGGCCAGGACGCCCTCCAGCGAGGGGTTCACTTTCGGGGCGTCGACCAATGAGCCGAGGAGGAGCGTGGCGTCAGCATCCGCCAGCGACCGGATCACAGCCGACCCGCCACGGCGAGCTAGCCAGTACCGATGCCAATAGTGCACGTTCATCGCGCTGGCGAACGCCAGGGCGCGAAGGAGAACCAACGCGAGTGAGGCGACGTGTTCCTCCCCGTCGCGGCGACTGACCGCACCGATGACATTCAGGATCGCCTTTGTGTCAGCCGCCGCAATAGCCGAGCTTAGCACGCGGTCCAGAATGTCCGGGTCCAACGCGTCGACCACGCCGACCGCGAAGGCGATATCCCCGAGGAATTGGCGTTCTCCGATCCAGCGATCGACCAGGGCGAGCGTATCCTCCCAACGATCGGTCCGCGCCAATCCAAGCAGGATCGGCGACAGGAAGTTCGCAAGGCGGGCGTCCAGCTGTCCAAGATAGTTGACCGCGATCGCCGGTTTCCTCTCGGCGAGACGCTGAAGGAACTCCGTGAACGATGGGAAGGTGGCTAAGTCATTCGACTCCGTGGCGGCGCAGCGGCGAAGGGTTGCGAGCCAGGCCTTTGCATTGCCGAGATCAATACCGTCGATAAACAGGCCGAACTGCTCCCGGCGGTACGCCTCTTCGCCCTCATAGTCGAATTCCCGATCGTCCCAGGCCGGCGGAAACACGGACTCAAAACCGACGAGCAGCTTATAGGTGGTGAACTCCTGGTCGGCGTTGAGAGCGTCTCGGAAAGCGAAGACCGCCTCCACCATGGATTCACGGGCTGCCTCCTGGGCCGCACTCGTCTGATCCCCAGGGAGGGCTTCGCCTTCATGGCGATAGGTCCAGAGCATTCCCTGTTCGATGCGCTGACGGAGTTCGTAAGACCATCGTGCGCAGGTGGCGGCGAAGTGCAGCGCCACTTCGGCGATGTTGGCCAGGACGATCTCGCCGAGCTCCGGCCTGACAACGCCGCCGTACGACGGCATGACCATGGCGGCGCGCAATACGTCGATGATCTCCGATCGGTCACCGTCGCTTAGGCTGTCGGCATCATAGCCACGCGCGATGTCCAGGGCTTCGGAACGCATACGCCGCAACCCATCGCTGGCGACTACGGCGCCCTGATGGAGGGTCACGGTGTCGTCATCCACCGTGGTTCCGGTGATGTCTGTCGCGAACACCTCCCGTAGGATCGCCAGGACAAGGGGTTTCAGAAGCTGGCGATCTTCCGGCGACAGCGCCTCGACGCGCTGCATCAGGATGCCCTGCACGACGGGTCCCGCCTCCTGCCAGACATGAAGGTGATGCTTGGCCAGCTTGCTCGTGAGCTTGACCCAGGCGAAGGCCTCATCGCCTTCAGCACCCCGGTAAAGGGAGCAGATCAGATCGAAGGTCTGATCGACATCGACGAAGCGGAGATCTTCGATGATGGACGCAGCCATCTCGGCGACATCTTTCGCGGTCTTGCCCGCGAGATCGCCAAAGGGCGTCTGTCGCGCCTCGGTGGGTAGTTCTCGACTCCGTTCCACCGCGCGGACGACCGCCCGGAGGATGTCGCTCGAACCGTTCTCCCAGTCGTCATAGTGGGGAAGAACGGAAGAGTGGAAGTTGCTCAAAGCCTCGTACAGGGCGTTGTTGTCAGCCGCCTGGTCAATGGCTTCGACAATGCCCTGCTCGAACAACGCCTGCCCGCGCGATAAACGGTCCACGTCGCTCAGCACCTTCTGGAACGCGTATCCCGCCGGGGCCAGATAGTCGCGCATGATCCTGGCCATGCGGGCTTCGATCCCCTTCATCAGCTCACTACCGAAACCGGTCAGCGCCGGCTTCTTGTAGATGGTGTCATGAGCCATCTCGGCCCAGGCATGGTTGAGCGTCGTCTGGACCTGAACCTCACACCAAAGTCCGGCGAAGGGCGCATACTCGGGCAGCGCCGCGCGCTGGTCCGTCAGTCGAACGACGTAGTTGTTGGAAACGAACAGCTCGTTTGCAGGGGCGTTGTCGGCGGTGGGATGGTGGATCCTCGTCCTGTCCCAGTCGATCTCGAAGTTGTCTCGGAGCACGCCGGAATTCTGAAACCGCGAGACATCCGAGTTGGTGTAGAAGATGATGCGAACGCCCGCGAGGTCCTTCGCGTGGGCCTCGATCTCGTCCGCCTCGTTCGCCCCTCCCTTGGCCAACTTTTTCCGAAGCGAGGCCACCTCCTTCGCGCGGTGCTGGATCTGCTGAGGATGCAACGATCCGTCCCTCGCGACCGCCGCCGCCAGAATCCTGCTGATCACTTCTGCGAGCCCCGCGTAGGCCGCTCTGCCGTTCTGCTCATACGCCGCCAACTGCATGAAGCACTCCTTGGTTGAGCAGCATTGCGCCGCCTATCTTATGGAGGTGCGAGCCCAGCGTATCCGTCTACAGCGCCGCCTTCTATGTCCGACACGATTCGGGTTGAGTTCGCCCCGTTCCAGAGCTCAACGAGCAACATCAGGGAGGTTAGTTGCCTGACGTCCAACTTTGCCCATGGCGAGCAGCGCTGAAGCGCGAGAACGCTCCTCCGCAGCCTTGGTCGCCGCTGATCGGCAAGTGGGAAGGGTGTCTTCGCACCACAATGACTAAGCGGATGTCGCTTCTCCAGATTGCGGATCATGTCCGCTGATGGCGCTTCTCGGACCGGTGGAGATCGGGCCGGCTGGACCCGCACCGGCGAGGCCTCGGGCAGGGCTACTTGTCCCCGCCATCGTGGCCCGGACTTCAGACCGCGTTGCATCTACAGCCCCGGAGCGGGCGGCGCGGGTGGGGTGAAGCCCCAGTTTCGCAGCCGCCGCGCACGCAGGGGCGAGGTCTCGGCGATCCGGGTAAGGGCAGTCGTCAGTGCCGCCCGCAGCGCTCGACCGGACTCGGTCTCGTGACGCGCCACATTCATGGCGGATTGGACGATACGCCGAAGATTAGGACCCTCAGCTGCCAGAAACATCGCCTCAATCTCGTCGGCGGTGAGCTTGCCTAGAAGAGCTTCGTCAGGGTCGTTCCACCCCCCGGAGGCTATGTCCAGAAGCACCGCCTCGGGATCGCGGTCGTCGGGGATGGCCTTGAGTCGTTCGGCGAAAGCGGCGGCCAGTTCCGGATCGATTGGGTCCTCCTCCCCAAAATGGTGGTTTGACAAGTCAAACCACCCGCGTTCGTGGGGCAGGGCGGCGACATAGTCCGGGATCAAGGCGTCGGCCTCGGCATCGCGTCCATACTCCCGCAACAGCTGGAGCGTCCCGCTCATGTTGAGGGGACTGATATCGGCAAGGCAGGCCCGGGCACCGGCGACCAGGCCGTCGAGGATCTCGTTGTCGTCGACGGCCAGGGAATGGTGATAGCGCTTCCACGCCAGGTCAAAGGCGCTGTCGCGGGCCCCGCGCCGAAAGGTCTCCGCCAGCTTTGCGGCCTCCGCCAATAGCCGAGCCTCGTCGAAATAGCCGGCCTTAATCCCGTCGAAGATTACCAGATCGAAGTCGTCGGCCATGGTGAAGGGGAGGGCGGAGAGGAGATCGCACCATTTAACCGCCTCGGCGGCGCCGGCCGCCAAGTCGCCCGGGTCGCGCATGGCCATGACGATACTGTTGTAGGTGCGAAGAAAGTCTAGGTCGGGCGCGTGGTCCGGCTCCAGAACGGCCCAGCCGGCGAGGGCACATGTGCCGATGGCCTGGTCGAGGACCTCGACGCGAAACGGTGCTAGCAGTTCGGCCAGCCGCAGGCTGAGGCGCTCGATTTTCTTGATCACCCGGATGTTGCTGACGCCTAAGGTGGTGGTGGCTTTCCGCAGGCGTTCGCCGATCGGCTGGCCCTCGACCACGGCGATGGCAGCAGCCTCGGCCGCAGTCGGCTCGAAGACAAGGGAGACGTCGACGACCTTTTCGAGGAGACGCTCGAATTCCTTCTGCTCGTCAGTCTCCATCGCTGCGTCGTTCAGGAGCAGCACGACCTTGCAATTGCGCTGCTCCTTGAGAAAGGAGGCCAGGCCCAGCACGTCGCGCTGTTTGAGGCCCTCGCCCGCCCGTTCGAGAGCGTCGAGGCACACCAGCTGGTCGCGGACCAGCAGAAAGGCGGATTTTGCGATGGCGTCGCCGAGGTCACCTTGGCCGAATGCGCTCATGATGGGACCGATCAGGGAGCGTCCCTTTCGCCCGACCGTCGTCCCCATGTCGAACAGGCCCCGTATGCTCTCGACGTCTGGCCCAGTCAGCGCCTTTTCCGGCGCGACCTTGCCCTCAAAGATGGCGAAGCGGAGATCGTCGAGCGAGTTCAGGCCGAACAGCGAAGCGTAGCTATAGCTCTTGGCCTTGAGCGTCTTTTGCGCCTGCGCCTCGCCCAGATAGCGGCGCCAGGCGTAGGTCTTGCCGACGCCCCACTTGCCCTTAATGCACAGCACCTCCGCCGTCTCACTGGCGAGGAAGCGGCGGATTTCCTTGATCACGAGGTCTGTTGACATAGGGATGTTCTAGGGTCCGGTCGCTGTTCACCCAAGTCGAAACGAACGCCGTTCACCGCCGTGGTTTTGTTAATGTGACCATTCACGGGTGATCTGAATGTCCGGTTTTCGACGGCGGCCCGATGTCTGCTCGTGGCGCATTGCCGACCTCGGTGAGTGATGAAGGGTAGGGCGTTGCGCCTAGCGCCGTTCTAGAAAAAAGCTGAACACATAAACCTAACGAGCATGATGATTGATTCCGCGCCACCACGGCCACGGAACAAGCTAATACCATTGGTGAATCCGCAATCGAGTCCGATAATCGTGACTGAGGTGCAACTTGGCTGACTCATCCTTGATCATAGATCGCATCGTCATCGTCGGGGGCGGCACGGCGGGGTGGATGGCAGCGGCCGCGCTGGCGCATGCGTTCGCGGGCGCCGGCAAGACCGTGACCTTGGTCGAATCCGAGGCGATCGGCATCATCGGCGTCGGCGAGGCGACGATCCCGGAAATCCTGAAGTTCAACGCGCGCCTGGGGATCGACGAGGCGGACTTCCTGCGTGAGACCAAGGCCACGTTCAAGCTGGGGATTGAGTTCGACGGCTGGCGACGCGAGGGCGAGCGCTATTTCCATCCGTTCGGCGCCTTCGGGCTGGATATGGAAGGCATCGCCTTTCATCATTTCTGGCTGAAAGCCTGCGCCGAAGGCGGGTCGGAGCCGTTGGAAACCTATTCCATGGCCTGGCAGGCCGCACGCCGTGGCCGTTTCGTTCATCCGCAGGGCGGGCCGCAGTCGCCGTTGTCCAGCCTGGGCTACGCCTATCATTTCGATGCGGCGCTATATGCCGCCCTCCTGCGCCTCTTTGCGGAGGGGCTGGGGGTCGTTCGGCGCGAAGGGCGGGTGGTCGAGGTCCAGCGGGCGGCGGATGGCGACATCACAGGCGTAAGGCTTGACGACGGGCGGGTCGTCGAAGGCGACTTCTTCATCGATTGCACCGGCTTCGTCGGCCTTCTGATCGAGCAGGCATTGACGTCCGGCTATGAGGACTGGAGTTCCTGGCTTTCATGTGACAGCGCTGTCGCCGTCCCATGCGAACGGGAGGGGGCGTTGTCTCCTTACACACGGTCGACGGCGCGCGAGGCCGGGTGGCAGTGGCGCATCCCGCTGCAACACCGGGTCGGCAACGGCTACGTCTATTCCTCGGCGCACATCTCACATCAGGAGGCCGAGGACGCGCTGATGTCGCGGTTGGAGGGCACGGCTCTGGCCGAGCCGCGTCGCCTGCGGTTCGCCACAGGCCGGCGCAAGGACTGCTGGAAGCGCAACTGTGTGGCGGTCGGACTGTCGAGCGGATTCCTCGAGCCGCTTGAATCGACCAGCATTCACCTGATCCAGAGCGCCATCACCAAGCTGATCACCCTGTTTCCGTCGCACAAAAACAGCGAGGGCCTTCGCCGTGAGTTCAACGCGCTGATGGAGGAGGAATTCGTCACGGTCCGCGACTTCCTGATCCTGCACTACAAGATCAACCAGCGAGAGGGACCGTTCTGGAGCCAGATGCGCGACATGCCGATCCCGGACCGGCTGGCGGCCAAGATCGCCCTGTTCGAGGATACGGGTCGGATCATCAGGCGCGACCATGACATCTTTTCCGAATCGAGCTGGCTGGCGGTCGCGGTGGGGCAGGGGCTGACGCCGCAGGGGCGTCACCCGATTTCCGACGTCATCGGTCATGACGCCAATAGGGGTCGGCTGTCGGCAATTCGTGACAGCATCTGGCGCACGGCCGACGCCCTGCCGACGCACGAAGACGTTCTGACGACGACGATGAACCGTAAGGCGTCTTGAAAACGGGCCTGTCGCCTGCAAGCCGTGTCAGCAGACGGGCGTCCGTCGCAATGGTGCGGGCGCACCACTTCTGAGTCCGCCAATCGAAAACGCGCCAAGTTTGTCGCGAGAAGTTGACATCGCTGTCAATCGGTTGTCCAACATGCTCGCGGACGGTCAATCGAGGCTGCCGAAACGATTGCGACGGGCTGAACCGTCCTCGGGGGGATCAGAAGTGAAGTCAGAGATGTTCCAAGCCGGCTATGCGCCCGCCGCTCGCGGGCTCCGCCGTTCCGCGTCCGCCCTGGCGTTGACGGTCGCCGTGGTCGGCGCAACCGCCGCCCACGCCCAATCGACGCCGGCGCCCCAGACCACGACCCCCGCCACGGACGACGCGGCGCAGGTCGACGACATCGTCGTCACCGGCATCCGCGCGCGGATCGCATCCTCGCAGGCGATCAAGCGCGACTCCGACACCTTCGTCGATGCCGTGACCGCTGACGACATCGGGGCCCTGCCGGACAAGTCGGTCAACGAAGTGCTGCAGCGCATCCCCGGCGTGAACATCAACCGCTTCCAAGGCCCAACCGACCCCGACCACTTCTCGGTCGAAGGTTCCAACGTCATCATTCGCGGCCTGTCCTACGTCCGCTCGGAGTTCAACGGCCGCGACGCCTTCAGCGTGAACACGGGTCGCGCCCTGGGCTTCAACGACGTGTCGCCGGAACTGCTGTCGAGCGTGCAGGTGTTCAAGAATGCGACGGCCGACAGGATCGAAGGCGGTATCGCCGGGGTTGTCGATCTGCGCACCCGCAAGGCGTTCGACAGCCGCAAGTTCGTCTTCGGCGCGACGGTCGAAGGGTCGTACGGCGACCTGCGTGAAAAGCCGGGCCTGGGCTTCTCGTCCCTGATCAGCAACGTCTGGGACACCCAGTACGGTTCGTTCGGCGCCCTGCTTAGCTATGGCGAATCCGACCTCTATTCCGAAGCGTACGGCAGCCACCTCACCGACTTCACCTACCGGTCCGATCTGTCGAACGGCGAGGATCGCCGCTATGTGCCGCGCGGTGGTGCGGTGCGGACCCAGCAGTTTGACCGTTCGCGTTCGACCCTCGATGGTTCGCTGCAGTGGGAATCCACCGACGGCCGCGCCAAGCTGACTGGCGAATACATCCGTGCCGATTCGACCTCGGCCTGGGGCGAGCGCGTGGTCGAGGTCGATTTGGGCAGCGGCGGCAATCCGACCCCCTTGCCGGGCCAGTCGTTCACCTATGATTCCAACGGCGTCTTCACGAGCGGCCTGCTGGTCAGCAATTCGCCGAACCTGCAGGTTCTGCCCAAGCGTCAGCGCGATCTGCAAACCCTGACCGAAGATTTCTCTCTGGCCGCCGAATTCCATCCGACCGATCGCCTATCGATCTGGTTGGATGCGCAGTATAGCAAGGCCAGCGCCGACGATCTGGACATGAGCGTCTATGGCGCCATCACGCCGCTCTACACCTTGATCGGCGAAGGGCGTCATGGCGTGCCGGACATCCAGTTCGTGGACGCCTCGGGCCAGCCGTCGGCCAGCACAAACGATCCGTCGAACTTCTACTATCGTTCGGCGATGGACCACATCGAACAGTCGGACGGTGATCAGACCGCGTTCAAGGCCGACGTCAAATACGACTTCGACAACTCGCCGCTGCGCGCCATCCGCATGGGCGCGCGCTATTCGGACCGCGAGCAGACGCGGCGCTACACCGCCTATAATTGGGGTGCGATTTCCGAGAGCTGGGCTGGCGGCGTCACGCCGTTCCAGACCACAGGTCCGCTCGCTGTCGAAGCGTATGACTTCCCCAACTTCCAGCGCGGTCACAATCCGACGCCGATGAACGGCTTCTATCCGACAGCCGATCTGATTGCGGCCTATCGGGACGGCACGCTGCAGGCGGCCTTGGCTGCAGCGAGCAGCTCGGGCTCGACCTGGCGTCCGCTGGATCAGCGTCCGGGCGCCATCGCCGGCACGCCCTTCCTGCCGGGCGATATCAACAACTCGGCCGAACAGACGACATCGGCCTATGTCCGGTTCGACTTCGGCTGGGATGATGTCTTCGGTCCGGACACCGCCATCACCGGCAACTTGGGTGTTCGCTACGCCAAGACCGACTTCCAGACGCGCGGCTTCATCTCCAGCCCCAACATCGCGCAGAACTTCGGTGATGCGAACGGCAACGATCCGCGCTTCCCGGGTCAGAACATTCCGGTCACCCAGGCCAATGCGGCGGCCATCGCCCGTTTCCGGTGCTCGACCGTCCAGCCGGGTCAGTCGGCGCCGGGCTATTGCCTGCTGTCGAACGACCGTCTGAACCAGCTGGTCGCCTTCAGCGACGGCAGCTTCCAAGAGGTCGAGCGCGGCAACAGCTATGACGACTGGCTGCCCAGCCTGAACGTCAATCTGAAGTACAAGGAATGGGTGTTCCGCGGGGCCGTGTCGCGCGCCATGACGCGCCCGGACTTCGGCGTGACGGCCTTCGCCGCCACCCTGTTCTACACCGACATGAACCAGGTCCGGGACAATGGCGGCGACGTCAACACCGCCCCGCTGCTGACCACCTTCACCGGCGGATCGCAGCTGACGGGCGTCCGCTCGTGGAATTATGACTTGGGCGTGGAATGGTATTTCAAGCCGGGCAGCTCGCTGACCTTCAACGCCTTCTACAAGGACCTGTCGGACATCCTGGCCAGCGGTTCGACCGTCCAGCAGTTCAGCAACGCGCAGGGCGTCTCCACCGACGTCCAGGTCAACCAGCAGGTCAATATCGGCTCGGGCTGGATCAAGGGCTTCGAAGTCGGTTATCAGCAGACATACAGCTTCCTGCCAGGTCTGTGGAGCGGGCTGGGGATCGAGGCGAACTACACCTACGTCGAGCCTTCGACCTTCCCCAATGCCGTGACCGAGCCGCGCTATGTGGGTCTGGAACTGCCGCTGCAGCAACTGTCGAAACACACCTACAACTTCTCGGTCTTCTACGAGAAGGATCGTCTGTCGGCGCGCCTGGCCTACAACTGGCGCAATGGCTTCCTGCTGACGCCGCGCGACGATGTGAACCCGTTCTCGCCGATCTTTAACGACTCGACGGGGCAGCTTGACGGTTCGATCTTCTACACGCTGAACGACAACTGGAAGATCGGCCTGTATGGCGCGAACCTGCTGGACGAGGTCACCGTCACGCAGCAGCAGACGTCCTACAACCTGAACGGCGCAAACCAGGCCGGTCCGCTGGCGCCGCGATCCTACTTCCGCAGCGACCGCCGCGTGACGTTCAGCCTGCGCTACACCTTCTAAGACTTCTTCTTTGAGCGAAGACTTGGGGCGTCGATTTGATCGACGCCCCTTTTTTCGTTCTGGATCAGCCGCCTTCGCGCAGCCGGTCGATGAACTGAGAATGGGCGGGCACGGCGGCCAAAGTCTGGTCGAAAGCGATGACCATTCGACCCAGCGACGCCATGGCGGCCTTGATGTCCAGACGGTCGGCCTGGATGTCGTAACGGCGCGGCATCAGGCCCAGACTGGCCATCAGCATTATCCAGTGTTGAGCATCATAAGGATCGCCATCCAGGCCGACGCCGGCGTTGCGAGACGTGAACTGAGCGATGCGACGCGCCAGGTCATCGCCAGCCGGGGCCAGTCTCTCGCCTTGCGATCCGTTCAGAAGGATAAGATGGAGTTGGTCCGCGCGGTGCGCGATGTCGCGAACTACCGCCTCATTGTAGGCCTCGGCGCAGGCTGAAATCTGCTCGGACGTGCCCGGCAGCGATGCGACCAGTTGTGTCAGCTGTCGCTCCAGCGCGGCGCTATCCAGGCGCAAAGCGTCGCCAAAGCGCGCCGCCGCCGGACCAAGAGCAAGACGACGGCCGCTCCAGGGATGCGTGTTCAGGCCGGGAGCGAGGACGACGTCCGACTGGGTGGCGACATCAACGTCGCCCAACCAGGCCGCCAGCGCCGCCTTCGCAACGTCAACGGTGGTGCGATCTGCGGCGTAGGCCAGGCTGGCGAAACCGCCTCCGGGCAGGGGGCTGCGACTGACCAGCCCTTCGACCAGATTGGCCATATCCAGACGCGGCGTGTGATCGCCGCCCACGTAGCGCATGGTCAGACAGCGGTCGTAGCCCAGCCGCCCGGTCCAGTCGCCGTCGCCGCTGAAAACTCCGTTCGCTCGTGTTTCCAGGGTCATGAAGGCCTCGACTTCACGGACATCATCAGGCGTCTCCCGCACGCCAGCGCGCAGGGCGATGTCCCGCAGTCGCGCCGTCAGAACGCGCGCGTCCAGCATCAGTCGGGGGCGAAGAAGAGACCGCGGCGACTGCCGATCCGGGCTGGGATGGGCGTAACGACCGGCCGCCATCACCCGCGCCTGGAACTGCAACGGCGCCAGAAGCGCGGCGTAGTCGGGGGCGTCGGGAGATTGACGGGCGACGCGCAGCACGACGTCCGCCAACGCGACCCCATCGATCCCAGGCAGGGGCTCCTGCTCGACGACGGCGATGTCTCGCCCGTCGCGCCAGTTTCGCAGCAGCGAGCCGAGGAAGAAGCCGCCGTGGCCATGAGCCAACAGGTCGGCGCCGTCAGACAACTGCACGAGCACGCCGTCGGGTTCGGCGACCACGACCTCAGACTCTTCGCCGAGTGCGGGGGAAACAGCGTCTTCGATCAGGACCGAATTACCAGACGGCAGGTGGCGGGCCAGCAGCGCGGCCGCCGCCCAAGCCGCTAAGCCGGCGCCCTGAATGACCCAAATTTTTTCGGTTCCGCTCATCGGAGGCTACCTGCGCGCGCAGCCGCATCGCTGATGAAGGTCATGTGATCGGGCGTTCGATCGACGGTTGATCGGACGTCGTCGCGCAGGGCTGCCAGCTTGTCGGACAGGACGTGTGGTTCCAGCCGATCGACGCGCGGATCCCAGCCGTTCGGGACGATGTTCTGCCCCACCAGTACGGCGAGCCAGCTGGGTGGCAGGAAGACGCCGATGTCGTAGTCGGGCAGCAGGCCGCGCGACTTAAAGGCCTCGACCTTCGCCGACAGACTGTCCGGCCAGGCCATGTTTCGCATCTCGCGCCAGAACGGCTCGTCACGCTGGTTGGCGACATAGTGCAGGACGAGGAAGTCACGAATCCGATCGAACTCTAGCGCCATGATCCGATTGTATTCCTCGGCGTCCGCCTTCATCCCGACCCTGTCGGGGAACAGATCCAGCAAGGTCGTGATCCCCAACTGGATCAGGTAGATACTGGTGGACTCCAGCGGCTCAAGGAAGCCGCCGGACAGACCGATCGCGACGACGTTTCGGCTCCACAGTTTGTGCCGACGCCCCGTCTTGAAACTCAACCGACGCGGCTCGGCCAGCGCTGGACCTTCCAGATTGGACATCAGGATTGTCACGGCGTCCTCATCCGAAATATGAGCCGATGAGAAGACGTGGCCGTTCCCAGTGCGGTGTTGCAGCGGAATGCGCCATTGCCAGCCTGCCGCACGGGCCGTCGCGCGGGTATAGGGGCCGACCGGCGCCGTCGTCTGGCACGGCACGGCGAAGGCGCTGTCGCAGGGCAGCCAATGGCTCCAGTCCTCGAACGTCGTCTCCAGCGCCTGATTGATCAGCCGTCCGCGAAAGCCCGAGCAGTCGACGAACAGATCGCCCGAGATGCGGCGCCCGTCCGACATGACGACGGCGTCGACATCGCCCGTCGCGCCATTCAGGACATGATCGACGACCTTCCCTTCGGTGCGGACCACGCCGCGCCCGCACGACACCTGGCGCAGGAAGGCGGCATAGAGACTCGCGTCGAACTGAAAGGCGTAGCTAAAGGTGGACAGCATCGAGCCGGGATCTGAAACCGGCCGCTGGAAGCGGTTCGCCTCGGCCGCCCTGACCGGATAGCTGTAGTCGCTGATGTCGGCGGCGTCGCCCATGGCGCGGCGCGCGGCCCAGACATGGTGGAAATCGACCCCCTCGATCGGCTCGCCATAGGCGCCGAAGGGATGGATATAGCTGTCGCCGGGCCGTCCCCAATCCACGAACTGGATGCCCAGTTTGAAGGTCGCCTGAGTCTGGTCGATCAACGTCTGTTCGTCGATGCCCATGGCCGTGTTGAAGGCGCGGATGTGGGGCAGGGTGGCCTCGCCCACGCCGACGATGCCGATCTCGTCGGACTCCACCAGTTCGATCGACACCGCGCTTCCCGCTAGACGATGAGACAGGGCGGCGGCCGTCATCCAGCCAGCGGTTCCTCCGCCCAGGATGACGATTTTTCGGATCGGACCGGCATCGTTTTGGATCATCATGCCGACTGTCTAGCAGACCATTTTTCGGCATGACAGCGATGGACAAGCCTGACCATAAGCTGTGTCGGCATCGCCTTTTCGAACGGGGATGTTAGAAGCGATCTGAGCGACGTTCAGGGGGACGGATTTTGGCGACGGTGACGATCTATGACGTGGCCGCGAAGGCGGGCGTGTCCATCAAGTCCGTGTCGCGCGTGCTCAACAACGAGCCGAACGTCAGCCCCACGCTGCGAACCAAGGTGGAGGAGGCGGCTGCGTCTCTGGGGTATCGACGCAGCCTGTCGGCGCGCAGTCTGGCGGGGGCGTCGTCGTCCCTGATCGCGGTCCTGGTGGACGCGGATCTGACCATCGAACACTGGAAGAGCGGGCGCGGAAGCGACTATCTGGGGCGTCTGGAGTTCGGCGCCCTGATGGAGGCGCGCCAGGTCGACTACCATCTGATGATCGAGCTGGTGGACCATAACTCGCCTGATCTCGAACGCGATCTGATGGCGCTCTTGAACTCCATCCGGCCCGAGGGCGTCATTCTGACCCCGCCGAACTCGGACAATACGGTGGTGATGGATGCTCTCGACGCGGCCGGCACGCCCTATGCCCGCATCGGGCCGGAAGCGGCGTTTGATCGGGGCTTCTGCATCGAGATGGACGAACGGCGCGCCGCGTTGGAGATGACACGTCATCTCATCGAACTGGGCCACACGCGGATCGCCTTCGTCACCGGACCAGTCGCCTATGGCGCCAGCCGGCGTCGTCTGGCTGGCTACAGGGACGCTATGGCCGAGGCTGGCCTGGATGTGGCGCCGGCTTGGGTGGTGGAGGGCGACTTCACCTTCAACTCCGGGGCGCTGGCGATGGAGAAACTGCACGAGACCTCGCCCGACATCACGGCGATCTTCGCCAGTAACGACGATACGGCCCTTGGCGTCCTGCAATGTGCGGCGAGGCTGGGGCTGTCGGTGCCCGGCGACCTGTCGGTGGCCGGTTTCGACGATTCGCCCGGCGCGGGTTTCAGCACGCCGGATTTAAGCACCATCCGTCAGCCTGTAGCGGAGATGGCTGCCGCCGCCGCGCAACGCCTTATTCCGCCTCTGCGTCGTCTCTTGGACGGCGACGCCGCCGCGCGTGTCATCGTTCCGCATGATCTGATCGCGCGCCAGTCCACGGCTCGCATCGAGCATTGAAAGGGCAAGCTCAGGCAGTGGTTGACAGCGCTGTCAGACGTTTGGCACAGTGGGTTTTGTCCGGGGCTGTTTCGGATATCCATATCGGCCTGAAGGCGCGTCTCCGGGGTTGGCTTGGGCGGCGTGGCGGCCGCAACGATCAGGTCTTCCTCCATGCGCATGGCCGCCACCGCCCTGGTGATCACCCTCATGTCGAGCGCCTGCGCCATCGACCCCGGCGTGGCTCGGGCCGTTCCCGTTCAGGCCGTGACGCCCCAGGACTCCATCGTAACCGACGCGGCCCGCGCCCATCCAGCGCTTTGGCCCCATGCGGCCTCACCGGCGGCGATGACGGATGCGGCGACGGAAGCCTTCGTCACCGAAC
>NZ_JAELUF010000184.1 GCF_016429195.1 Brevundimonas sp. ASV9
GGCCTGGGGCGTGCCGGTGACCAAGGATGGCTTCCCGCGCCCGGGCATGGAGGACAAGGTCTTCTACGTCTGGTTCGACGCCCCCATCGAATACATCGCCGCGACCGAGGAATGGGCCGAGGCGACGGGCGGGTCGTGGCGTGACTGGTGGCGTCTGGACGAGGGGGCAGAGGACGTTCGCTATGTCCAGTTCATGGGCAAGGACAACGTCGCCTTCCACACCGTCAGCTTCCCCGCGACCATCATCGGCTCGGGCGAGCCGTGGAAGACGGTGGACCAACTGAAGGCCTTCAACTGGCTGAACTGGTACGGGGGGAAGTTCTCCACCAGCCAGAAGCGCGGCGTCTTTATGGATCAGGCGCTGGAACTGCTGCCGGCCGACTACTGGCGCTGGCGCCTGACGGCCTATGGGCCTGAGCACGCGGATTCGGCCTTCACGTGGGAGGATTTCCAGGCCTCGACCAACAAAGACCTGGCCGATGTGCTGGGCAATTTCGTCAACCGCATCGTCAAGTTCGCGGAATCCAAGTTCGACGGCGTGGTGCCCGAGGGCGGCGAGGCCGGACCAGTCGAAATCCAGCTGGAGGCCGACATCAAGGCCGCCGTCGCCGAGGCGACCGAACAGCTGGAGGCGATGGAGTTCAGAAAGGCCGCCGTCGCCATCCGCGCCGCCTGGGTGTTGGGCAACGAGTATCTGCAGGTGGCGGCGCCCTGGACGGCGCTGAAGACCGATCGCGACCGCGCGGCGGTGGGGGTGCGCACGGGTCTGAACCTG
>NZ_JAELUF010000185.1 GCF_016429195.1 Brevundimonas sp. ASV9
GTATTGGTACCGCTCGCGCAGCCCGCAACCATCCAGTGCTCTACCCCCCAAGGAATTCGTCGGACGCTCTACCTAAATAGATTTCGCGGAGAACCAGCTATGTCCAGGTTTGATTGGCCTTTCACCCCTATCCACAAGTCATCCCAGAATTTTTCAACATTCACGGGTTCGGTCCTCCAGTTGGTGTTACCCAACCTTCAACCTGCTCATGGATAGATCACCTGGTTTCGGGTCGTCATACGTCGAACTTAGCGCCCTATTCAGACTCGCTTTCGCTGCGCCTACACCTAACGGCTTAAGCTTGCTCGACACATGAAGTCGCTGACCCATTATACAAAAGGTACGCCGTCACCGCGCTTGGCGGCTCCGACTGCTTGTAGGCTTCCGATTTCAGGATCTGTTTCACTCCCCTTGTCGGGGTGCTTTTCACCTTTCCCTCACGGTACTTGTTCACTATCGGTCGTAGAGGAGTACTTAGGCTTGGAGGGTGGTCCCCCCATGTTCAGACAGGATTTCACGTGTCCCGCCCTACTCGAGTCTCTTGCTGTTTGATGACTACGGGGCTTTCACCCACTATGGCCGACCTTTCCAGATCGTTCGTCTTTATTTCACAAGAGCACTGGCCTGGTCCCGGTTCGCTCGCCACTACTACGGGAGTCTCGGTTGATGTCCTTTCCTCCGGGTACTGAGATGTTTCAGTTCCCCGGGTTCGCTTAATGAAGCCTATGTATTCAGCTCATTATACCTTT
>NZ_JAELUF010000186.1 GCF_016429195.1 Brevundimonas sp. ASV9
TGAAGGAGCCATCGGCGCTGAGCGTCGCCTGGCCGCCGCCGGCGGCGACCGCCTCACGGATGCCGCTCCAGATCGACTGGCCGTTGGGGAAGTCGGCGTTCGAGTTGCCCGTGCCCTGCCATGTCAGGGTCCAGCCGCCCGAGGCCTGGCCGATATCGTCGGCGTGGCCGGCGACCAGCACCCGTGCACCGGCGCGGATCGGCAGCACCGAGCCTTCGTTCTTCAGTAACACCAGCGACTTGCGCACCGCTTCACGCGCCAGGGCGCGGTGGGCCGGCGAGCCCAGTTCGTTCAGATGCCCCTCGACCGGGCGGCTGTCGTTGAACAGGCCAGTCTTGACCTTGACGCGCAGGATGCGGCGCACCGCCTCGTCCAGGCGCGCCATCGGGATTTCACCCGACTTCACCTGGGCGAGAGTGCTTTCATACAGCGGCTTCCAGCTGTCGGGCGCCATGAACATGTCGATGCCCGCGTTGAAGGCCAGGGCGCAGCTTTCGTTCGAACATCCCGGCAGCTGGCCATGGGCGTTCCAATCCGACACCACGAAGCCGTCGAAGCCCAGCGGGCCGCGCAGCACGTCGGTCAGAATGGTCTCGTTGCCCGAGTGTTTGACGCCGTTCCAGCTGGAGAAGCTGGCCATGATCGACAGCACCCCGGCGTCGATGGCCTGGGGATAGCCGGACAGATGGGTGCGGATCAGCTCCTGTTC
>NZ_JAELUF010000187.1 GCF_016429195.1 Brevundimonas sp. ASV9
GCATGGCCCTGTTCCGCCTTTCCTCCCTAGGTAGATTTCATAGAAGTGGAAATTGTTGAGCCAGAGGCCGGAGACTGCATCTCTACAGACTAGAGCCTACACCCTCGACACGCCCGAGAGATCCGTGTATATGCCCTAAGCCAGTAATGGCGCTTTTGAGCATGACACGTACCCCCCACCCCTGCCATGCTGCGAAATGCTGCACGTCTTGAGGCATTTGTGGTTCTGCACAGTAATATTCGGCTCCAACAGTCCTTGTCCTGTCTGGTAGCTTTAGGGCCTGCCCAAAGTCCATCTCAAGAGTGCAAGGACATGTTACGGTGACTAGTAGCATTCTTGTGGGGCGTTCCCGGCCGTAAGATCCAGCGGCCTAGTAGTAGTAGTAGTAGTGTATTTTCCGTCCAGCGGCCATTGGGCCGCTCAGGTCCCCTAAAGAGAGGCACAGGACGTGCTGAGCTGGCTATCTATCTATTTACACACAGCGCATGTGGTTGGCTGAGCGCTTGGTGGGTCCCCTTAGTCATCAGCGAAATTAGAGACTTCCACTCCAACGCTCCTCCAGAAATAAACAAACCACCATCCAGCATGGCATCAGCTCAGAGGCCCTCACGTTCAGACCCTTCGCCCGTCAGCGGGCTATCGGGATTACGACACAGAGTCGCAAGAGTCGCCGGTTTTTGTGATGGGGACCGGGAAAACCC
>NZ_JAELUF010000188.1 GCF_016429195.1 Brevundimonas sp. ASV9
GTAGGATGCCAGGCCATGGTATTCCAAGTACTTCTCCGTCGCTTCTGGCCACTTCAATAACAGTCTTTCGACCGCCTCTAGTGGGACGTTGGGCGTGCAAGCAGAACTCTCCCCACACGGAAGATTCCCACATATCGCACACCCATCACAAGATGATCTACCCACCATCTGGACTTTCAAGAGCAGCTTAGTCCGAGTTACAGTGTGCCCTAAAATTTGCAGGCGCTGGTCTGTTACTTTGCAGGAGCGACGGGCCTTTAAATCGCTTTCCCAATACGTCAGAACAGCTGCGTTATATTTCTTCTGCACCTCGCCTTCGGCTTCCCAAGTTTCTCTGTTATTCCACTGGCACGAGAGCTGGATTCCTTTTTTGCGGCCTTTCTCGCCGTTCAGGCGATGGCCGACGATCGCAGAAAGCTGAGGCTCTTCTCCGTCCATCAGGTCCGGGTATTCGGTTTGTTTCAACCGGTATCTCTCATACTCATGAGTGCACTTTGCTTTCACCGTTTCCTCGTCCTGCCATTTCGACTCGGTTGCAGGATATCCGACCTTTTGCATGAGAAATTCGGTTTGACCGCTCCGGGAAGTCTTGCGACCCATAACCAAAAATGCATCCGGAACACCGTCGCCATCCGTCGCCAGCGGTCGCTTCCAGACCTCCCGTCCTGTTTCCCTTCCTCCAGTCTCTGGGGCTATCC
>NZ_JAELUF010000189.1 GCF_016429195.1 Brevundimonas sp. ASV9
GTTGGCGCTGTCAATCCAACCAGTGGCGAGATTGTATGGAGACAACAAGTATCAGAGAACATCACCACCGGCGGCGGATTTTTGAGGGCGCCAGAGGGCGAGAATTGGGTTGCGGCTGCGTCTGGTCGCCGAGTACAGGCGTGGAACGCTCTGAACGGTCGCAATGTTTGGCAGATGGAGTTTGAGGGCGAAGTCAAGGACCTGGAGATTTTGGAGCTGACGGAAAACTCGAGAAAAGACGTGCTGGTGTTGTTTGATGAAGACGGTACCACCGTTCTGCGACGCCTACATGGTGGCCTCGGTAACGTCATCTGGGAGTTCCGCGAGACGAACAAGGATATCCCGCTGCAAGTCTCGACCAACATTGCCAATATTTACATCATTAGTCTCCACGGCTCCCCGTCCTCATACAACATCAAGACAAATTCCATTGACGTGGCCACTGGCAAGCGTACTGACCAATGGACCGTTGGCAGCAAGGGCGATGTCACCAGCGCAAAGGACGTCATGTTTGTTGGCGCCAACTCTGCGGCGCCCATCCTTGCTTGGACTAACAGCGGGATTAACAAGCTTAGCTTGCAGATTATTGGCACAAAAACCAAGCAAGATATTGTTTTGCCCGCTGATACCTCTTCCGTCGACATCCACGCGCCGCATCTTACGCAATCCCAGCCGCACTTTTTGAT
>NZ_JAELUF010000190.1 GCF_016429195.1 Brevundimonas sp. ASV9
CTATCTTGACTTTTTTTTTTTCGGAAGCCCTGTTCACTTTACCTTCAAAAGGCGCTCAAAGAAGTGACTTGGTCGGGTGCAAGCACCAACAAGGTGCTTTAACTCAACAACTTGTCAGAAGCAGGCTTCACTCTCTACTCCCAGCTCGTCTTGTGTCGCAATTAAATACTTTGCTCTGATCTCCTCTTTCTTTTCCCTTCTTAAAGAAAAGAAAAAACACACTTCCCATTGTACGACGCATCCTGACGATTGTTTGGGCCAATATCATATCTGCCGACATGTCGTCATCTGCAAAGACGGACAACCCATTGTCTTCCGCCAAAATGGCTGGATTCGAGTGAGTGATGACATGCATCAACGAAGCTCTCGCAGGGGCTCCTTTTCTTCGCCTTTGGCTGACACATTATAAAAAGCTTCCAAGGCACTTCTATCAAAGTCATTGTCGGCACGGAACCCAACACCGCCGTATTCTTTGCCCACGAAAGTATTCTCACCAAAGGATCGGCATTCTTCCGCACCGCAATGAACGGAAACTGGAACACGGCAACCAGTCGTCAAGTCGAACTCAAGGAGTGCACAGCTTCCCAGTTCAACTTCTACCTCAACTGGGTATATCATGAGAAGCTTCCTGTCGAAGAGGCCAAATCCAAGTCATCAAGCGATAGAAGCTACTTCAAGCTTGTG
>NZ_JAELUF010000191.1 GCF_016429195.1 Brevundimonas sp. ASV9
GGTCCAGCCCACGGTCAAGTTCCCCGCCGGCTGGCAGTTCGGCACGGCGCTCGAGCCCGAAACCAAGGCTGGCGACATCCAGACGTTCAAGCCCGTCAATCTGGAGGTGTTGATCGACAGCCCGGTCTTCGCCGGCGTTCACTATCGCCAGATCGACCTCGATCCCGGCGGTCGCTCGCCCGTTCGCGCCAACATCGTCGCGGACAAGGCCGACAGCCTGAACGCCACCGACGAGCAGATCCAGATCCTGCGCAATCTGGTCGCCCAGATGGACCGGCTGTATGGCGCGCGCCATTTCGACCACTACGACTTCCTGATCGCCATGACGGACAAGCTGGGCGGCATCGGGCTGGAGCATCACCGCAGTTCGGAAAACTCGGTCGATCCCGCCTTCTTCACCGGCTGGGACACCCATCTGTCCGACCGCGACCTGCTCAGCCACGAAATGAACCACTCCTGGGACGGCAAATGGCGCCGCCCCGCCGACCAGTATGTGCCCAACTTCAACTCACCCCTGCAGAACAGCCTGCTGTGGGTCTACGAGGGCCAGACGCAGTACTATGGCCAGGTGATCGCCGCCCGCGCGGGCCTGCTGAGCAAGCAACAGGCGATGGACGCCCTGGCCATGACCGCCGCGACGTTCGACACGCGCGTCGGCCGCGAATGGCGCGCGATGCAGGAC
>NZ_JAELUF010000192.1 GCF_016429195.1 Brevundimonas sp. ASV9
TCGGCAGCGTCAGATGTGTATAAGAGACAGGATATATACTTCTATATCATCCGCAATTAAGTCCGCATTAAGCGAAAGCATTTCTCTAGGACTAGCCCACGCGCTTATGGATGATATAATATTGACTTCCGGTCGACTTGTGACAAAAAGGTGAACATTAATCGACAAGTCTTTTAAGCTTTTGATCCATGGTATAATCCCGTCGATACCGTCTTTACTCTGTGTTTCGCACTCGTCGAGCCCGTCGACGATAATCCAAACTTCTTTACATTGCAGAATCATGCTCTGTAGGGCTGTTTGTAATGTTTCAAGGGTGGGTTGTCCTCCGGATTCAGCATATGAGGTGTAGAGTGAGTCTAGCACCTCCCGACTAACTGCGCTCTTGCGGTATAGCTGGCTAAGAAGCGACCGAACCGCCTTTTCCGTTGACTGTTTCTCCATATTGGCGTAGTCGAAGTAGAAGTAGAGCATTGTTTGAGGCAATGTTATGTTTTCTTGGAGATCATTGATAACGGTGGAGCTGAGAATTGTTTTGCCGCAACCTGGCATCCCATGTACGAATAGGAAGGACATCTGGCCTGTTTTCCATGATAGATACACTTCACTGCTTAGCAACCATTGGTTCGTTCCCGATTGGTATAGTTCTCGTGCTCTTTGCAGCTGTGTGGAGGGGTCTGG
>NZ_JAELUF010000019.1 GCF_016429195.1 Brevundimonas sp. ASV9
GCAAACGCCGGCGTCGCTTGCGTCAAGGCGCTGACGACACCCAGTTGCAGAAGCGTGCGGCGATTGGCGCGCATCTAGATTTCCCACATTCTGTTCTTTCGTCTCACAATAGTGGACGATATAAGGCTGACAAGAGATACCGACAGCTGATCGTCAGAAATTGACACCGGTTACGTTGCGGCTCGCCGTCGAAGTGGGCCACCAACCATCATGCGCCGCCCGGAGCAGCGCCGGAGGAAAACATGGCCCTGCCAACCCGACCCTGCCTTGGCCTGATTGCAGTTCTGATGAGCTCGGCCGCCATGTCCGGCCCAGTTCTAGCGCAAACGGTCGCAGCCTTGCCGCCGGGCGTCGAGGCTGAATGGCTGGCTCAACGCGACCGCCCCGCCCTATACACCGACGTGGCAGGCGTGCCGTCTCGCGAGAGCACCATGGCGGCTGTCGAATATGTCGCCTCCTCGCAAATCGCGGCCATGGCCGCCGAGCCGCTCGCCTTATCGACGGGCAGCAACCTGACGCAGATGTCCTCGAACTGGGTCGCAGCCACCTTTTACGTCGGCGCTTCGCGGCTTGCGCGCGTCTCGGACGACAGGAGAACGCTGCGCTTTTTGAGCTCTGTGGCCGATCACTACAACTACAGTGTGCGCGGCGCACGCTCGGGCAAGACGATGCTGAACGCCGACGATATCGCGATCGGCGATCTCTACGAAGAACTCTACGCGCGTCGTGGACAGGAGGGCGTCCTGATGCCGCTGCGTCAGCGGCTGGACTGGCAGGTCCCCTATCTGGCCAGGGCCGAAGACACACCCGCGCTTGTCTGGTGGTGGGCCGACGCCCTCTATATGGCGCCCCCGGTCTTCGCCCGTATGACCGCGATCACGGGCGATCCAAAATATCTGAACGCCGCAGATAAGGAATGGCGACGCACAGCGGCGCGGCTGTGGGTCGAGGACGAAAAGCTGTTCCTGCGCGACGAACGGTTCAAGGACGAGAACCATCGTGACGCTGACGGCGACCGAATCTACTGGTCGCGAGCCAATGGCTGGGTCATCGGCGGTTTAGTAAGATGGCTGGAGTCCGTGCCGGCCGATTTCGCCGGCCGCGCCTTCTATGTCGATCTCTTCCAGAAGATGGCCGGCAGGGTCGCAGGACTTCAGCAGGAGGACGGACTGTGGCGCGCCAGCCTTCTGGACCCCGAGGCCTATCCCGAGGCTGAAACCTCAGGCTCGGTCTTCTATGTCTACGCCCTGGCCTGGGGGATCAATCACGGCCTTTTGGATCGCGACACCTACCTGCCGCATGTGTTGAAGGGGTGGGCCGGCCTGAACCGCCATGTCCTTGCGAACGGCTTGGTGGGCGCAGCGCAGAAGACCGGCGATCAGCCCGTGTCGATCGACCCTGAGGACGTCGGCCTCTATGCTTCAGGAACCTATATTCTGGCCGGGCTGGAAGTCGCGTCCCTGAATGACCCAGTTCGCTCTCTGCCATTGGCGGAACCCACGCGCGACACGGCCGAAGTGATCGCTGCGACCACACCTGTCCCGCCCGCCCCCGTGACGGTCATCGGCGCCGAAGAAATACGCCGCCGAGACGCCGAAATGCGTGCGACCTCGGCGCTCTCCTACGATCCATCCGCTCTGAATCGACCCTCGACCATCGAACCGCTGGAGCCGCCGCCGGAAGATCAGCGGCGACCGCGCGCCGTCGCCCGCTTCGCGCCGGATCGTTTGGATGATCTGCTATGGGAAAACGATCGCGTCGCTCATCGCATTTACGGTCCCACGCTTGAAGCGCGCGAGGCGCCCTCTGGCTCGGGCATCGATGTGTGGGCCAAACGTGTCCGCTATCCCTTCATGGACCGCCAGTTGAAGTTCCCGAACTATCACGTCGATCGCGGTGAAGGCCTGGATTATTACGATGTGGGACGCGGCAGAGGCGCCGGGGGTCTGGGCATCTGGTACGACAACAAGCTCTGGACCAGTCGCAACTTCTCCACCTACCAGATCGACAAAACCGGCGGCGATGAGGCGCGGTTTAGCGTGACCTACCGTCCTTGGCCTGTCGACGTCGTGCGCACGGTTTCAGAAAGGCGTGAGTTCAGCCTTCCGTTAGGCTCCAACTTTACGCGAATGACTTCCACTCTAACCTCGAACTCCGACGCACCGCTGATCGTCGCGATCGGCATTTCGAAGCGCAGCAACGACAACGGACGAGGCTTCGTCACGCGCGACGCCGCACACGGGCGTCTGATGTTCTGGGAGCCTGAAAACCCCGAGCATGGCTCGCTCGGCATCGCTCTGGCGGTTGATCCCGCAACGGTCGAAGGCTTCACCGAAGACGCCGACAACTATCTGATCCTGGTGCGGGTCACGCCGGGTCAGTCGTTCACCTACTACATGGGATCGGCGTGGGATCGCGGCCTGGACTTCGCCACGCGCAGCGCCTGGGAAGATTTCGTCGCAAACCAAAGGTTCGACTTCCGCCAAGGCAACTAGTCAGCAGGCGAAAATTCTCTCGCCGCGTCGCGCAGTTCGGCCGATGTCAAAAGAAAGGCGGCGCCGGTTACACCGACGCCGCCTGTCTTATCTCGACGATCTGTTGGGATCAGAAGCGATACCGCGCGCCAATGTAAACCTGGCGGCCAGTGTGGTGATAGACATAGGTGCTGTCACGCGGCAGGCCGATGTCGCCGTGGTTCTGACGGTTGGCTTCGTCGGTCAAATTCAGCCCCTCGACCGAAACACTGAGGTTATCGGTGAGGTTATACGATGCGGAAGCGTCGATCGTCGTGGTTTCGGTCTTGCCCTGATAGGGGATCAGGCCCGTGGCGCCGTTCGAACCCGGCACGCTCTGGAAATAGGTGTCGCGATAGGCCGCCGACACACGGGCATTGAACTTGCCGTCGTCATAATACAGCGTCGCGTTCCAGGCGTTTGGCGATAGATTGACCAGATCAGCCGTCACGAAGGCCGCGCAAGTTGCGGTGACGCAATACTGAATCTCGGATTCAACGTGCGTGTAGTTCAGCTGCGTACCGATATTCGACAGCAGGCTGGGCAGGAAGGAGAACGTCTGCTGATAGCTGATCTCGAAGCCTTTGAGCGGGCCACCCGGCGTGTTTGTGGGCGTGCTGAACTGATAGATGTCGCCGGCAGGACGACCGCCCGCCGGGAAGGCCACAGGGTTCAAGGCCGTCAGTTGGCTGTACGACAGCGGTTCGGTGGTCGTCTGCACATAGGTCGAGATGTCCTTGTAGAAGTAGGCGAAGGACAGCAGAGCTTCAGGCGCGAAGTAATATTCGACCGACAGGTCGTAGGTCGTCGCCCGATAGGGTTCCAGCTCGACATTGCCCAGCGAGGCCGTATTGGTCGCCGCCCCGGCTGCGCTCAGCGTGAAGACCGGAACGAGGCTGGTGACAGGCGGTCGCGCCATGACCTTGGCGGCGCCCACGCGCACGATCAGATCCTTCATCGGCTCGATCGAGACGTTCAGCGACGGCAGAGTGTCGTCATACTCGTTCTCGCCCCGAACCGGCGTCGCAACACCACCGACGTTCGAATAACCCAAGGCGTCGACCTCGGTCTTGACCTGACGTACGCCGACGTTGCCTCGGAAGGGTACACCCATGATTTCCGTGTCCCAGTCGGCCTGCACATAGGCGCCGGTGTCGGTCTCGGTCACGTCACGCCAGTTGCCATAGGTGGACGGATTGCCGTTCAGGCCGATCAGTCGGAAATCACCGCCTGCTACGCCCGTGTCGCAGTTGCAGTTGTAGTTCCAGACTGTTTGCAACGCAGCTAGATCCGGCCGAACCCAGCTGGTCGCAGCGCCCGACGGCAGATCGAGATTGCGACCGAACCCGCTCAGCAGATTGGTGACCGAAGCCATGCTCGTGCCGGCCGGCAGCGCTGGCGAACCGTTGGCGTTGTTTGGGCGCGCGAAGGCGCGGCTGCTCGACTCGTATTCCTTGCGGCTGACGCCCGCTTTCAGGGTGAGCCAATCGCTTACGTCGAAGGCGAAGTTGGCCTCACCCGTCGTATAGACGTTTTCCTGGAAGTTCGAACTGATGCGCAGCTCCGAGCGGGGCTGGGCGCCGGTCGGTCCGACAACACTCCACTGCGTGGGGTCGGCGACGTTGAAGCCCCAGTTGATCGCCGGCAGATTGCGGTTTTGACGGAAGTCGTAAGAATAGCCATCGACGTTCTGTCGATCGATGATGGCGCTGACCTGGACCGGGTTGGCGAAGCTGGATTCCGCGCGACCGATCAGGCCGTCGAACCGCAGCCGATCCGAAAACTCGTGCTCGACCCCAAAGGTCATCTGCTTGAATTCGGTTTCCAGCTCGTCAAACCGCTGCTCGCTGCGGATGTCCATGTCGTCGAGCTGGGCATAGATCATCTCGCCAGTGTCGGGATCGATCTCGAAGCTCATGATGTCGACCTGCGGCTTGCCGCCCTGATCGGCGCCACGGCTGAGCGACCAGGCTTGCAGGAAGTTTTCGCTGCGGGTCGAATCCAGCTTCGAGTACAGCATGTCCATCGTGAACAGGGTCGGACCGTTGCCGGGGCGGGCTTGCACCGACAGCGTCGCGCCCAGACGCTCCTGGCTGTGCTCCAAGCTGCCATAGCGCGGGATGCGAGGGTGGTAGGTGCGCGCGGCGTTCGGCAGGACAGCGCCATTCTGGAAGCCGCCGTCGGCGCTGGCAGGTCCCCAGCGCACCGAGCTGAAACCTTCCTCCAGACTGTCGCGCTCGCTGTAGGCGATCGAGAACAGAGCGCCGATCTGGTCATCCGCCCAGGTGTTCGAAATCAGACCGGCGAAGCGCGGGCTCCAGTCCTGCGACAGATCGTTGTAGCCGTACTGGCCAGACAGCGCGCCCTGGAAGCCCATCTTGTCGAATGGACGGCTGGTGCGCAAATCGACGGTCGCCCCCAGCGACCCCTCTTCCGTCTCGGCCGAGGCGGTCTTGCGCACCGTGATATTGTTAAAGAGCTCTGAGGCGAAGACGTTGAAGTCAAAGCCACGACCGCGATTCACCCCGCCCGACGAGTCGGTGGCGCCGGTCGATGCCTGGGCCTCGATGCCGTTGATCCGCGTGCGGGTGAACTCCGAACTCAGACCGCGGACGGTGATCGACCGGCCCTCGCCCGCATCGCGGTCGATCGAGACGCCGGGAATGCGCTGGATCGACTCGGCCAGATTGGTGTCGGGGAAATCCGCGATGTCCTCAGCTGAAATGGCGTCGACGACGCCAGCTTCGCGGCGTTTGATGTTTAAGGAATTCTGAAGGCTGGCCCGGAAGCCCGTGACGACGATGTCATCGACTTCTGCAGCGTCATCCGTCTGAGGTGCAGCGACCTCGGCCGTTTGAGCGGCGGCGTCATGCGCCATCATGGCGAGAGCTAGGGCTCCCAGCGACGCGGTGGCGACCAGGGCGTGGCGCGCAAATTTGTGGCGTTGGATCATTCTAGTTTCTCCTCCCAAGTGTTGCGCATCAAGGATCGAACGCCCTCGTTCACGCCTCCCGCTGCTGACGGGAGACACCGGTGTCAAAGCGAGTTGGCCGCTCGACTGCTACCGGTGTCATGACGGATATAGTCACAACGAGCGTGGCCTAGCAAGGCCGAGCTGACAACCGTAAGATTGGTTGGTCATCTTCGTCAAATCGCCAGCATCTCGCGGGTCATGCCGGCGACCGACTTGGCGCCGGTCAGGGTCATGGCGACGCGCATTTCCTTTTCGAACAGGTCCAGCAGATTTTCGACGCCCGCCTGACCGTTCGCCGCCAAGGCATAGATGAAGGCCCGGCCCAGCAGGACCGCGTCGGCGCCCAGGGCGATGGCGCGAACCACGTCCAGACCGTTGCGGATGCCGGAATCCACCAGAATCTTCAGCTCGCCCTTCACCGCTTCGGCGATGGCTGGCAGGGCCCGGGCCGACGACAGCACACCATCCAACTGACGCCCGCCGTGATTCGACACCACGATGCCGTCTGCACCGAAGCTGACGGCGTCGCGCGCGTCCTGCGGATCCAGGATGCCCTTGATGATCATCGGCCCGTCCCAGAAATCGCGGATCCATTGCAGATCCTTCCACGAAATCGACGGATCGAAGTTGTCGGCCAGCCAGCCGATATAGTCGGCGAGACCCGTCGGCTTGCCCAGATAGGCCGAGACATTGCCCAGATCGTGCGGCGTGCCGCGCACCCCGACGTCCCAGGCCCAGGCCGGATGGGTCATCGCCTGGACCATGCGGCGGATTTCGGCATTGGGCCCGCTCATGCCCGAATCGGCGTCCCGGTAGCGGGCCCCGGGGGTAGGCATGTCGACCGTGAAAACCAGCGTCTTCACTCCCGCCGTCCTAGCCCGCTCCAACGCATTCTTCATGAAGCCCCGGTCGCGCAGCACATAGAGCTGGAACCACATGGGCCGGGCGATGGCGGGCGCCACCTCCTCGATCGGGCAGACCGAGACGGTGGACAGAGTGAAGGGCACGCCGCGCGAGGCCGCCGCCTTGGCCGCCTGCACCTCGCCGCGCCGGGCGTACATGCCGGTCAGGCCGACGGGCGCCAGGATGATGGGCAGGCGCAGGGTTTCGTCGAACAGCTTGGTCTCAAGACTGAGGCTGGTCATGTCCTGCAGCACGCGCTGGCGCAGGGCGATGGCCTGCCAATCCTCGACGTTGCGCCGCAGGGTCTGTTCGGCGTAGGCGCCGCCGTCGATATAGTGGAACAGGAAGGGCGGCAGCTTGCGCCGCGCCGCCTCGCGATAGTCGCCGGGCGACGAAATGATCACGCCGCCGTCCTACTGGAAGTTGGCGAAGGCGCCGCCGTCGACCAGCAGGGCCGCGCCGGACATGTAGCTCGCCATGTCCGAGGCCAGGAAGGCGACGACCGAGGCGATGTCCTCTGGCCGGCCCAGACGACCCAGCGGGATGCGGCCCTCCATGTATTGACGCTTGTTCGGATCGGCGAGGTCGTCCTTGTTGATGTCAGTGGCGATGGTGCCGGGCAGGACCGAATTGCAGCGGATGCCGTGACGGCCCAGGGCGACGGCGCAGGACTGCATCAGGCTGTGCACCCCCGCCTTGGTCGGGGTGTAGTGGGTCTGCATCTCGCCGCCGACCAGGGCCGAGATCGAGCTGATGGCCACGATGGAACCGCCGTCTCCCTGGCGGACCATCTGATTGGCCGCCGCCTGCACCATGTAATAGGCGCCGTGCAGATTGACCTCCATCGTGCGGCGCAGTGTCTCGACCGGCATGTCGAGGAAGGCGTGGAACGGACAGATGCCGGCGTTGGAGACGAAGACGTCCACCCGGCCCAGCGCCTGAACCGCGGCGGCGACGAAGGCTGCGGCGCTCGCGGGCTGGGCCACGTCGCCGTCGACGGTGATGGCCCGGCGGCCCAGGGTCTCGATCTCGGCGACCACCTCGGCGGCGGCCCCATCGTCCCGGAAGGTGTTGAGGGCGACGTCGGCGCCCTGGCGCGCGGCCTCGATCGCCGTCGCCCGCCCGATGCCCCGCGATGCGCCCGTGATCAGGACGACCTTGTTCTCAAGCAGCATGTGGGCTCCGGCGATGGTTCGGTTTCAGGGTTTGGGCGACCAGCCTAGGTCGGCGCTGATCGCGTCGGCGGCCTCGGTCACGGTCTTGGTCAGTTCGGTCATCCGCGCGTCGGACATATATTGCGCGGCCGAGGACACGCTGAGGGCGGCGACGATCTGGCCGTTCACCGAACGGATCGGCGCGGCGACGCAACGGATCTGGTCTTCGTTCTCTTCCAGGTCGAAGGCGTAGCCCTTCTGGGCGTAGCCATGCATCCGCTCCAGCCAGACGGCACGGGCGGATGAGTCATAGGTCGCGCCCGGCTCGGCGTAGAAGTCGATCCAGTCCGCCTCGGTCTTGTCCAGGATCAGCGCCTTGCCCAGGCCGGTCGAGGCGATCGGATGACGTTCGCCCAGGCGCGAGCCGATGTTGATCCGCCTGCGCCCCGCCACCTTGTCCAGATAAAGCGCATGACGGCCGTCCAGCACCCCCAAGTGGACCGTATCGTCGGTCTGAGCCGACAGTTGTTCCAACCAGGGCCGGGCCACGCGCGGCAAATGCATCTGCTGGCTGGCGGCATGGCCCAGCTCCAGCAGTTTGGGGCCGAGGGAATAGCCTTCGCGCGGGCGGAACGACAGCAGGCGACGCTCGACTAGGGCCGAGGCCAGACGGTGAGTGGTGCTGCGGGTCAGATCCAGCTTTTCGGACAGTTCCGCCAAGGGCAGAGAACCCTCGATGAGGGCGTCGATGACGTCCAGACCACGCAGCAGGGTCTGGCTGCCGGACGCCTTGGCGCCGACCTCTTCATCCCCATCGACCTGTGCGGTCTTGATTGACGGCGTTCGTCCCATTTCGTAATCCTCATTCTCAGAATGTAGCAAAACGCGCAAGTCGCTCCGTCACACGAGGATGACTGTGACGCTATGCACGGAGGAATGCCAGTGACATCCCGCATTATGGGAGCAAATCACCAAGCCTTGGTGATGACGCGATGAGCCGCCTGCCCCGCATCAAACACGTCCGCGCCTTCGTCGTTAAAAACGATGGCGCCGGCGGCGGCGCCGACTATCACGACCAGGGCGACGGTCACTGGATCGACGACCATATCGCCACGCCGATGGCGAGATACCCGGAGTACCGCCAGAGCCGCCGCAGCTTCGGTATCAATGTGCTGGGCACGCTGGTGGTGGAGATCGAGGCCGAAAACGGCGTGGTCGGTTTTGCGGTGACCACCGGCGGCGAACCCGCCGCCTATATCGTCGAGAAACACCTGGCCCGCTTCCTGGAGGGCCGCGATCCGTCCGAGGTCGAGAAGATCTGGGACCAGATGTATTTCTCGACCCAGTATTACGGCCGAAAAGGTCTGGTGGTGAACGCCATCTCCGGCGTGGATCTGGCGCTGTGGGACCTGCTGGGCCGTCTGCGTCAGGAGCCGGTTTTCGCCATGCTGGGCGGGGCGGTGCGCGACGAACTGACCTTCTACGCCACCGGTGCGCGGCCCGACAAAGCCAAGAAACTGGGCTTCATCGGCGGCAAGATGCCCCTGCACCACGGCCCGGCCGAGGGCGAGGAAGGCCTGCACAAGAACATCGCTGAACTCGCAGCCATGCGGAACGCCTGCGGCGACGATTTTTGGCTGATGTTCGACTGCTGGATGGCGCTGGACCTGAATTACGCCACGCGGCTGGCTCAGGAGGCCCACAAGCTGGGTCTGAAGTGGATCGAGGAGGCGCTCAGCCCCGACGACTACTGGGGCTATCAGGCGCTGAAGAAGAACGCTCCCAAGGGGATGCTGGTCACGACCGGCGAGCATGAGGCCACCCGCTGGGGTTTCCGCATGCTCTTGGAGATGGAATGCTGCGACATCATCCAGCCGGACGTGGGCTGGTGCGGCGGCGTCACCGAACTGCAGAAGATCTCCGCCCTGGCGGACGCCAAGGGCGTGCTGATGATCCCTCATGGCTCGTCGGTCTATTCCTACCACTTCGTGGTGACGCGCCATAACAGCCCGTTCGCCGAGTTCCTGATGATGGCCCCCGGCGCTGACGAAGTCGTGCCGATGTTCCATCCGCAACTGATCGGCGAACCCGTCCCCGTAAACGGCCGCCTGAAGGTTCCCGATACGCCCGGCTTCGGCGTCGAACTGAACCGCGACATCGCCCTGCATCGCCCCTACGCGCGCCCCTAACTTCGCCAAGACGAGAGCTCCTCCGCCACTATGAAACTGCTGCGTTACGGCCCCAAGGGCCAAGAAAAGCCGGGCACGCTGGACGCCGAGGGGCGCATTCGCGACCTGTCGGGATACATCGCCGACATCACACCGGACCAACTGTATGGCCCCGCACTTGAGGCGTTGAAGGCCATCGATCCGACCACCCTGCCCTTGGTCGAGGGCCAGCCTCGCTATGGCGTGCCGATCAATGGCGTGCGCAAATTCCTGGCCATCGGCCTGAACTTCGCCGACCACGCAGCCGAATCCAATTTGCCGATCCCCGAAGAGCCGGTGCTGTTCACCAAAGCCATTACCTGTCTGAACGGGCCGAACGACGACGTGGTCATCCCGCGCGGCTCGGAAAAGACCGACTGGGAGGTCGAGCTGGGCATCGTCATCGGCAAGCCCGCCTCCTACGTCACCAAGGCCGAGGCTTTGAATCACGTGGCCGGCTATGTCCTGATCAACGACGTGTCCGAGCGCGCCTATCAGACCGAGCGCGGCGGCACCTGGGACAAGGGCAAGGGTTGCGACACCTTCGGCCCCGTCGGCCCCTGGCTGGTGACGACCGACGAGGTCGGCGACGTTCAGGACCTGGACATGTGGCTGGACCTGAACGGCAAGCGCATGCAGACTGGCAACACCCGGACGATGATTTTCGGCGTCGCCGAGATCGTGTCCTATCTGTCGGAGTTCATGACGCTGAAGCCGGGCGATCTGATCACCACCGGCACCCCGCCCGGCGTGGGTCTGGGCCAGAAGCCGCCGCTATATCTGAAGGCGGGCGACACGGTGCGCCTGGGCATCCAGAAGCTCGGTGAACAAGGCCAGACCTTCGTGGAATGGACGCGATGAGCGCCTATCAAGGCCGTTTTTCGGGCCGCACCGCCATCGTCACCGGCGGCGCCTCCGGCCTGGGCAAGGCCGCAGCCGCCCGCATCGTCGCCGAGGGCGGCAAGGTCGTGCTGTGGGACCTCAACGCTGAGGCGCTGACGGCCGCCGCCGCCGACGTCGGGGCCGTTCATGTGATCGCCCTGGACGTTGCCGACCCCGACGCCGTCGCCGCGGCCGCCGCCGCCTCGGCTCAGGCGCTGGATGGCCGCATCGACATCCTGGTCGCCTCGGCCGGCATCACCGGCGCCACCGTCCCGGTGCATGAGTTTCCGATCGACAGTTGGAAGAGGGTCGTCGACATCAATCTGAACGGCGTCTTCTACTGCTCGCGCGCCATCGTGCCCTTCATGCTGGCCAACGGTTACGGCCGGATCGTCAATGTGGCCTCGGTCGCGGGCAAGGAAGGCAATCCCAATGCCTCAGCCTATTCCGCTTCAAAGGCCGGCGTGATCGGCTTCACCAAGTCGCTGGGGAAGGAACTGGCCGGCAAGGGCGTGGTCGCCAACAGCCTGACCCCCGCCACCTTCGAAAGCCCGATCCTGGAGCAACTGCCCCAGAGCCAGGTCGATTACATGCGCTCCAAAATCCCAATGGGACGCCTGGGTGAGGTCGAGGAGAGCGCCGCCATGGTCTGCTTCATGGCCTCCGAAGAATGCAGCTTCACCACCGCCTCGACGTTCGACACGTCGGGCGGCAGAACGACATACTAGGACACGCGCGTGGCTTCGGACCTTCGCATTGTCGACAGCCACGTCCACCTGTGGGACCTGTCACGTGCGCGCTATGGCTGGCTTCAGGACGACCCCCTGCCGAACAATCCGGCGGGAGACATGTCACCCATCGCCAACGCAAACTATCTGCTGGACGACTATCTAGCCGATACGGCCAGCTGGCGCGTGGACAAGATCGTCCACGTCGAGGCGGGCCAGTCGGTGGGCCAGCAGCTGGCCGAGACCGACTGGCTTCAGTCGATCGCTGATGACACCGGTTATCCGCACGCCATCGTCGCCGGAGCCGATATGCTGGATCCTGACCTGAATGCCCTGCTGGAGGCCCACGCCGCCCGGCCGAACGTACGCGGCGTGCGCCAGATCGTTTGCTGGCACGAGGATCCGTTGAAGACCTATACCGATCGCGATCTGTTGCGTGATCCGAAATGGGTCGAGGGCTTCGCCAAGCTCGCGCACTATGGGCTGTCGTTCGACCTCCAGCTCTATCCGTCCCAGATGGCGACCGCCGCCATCATCGCCGCCCGCCACCCCGACATTCCGATCATCGTCAACCACGCCGGCCTGCCGACCGACCGGGATGCGGCGGGGATGGAGCGGTGGCGCACAGGTCTGCGCCTGCTGGCCGCTCAGCCGCAGGTCTCGATCAAGATCTCGGGTCTCGGAATCACCGATCGCGCCTGGACGCCCGACAGCATCCGTCCCATCGTTGTGGAGTGCATCGAGGCCTTCGGGACCGAGCGCGCCATGTTCGCCTCGGACTTCCCCGTCGAAAGCGTCCACGGAACCTTCGAAGCCTTCTATTCCGCGTTTAACGCGATCACGGCCGACTTCTCGATCGACGAACGCGACCGCCTGTTCGCCGCCAACGCCGAGGCGATCTACCGTATCTGACCCATCCGCCGAAGCCGCATCAAGACGGCGAGGCCCGAGGAACACCAGGAGAGTATCCCCATGGTCATCGAGACCGACGCCGCCCACACCCCCGGGGGCTTGGCCAAGCCCGCCGGGTCGCTGAAGGGCCCGCTGGCCTTCGCCATCGCCTGCTTCCTGATCTGGGGCCTGGCCTACGGCCTGCTGGACGTGCTGAACAAGCATTTCCAGGAGACGCTGAGCATCAGCCAGGCTGACAGCGCCTGGCTGCAGATCGCCTATTTTGGAGCCTATCTGCTGCTGTCGATTCCGGCAGGCATGCTGCTGCATGCGCGGGGCTACAAGTTCGGCATCGTGTCGGGCCTGGCGGTCACCGCCGTCGGCGCCCTTTTGTTCATCCCGGCGGCGGGCGCCGGCGCCTTCCTGCCCTTCGTCGGCTCGATGTTCGTTCTTGCCGCCGGTCTGTGCATCCTCGAGACCAGCGCGGACACCTACGTCAACGTCCTAGGCGATCCGGCCAAGGCGTCACAGCGCTTGAACCTGGCCCAGTCGTTCAACGCTCTGGGCGTCTTCTTCGGCCCCCTGATCGGCGGCGCGGTCTTCTTCAGCCCAACGACGACAGAAGCCCTGGGCGGCGCGACCCGCTCGATCCAGATCGTCTACGGCCTGATCGCCGTGGGCGTGGTCCTGTTCGCCCTCGCCGTCTGGCGCGCCCGCCTGCCTGAGACCGGCCTGTCGGACCATGGCGGCGCGGTCGCGGGCGACGCCCCTGCCCTGCCCCTGTCCAGACAGCCGCACTTCATCGCCGGCGTGATCACCCAGGCCCTATACATCGGCGCCCAAGTCGGCATCGGCGCCTATTTCATCAATCTGGTGACCCACAACTGGCAGGGCCTGACCTCGCAGCAAGGCGCCTTCATGCTGTCGCTGGCGGCCATCGGCTATCTGGTCGGACGCTTCTTCGCCACCGCCCTGCTGCTGAAGGTCCGCCCCCGCGCCTTGCTGACGGCTTATGGCGTGATCAATGTGGTCCTGACCCTGGTCGTCGCCGCCGGCATCGACAAGGTCTCGCCCATCGCCCTGCTGGCCGTCTTCTTCTTCATGTCGACCATGTTCGCCACCATCTTCGCCCTGGGCACCACCGGCCTGGGCGCGGGGACCAAGAAGGCCTCGTCTCTCATGGTCATGGCCATCGGCGGCGGCGTGCTGCTGCCCTGGCCCATGGGCAAGATCGCCGACCTGTACGGCGCCAATGTCGCCTTCCTGCTACCCGCCGTCTGCTTCGCCGTCGTCGCCTGGTACGGCTGGAGGGGCGCTGGCCTTGGACTGAAGAAGGACGCCGCCTGATGCGCCTGCGCACCGCCCTCCTCGCCTTCACCCTGCTCGCCGGCCCCACGGCCGCCTGCGCCCAGACGGTGACGCCTACCGCCGCCGTCGCGCCCGCCGCGCCGATAGACCGGCACGCCCTGGTCACGCGCCACAACGTCAGCCTGACCGCCATCGACCGACATGCCCCGATCATGCTGGGTAACGGCGACCTGGGCTTCACCGCCGACATCACCGGGCTCCAGACCTTCCCGGAGCAGTATTCGGAACTGTCGCCCCTGCTGACCATGGCCCAGTGGGCCTGGCACAGCTTTCCCAATCCGAACGGCTATACCGAACAGGATGGCCTGATCGACGTGCCCGTGCCGGGTCGGGGCGAGCAGCCCTATGCCTGGATGAAGTCCTGGGACGTGGCGGAAACCCAACCCGCCTACACCTGGCTGCGGGCCAATCCGCATCGGTTCTCGCTCAGCCGCATCGGCCTGACCTTCGCAGATGGCAAGCCTCTGGACTTCGCCAAGGTCGCCGACACGCGCCAGACGCTGGACCTGTGGTCCGGCGCCCTGACCAGCCGTTTCACCTATGACGGCCAGCCGGTCGAGGTCGTGACCCGCGTCCACCCGACGCTGGACATGGTGATGGTCGAGATCGCCTCGCCCTTGGTCGCCGCCCAGGGTCTGGGCGTCCAAGTCCGCTATCCTGGCGTGAACCCCGCCATCAATCCCGACCCGACGACGTTCGAGGCCTCTGATACGCAAAGCCTGAGCATCGTCGCCTCCGACACGGGCGACGTCCACATTCGCCGCACCTTGGACGACACCACCTATTATTCCGGCATCACCGCGTCCGGTAAGATCGAACAGAGCGGCGCCGGCGCCTTCCGTGTTGTCTCCTCCGGTCGCGACCGGCTGACCGTCATGGTCCGTTTCGATCAGCAGGAGCCCGTCGAGAAGACACCCGCCTATTCCGCCGGCGTCCAGGCGACCGCCGCACACTGGAACGCCTTCTGGACCCAGGGCGGCGCCGTCGATTTTTCGGGGTCAACCGACCCGCGCGCAACCGAGCTGGAGCGGCGTGTGGTCCTGTCTCAGTACCTGTCGACCGTTAACGGCGCCGGCGAACTGCCTCCGCAGGAAGAGGGCCTGTTCTCCAACAGCTGGTACGGCAAGTTCCATCTGGAAATGCATCCCTGGCACTCCGGCTGGCAAGCGATGTGGGGTCACGCCGACATGCTGGAGCGCAGTCTGCCCTGGTATATCGGCAATCTGGACAACGCGCGCGCCGAGGCCGCCCGTCACCACGTTAAGGGCGCTTGGTGGCCCAAGATGGTGGGGCCAGAGGGTCGCAACAGCCCCAGCTTGGTTTCGCCCTTCATCATGTGGCAGCAGCCGCATCCGATCCTTTTGGCCGAACTGGTCTGGCGGGCCGAGAAGGATCCGGCCGTGCTGGATCGATACGGCGAGGTGGTGGAAGCGACCGCCGACCTGTTGGCCTCCTGGCCCATCGAACACGACGGCCGGCTGAACCTGGGCACGCCGATGATCCCGGCCCAGGAGAACTACGATCCCTTGACCACGGTGAACCCGACCTTCGAGGTCGAGTATTTCCGCTGGGCCCTGGAAACCGCCCAACAGTGGCGCGAACGCAAGGGTCAGGCCCGCCGCGCCGATTGGGATCAGGCCCTGGCCAAGATCGCGCCGCCGCCGATGAGGGACGGCCTGTATCTGCCTGTCGAGAGCGTGCCGGACTTTTGGGAGACGGCCATGTCCGACGCCTGTCGCCGACACGCAGCGGCGGCTCAGTGTAAGAACCGCGACCATCCCTCCTTCCTGATGGCCTATGGCTTCATTTCCGGCGCGCGGATCGATCCCGCCGCCATGCGCCGCACGTTTGAAGCGGTGGAGCAGAACTGGGACGTGCGCCAGACCTGGGGCTGGGACTTCCCGATGATGGCGATGACGGCGGCTCGCCTTGGCGAACCGGAGAAGGCGGTGAACTGGCTGTTCGCCGACCTGAAGAACAACCAGTGGGGCGTTACCGGCATGACGCCTCGCGTTCACCTGGATGAACACGCCGACGAACTGGTGCCCGTCTCGGCCGGCGCCGGCGGGGTGACGATGGCGGTCAATCCGGATGGTCCGGGCTATCGCCGCGCAGCCGAGACCTATTTCCCGTCCAACGGATCCCTGCTTATGGCCGTCGGTCTGATGGCGGCGGGTTGGGACGGGTCCAGCGGCCACGCGCCCGGCTTCCCAAAGAAAGGCTGGACCGTCCGTGTCGAAGGCCTGAACGCCGCGCCGTAATCCAGAAAACCCGAGAGGACCGCCCCAATGACGACCTCGAGACGCACCGCCCTGAAGGCCCTGCTCAGCGCCCCCGCCGTCGGCGCCTTCACCACGACGACCGCTCAGGCGCGGACCACGCCGGCCGTCCCGCCAGCGCCGGGACAGACCCCCGTCTGGCCCGCGCCCAACACCGCCCCGCCTTCGACTCAAGAAACGCCGGTCGAGCGGCCGCGCTGGGACGGCCCCGCGCCGAAGGAGTGGGTCGATCCGAAGACCGGCCATCGCATCCGCCGCGTCTCGCCCGATGGCGGGGGCGGAAAGCCCTATTTCTACAAGAACATGTTCTTGCCCAACAAGGTCGGGGCGCCCGACCTGATGGTCATCTCGACGCCTCAGGGCATCTCGACCGTCAATCTGGCGACCTGGGCCGTCGAAGTTCTGGTGCCCGACCATGACGCCGACCTGATGTTCACGGGCCGCAAGGGGCGCAACGTCTATTATTCGGTGACCGCGCCTGGCGAAGGCCAGTTGATGGACCGCGCCAAGACCCTGTTCGTCATCGACGTCGACACCACGCACCGTCGCGAGATCGGCCGGATACCGAACGGTCAGATCAATTCGGTCAATGCCGATGAGAGCCTGCTCCTGGGCTTCGTGGCCTATGACAGCCAACCGATACAGCCGACCGTGCCCGACCCGCGCAACCGCCGCTTCGATCAGGCCGAATACGAAGCTGATGGGCCGGACGGAAAGCCGCTGAACTTCGCCCGCGCCAAGGGCGTGCGGATGCTTCAACGCTGGGCCGCGCGCTATCCGATGGAAATCTTCGTCATCGACCTGACCACGGGCGAGCGACGCGTGATCCACAAGACCAAAGAATGGATCGGCCACACGCAGTTCTCCCCTACCGATCCCCAGCAGATCATCTTTTGCCATGAAGGGCCTTGGCACCGCGTGGATCGAATGTGGGCAATCCGCGCCGATGGCACGGGCCTGAGAAAGACCCATCAGCGGACGATGAACTTCGAGATCTTCGGCCACGAATGGTTCAGCCCGGACGGCAAACAGGTGCTCTATGACCTGCAAACCCCGCGCGGCCAGGTCTTCTGGGTCGCCTCGGTCGATCTGGAGACGGGCCGCCGGGTCTATCGCAAAGTCGAGCAGAATGACTGGTCGGTCCATTACAACGTCTCGCCGGACGGCAGCCTGTTCGCTGGCGACGGCGGCGACGGCGACATGGTCGCTCATGCGCCAGACGGTAAGTGGCTCGTCTTGTTGCGCCCCGAACCGATCGTCGATGAAGATCCGTCAAGCGACAAGGACGACCAGATCTTCGTCGAATATCTGCGCTCTGAGCGGCTCGTGGATCTGTCCAACCACGACTATCGGCTTGAGCCGAATCTGACTTTCACGCCGGACGCAAAATGGATCGTCTTCGTGTCGAACATGCACGGCGCAAACCACGTCTATGCTGTCGAAATCGATCGTGGCGCTTAGAAACATCGCCAGTTTCTCGAGCCCTTACGCCTGAGATATCGAGGATTTATCGACGTTCTCAGCGGAATCTCGCGGTCCTGACATCACCTTGTTGCAAAATGCGGGAAGCTGTTGCAATAAGCGAAACGTCGCCAATCCGAATATACGCGACAGCATACCACAAAATGACACCGGTGCCAGATGGACGCCGGGATGGGGAGAGAACGAATGCGACGGACCAACACCCGGACTCTGTGCGCGGTTGGCGTATCCCTGGCGGCCCTGATGGGTGCGTCGGCGGCTGTGGCTCAGGCCCTTCCTGCCTCAGAACCCGTCACGCAAGACGCCGCCCAAGACGCAACCGTGGTCGATGAAATCGTCGTCACCGGCTTTCGGTCCAGCCTGCAACAGGCGCTGAACATCAAGCGCCGCGAAGCCGGAGCGGTGGACGCCATCTTGGCCGAAGACATGGCCGACTTCCCCGATCAGAACCTGGCCGAAGCGATCCAGCGCCTGCCCGGCGTGACCATCGACCGCGTGAACGGCCAGGGCACCACCATCTCGGTGCGTGGTTTGGGTTCCGATTTCACCCGCACTCGCATCAACGGCCTGGAAGCCCAGGCCGCGTCTGGCGGCAACCGCAACCGCAGCTTCGACTTCTCAATGTTCGCGTCCGAACTGTTCAACAGCATCAAGGTTCGCAAGACGCAATCGGCCGAGATCGAAGAGGGCTCGCTGGGCGCCACAGTCGATCTGCAGACGGGTCGCCCCCTGGACTTCGGCGGCAGCGGCCTGAACTCCGCCCTGTCTGTCCAGGGCTCGTACAATGATCTGTCTGAGAAGACGGTACCGCGGCTTGCGGGTCTGCTCAGCTGGTCGAACGAGGACCGAACTTTCGGCGCCCTGGTGTCAATCGCCTATTCCGAGCGCTCGCCAATCTTGGGCAGCTTCAACACGACGCGTTGGCAAAAGGGCGACCCGTCAAACGTCAACGCCGCTGGCAACCCCTATGGGCGCGGCCAGAACTTCGGCGGCTGCATTCCCTGCACCACGACGGCGCAACGTGACGCCGTCCTGAACGCCTTCTATCCCCGCATACCGCGCTACACCTTGGGCAATACTCAGGAAGACCGCCTGGGCATGACGGGCGCGCTGCAATGGCGGCCGAGCGACCGCACCGAGGCGGTGCTGGACGTCCTGTGGTCGCGGTTCAACTCGGAACTGGAAAGCCCGAACATCGAAGCCTGGTCGTTCAGTCGCGCCAACGTCAACAGCGTCGTCGTGCGCGATTATGCGATCGACGCCGACAAGAACATCCTGTCCTACGGCGTCTTCGACAACATGCTGGTGCGCGCCGAGAACGGCTTCACCCGCAACGAAAGCAACTTCTACCAGGCCTCTCTGAACGTCCGCCACGATTTCAGCGACCGGCTGCATGGCAATCTGAAGGTCGGCGCCAACCGATCCGAAGCCCGCACGCCGCTCAATGTCGCCTATGCCTTCGAGGCCGCGGGCGTAAACGGCTACACCTTCGACTTCCGTGAGGACGATCGCCGGCCGCGCATCAACTACGGCTTTGACGTCACTTCGGGTCAACGCTTCACCCTGGTCAATGCGACGCGCAGCAACGCCGGCGGCAACTTTGACAACAAGGTCGGCGCCGGCTCATTGGCCTACGACTGGTCCGACTCCCTGACCTTCAAGATCGGCGGCGAGTATCGCACCTATGGGTTCGAGACCTTTGGCCTGACACGGACCAAAACGTCTCCGACCGGCGCCGATCGACTGACCGGGGTCGACAGCATCGGACGCGTCGTCAGCATCGGGGATGGAGTAAGCGCCGGCGCAGGCTCGGACCTCAGCTTCATCGTTCCCGACATTTCCAAGATTGCTGACTTCCTCAGCTTCTACGACGATCCCTTGGTGCCTAATCGCAGCGAGCGTGAAGTGGACGAAACGGATAAAGGCGTCTTCCTCCAAGCCGACTTCAACACGACTGTCGGAGGTATGGTCCTGCGCGGCAATGCCGGCATCCGCTACGCCCAGACCGAGGTCACGGCCAAAGGCTGGCAAACCATCGCAGTGGGGACGCCGCCGATCACGACCTATGACTACGTGACAACCGACAACGATTATGACGACGTCTTGCCGTCCTTCAACCTGGCGCTGGAGCCGCGTGACGACGTCGTGATTCGCCTGGGCGCCGCCAAGGTGATGTCCCGTCCGACCCTCGGCGATCTGACCCCGGGCGGCAGCGTCTCACCGACCACCCGCACAGTCTCCTACGGAAATCCGCTTCTCGACCCGTTCCGCGCCACCAACTACGATTTCTCGGTCGAGTGGTATTTTCAGAATGAGGCCCTTTTGGCCGCCGCCGTCTTCTACAAAGACATCGACAGCTTCATCACATCCGAAACAGTCGGCATCCCCTACAACCAGCTGGGCCTGCCAAACGAATTGCTTCAGGGCGCTGCCAGCCCGACTGACATTTTCCAGGTCACGCGCCGCCTGAACGGCGAAGGCGGCGCGCTGAAAGGGATCGAAATCCAGTATCAGCAACCCTTCACCTTCCTGCCCGGTCTTTGGTCCAACTTCGGCTTCACCGGGAACGTCACGTGGGTTGATTCCGAAGTCAGCTACGGCACGGCCGGCAAAAACCGCCTGACGGGCCAGTCGAAGAACACCGCCAACGCGACCCTGTATTATGAGGATGGCCCGTTCCAGGCCCGCGTCTCGATCGCACACCGCAGCCAGTATCTGCTGTCCTTCCCCGGCGCGAACGGCAACTCCGAAGAAGGCGTCAACGACACCACCAATGTCGATGCCTCCATGTCCTACGAGTTCACGCCGAACCTGACCTTCTCGCTCGAAGGCATCAATCTGACGGACGCCTACACCGACCGTTATGTCGATGTGACCAACCGCGTGTCCGACTACCGTCACACCGGCCGAGAGATCGCCGTGGGATTGCGCTGGAAGTATTGAGCTTCCCTCCCTGACGCCTCCAGCGTGACAAACTAAGGGCCCGGAGCGAACAGCTCCGGGCCTTCTTTTCCAGGTCAAGCGTGTAATGGTCGGAGTAAAATTCTTTTCTGTAGCAGGTTGGTATCCGCAACCAATCAAACACGAGGGTCGGCGTGCGCCAGCACTGTATATTCATCTACACGCGAAAATGTGAATTTTTACAACTTACCAACTTCACTCGTCAACCTGTGATAAGCTTTTTTCGGTATTGCCGCACCCTCTTACTCCGTTCAGACGAAGAAACGGGAGGAGTTGCAATCTGAGTATTTCGCACAGCTCAACAGTAAACCAGACCCAGAGGGTGTGTCGTTTCATGCGAGTTTCAGGAGGGCCAATCGAAACGCAGATGAGCCGCAGCGACGTCCAAGTCGTTAGCAACTACTTGCGACAGCAGTGGTCATCAACACTAGGGCACGCTTGCACCAACGCTGGAGGGCGAATGAGCCGAATAGGTTTCAAGGCCACATTCCACTCGAAATTCAGGATCGAGTGTATTCGTCGGCAAACCCCGCACCGATTCAAAAACTGTTCGTAAAAATGCAAGGTGGCGGACAGAGAGGGATTCGAACCCTCGGTAGGCTTTCACCTACACACGCTTTCCAAGCGTGCGCGATCGACCACTCCGCCACCTGTCCGTTTCACGCTGCGTCTTGCGCGCCGCCGGAGGTCGATCCGGCGGGAGGCGGGCCTGATAGAACACACTCGCCCCCTCGGCAAGCGCCTCTCGCATCCCCATATGGACTTCAACGCCATTTTCCGATGAGAGAGCCGCAAATGCTGTTCAAGAAGACCGCCGAAATGCCCACACCCGAGACCGCCCTGCCCGGCCGCGCCGAGCCGCTGGACACCGATGTGAACCACTATGTCAGCGGCCATCCGCTGAAAGGGCCCTATCCCGACGGTTTTCAGACCGCCATCTTCGGCATGGGCTGTTTCTGGGGCGTGGAGCGCATCTTCTGGCAGTTGCCGGGCGTCTGGGTGACCTCGGCCGGCTATTCCGGCGGGATTACGCCCAACCCGACCTATGAAGAGACCTGCACCGGCCGGACGGGTCATACCGAGGTGGTCAAGGTCGTGTTCGACCCGAGCGTCATCACCTACGCCGAACTGCTGAAGGCCTTCTGGGAGAACCACGACCCGACCCAGGGCATGCGCCAGGGCAACGACATCGGCACCACCTATCGCTCGGCCATCTACACGCTGAACGCCGAGCAGCAGGCGGAGGCGGAAGCCTCTCGCGACGCCTATCAGGCCGCCCTGACCCAGGCCGGGCGCGGGAAGATCACCACCGAGATCGAGCCGGCGGGCGACTATTTCTACGCCGAGGGTTATCACCAGGGCTATCTGGCCAAGAACCCGGCCGGATACTGTGGCATCGGCGGGACCGGCGTGGTCTGCCCGATCGGGGTCGGCGTCGACGCCTGACGCATCCGACGGCCGCCGGGTTTCAACCGGCGGCCAGTCGGCCTATGGATCGGCGAAAAATGGGAGCGTTCATGTCCGCCTTCGTCCATCCTGACGAGATCCGCAGCCGGTTTTCGGCCGCCCTGTCCGCCATGTACCGTGCCGAGGTGCCGCAATACGGCGACCTGCTGACGCTGGTGGCGGACATCAATGCGCAGACCTTGAAGGCGGATGCCGGCAGCGCCGACCGGCTGGCGGCGTCTGGCGAACTGGCGCGTCTGTCGGAGGAACGCCACGGCGCCATCCGCGTCGGCACGGCCGACGAACTGACCACGATCGCGCGCGCCTTTGCGGTGATGGGGATGGAGCCGGTCAGCTATTACAACCTGGCCCCCGCCGGAGTGCCGGTCCATTCGACCGCCTTCCGCCCTGTCGATCCGGCGGCCCTGGCGCGCAATCCGTTCCGGGTCTTCACCTCGCTGCTGCGGCTGGAGTTGATCGAGGACGAAGCCTTGCGCGCGGAGGCGGCCGCGACCCTGGCCCGCCGCGACATCTTCACCCCCGGCGCGCGTCAGCTGATCGAGACGGCGCAGGCCGCCGGCGGTCTGGACGAGGCTCAGGCCGATCGTTTCGTCTCCGAACTGCTGGAGACTTTCCGCTGGCACGCCCAGGCGACCGTCAGCGCCCAGACCTACGAACGGCTGGTCGCCGCCCACCGACTGATCGCCGATGTGGTCAGTTTCAAGGGGCCGCACATCAACCACCTGACGCCTCGCACGCTGGATATCGACGCGACCCAGGCCGCCATGCCCGCACGCGGCATTTCACCCAAAGAAACCATCGAGGGCCCGCCCGCCCGCGCCTGTCCGATCCTGCTGCGCCAGACCAGCTTCAAGGCATTGCAGGAGGCGATCACCTTCCCCGGCGCCGACGGCCCCACGGCGGGCGCCCACACCGCCCGCTTCGGCGAGATCGAACAGCGCGGCTGCGCCCTGACCCCCGCCGGTCGCGCCCTGTATGACGAGGCCCTGGCGAAGAAGGACTTCTCGGCCCTGCCCGACGACTGGGACGCCCTGCGCCGCGCAGACCTCGCCTGGTTCCGCTATCGCGCGACGCCTGAGGGTCTCGCCGCACGCGCCGAGGCCGCCGATCTGGACGCCCTGATCGCCTCGGGCCACGTCGTCGCCGAACCCATCACCTACGAAGACTTCCTGCCTGTCAGCGCCGCAGGCATCTTCCAGTCCAACCTGGGGTCGGAGGCCCGCGAAACCGCCTATGCCGTCGACCCCGCCAAGGCCGATTTCGAGCAGGCGCTTGGTCGTCCGGTCAAGGACGAGATGGCCCTGTATCGCGCCGAACAGGACGCCTCGATCACAGCGACGCTGAAGGCCTTGGGCCTGACGGAGACGGTCTAGTCCGTTCAACCGGATGCGGGGCTGGCGGCGCCCCGCGTCCATCCGGCGTCTTGCCTGATGCGCAGACGCGGATCATAGACGCGGCCGTGAACCCATCCGCTTCCCCGACCCAGCGCCGTTACGATCTCGACTGGATCCGGGTCGGCGCCTTCGGCCTGCTGATCCTGTATCATGTGGGCCTGGTTTACGGGGTCTATGACTGGCACATCCACAGCGCCCACACCTTCGAGTGGATGCGTGAGGCGATCCTGGTCACCAATCCCTGGCGGCTGACCCTGCTGTTTCTGGTGTCGGGCGCCGCTCTGCGGTTCATGACCTTCCGGCGCACCCCGCGCGAGGTCGCCCGCGCCCGGTTCGAGCGGCTGGTCCCGCCCCTGATCTTCGGCGCCCTGGTTCTGGTGCCGATCCAGTCCTGGATCGAGTCGATGGACAAGGGCGGCTGGCCCGGCGGCGTCGTCGGCTTCGTCGCCTGGCTGGGTCATGAGTTCGGCTGGAGCGGTCTCGCCGACGGCGTGCCGGTCAACCATCTGTGGTTCATCGTCTATATCGCCGTTTACAGCCTGGTCGCCGTCGTCCTGTGGCGTCAGCCCGGCCTGATCGAGCGCTTGGGCAATGGGCTGGAAAAGGCGCTGACAGGCCCGCGTCTGCTGATCCTGCCGATCCTCTATCTCTTCGCCATCCGGTGGCTGCTCTTTCCTTGGTTCGGCCTGACCAACACCCTGCACAACGACTGGTATAATCACGCCCTATCGCTGGTCGCTTTCCTGTTCGGCTTCAGCATCGTGGGCCGCGAGAGCCTGTGGCGCACGATGGAGCGGTATCGCTGGATCGCCTTGGCCCTGGCGGCCGTCGCCCTGCCGATCATGATGGTCCAGGTCTGGCATCCCGGCGCGCGGGCCTTCTGGGGCGTGCCCAAGGCCGCCGTTTACGGCGTCGACCAATGGGCGGTGATCGTCGCCATCCTGGGCTTCGGCTATCGCCATCTGCGCGACCGGGGCGGTCCTGCGCTCAACTATCTGACCCAGGCGACCTTCCCCCTCTATCTGGCGCACCAGACGGTGCTGGTCGCGGCCGTCTGGATCATCCGCCCGGCGAAGCTTCCCGCGCCGGTCGAACTGCTGTCCCTGATCGCCATCACCTTCGTCGGCAGCCTGGCGATCTATGAGGTCGTGCGTCGCATCCCGGCCATTCGCCCGCTGTGGGGGCTGAAGCCGCTGGACGGCCGGCCCTGGCCGCTGGACCTCCGGGCCCTGCTGAAACCGCAGCTTCGCTATCACCGCCGTCGTCGTCTGCTGGGCGTGGGCGTCGCAGCCCCGCTTCTGGCCCTGACGGTGGTCGCCGTGGCCATTCTGGCCTACCCCGGCTTCAACAATGCGACCCAATATCTCAGCGAACTGGGCGGGGCGACGGCCAAGGCGCCGATCATCTTCAACGGCGGGGTCTTCGTCGCCGGCGTCATGGCCAGTCTGGCGGGGATCGGCTTTGGCCTGGCCATCTACGCCCTGACCGGCGCGCGGGTCGCGGCCTGGGTCATCGCCATCGTCTTCATCCTGGCCGGCGGCGGCATGTCGGCCTCGACCCTGTGGCCCTGGCCCGATCCACGCCACATGATCATCAACCTGGCCCTGGGCATCCAGCTGGCGCCGATGCTGCTGCTGTGGGGGTTGGCCAAACGCCGGGACGTGCCGCGCCTGAAGCTCTTCCTCGTCGTCACCTTCGTCGTCATGGCGATTCTGACGGTCATGACCAAGCACCTCGTCTTCCCCGGCACGGTCAATGACGCCAACGTCGGCTGGTGGGAGCGCCTGTATGCCATCGTCCTGGTCTGCTGGGTGGGGGTTGCAGCCTGGGTCCTGGACCGTAAACTGCTGTCGGTCGCCACGGAGTCGCCGCACGGTCGCCCGGCTGCCGCCTCGTTCGACGTCCCCGCCTGACTTCACCCCCACATTTTTTGGTTTCATCAACATTGCGTGATTGAAAATCGCGTGAATGTGATCGATTATGCGGGTCGTGTTGCAGTGCAGCACTCCGCGTCGTCCCCAGCCCTCGGGACGACATCCGGTTCACTCGGGGGCGTCCAGAGCGGCATGAACAAGCTGGCGATCCGGCCTGTCGAACAGGCTGAAATCGAGACGACGATCCACGGCGCGCAAACGCCTAGCTGGTCGTGGCTGCCCGACGAGGCGCCGCTGGCCATGCCGGTCCAGTCCCTGTCCGCGCCCGACGCCGTCGCCGACGTGACGCCCGCGACCTCGCCGCGCACGGTCGCGACGCGCCGACTGGCCCTGCTGGCCGGCACCATCGTCCTGACCGGCCTGTCGGCCATCACGCCCTTCTACCTCTATGCCCGCAAGGGTTGGGACGGCACCGAGATCCTGGCCTTCGGCCTGTTCATGGTCCTGATCACCGCCATCTCCTGCTGGTTCGTCAGCGGCCTGATGGGCCTGTTCGTCATGCTGCGCGGCAAGGATCAGGCGGACCTCGCCTTCTCGCCGCATCCGCCGATGCCGCGCACCCGCACCGCCCTGCTGATGCCGCTGTACAACGAGGACGCCCGTTCGTCCTTCGCGCGCCTGTCCCAGATCGATTCCTGCCTGGCGCGTCTGGGCGCCTCGTCGGCCTTCGACATCTTCGTGCTGAGCGACTCGACCAAGGAAGACGCCGCCGCCGCAGAGCGTTCGGTCTTCCAGGCGTTCCGCATGGCCGCCAACTCCAAGGCCTTTTATCGTCGCCGCACCGACAACGCCGAGCGCAAGGCCGGCAACCTGGCCGAATGGGTCCGTCGTTTCGGCGGCGCCTATGAGAACATGATCGTCCTGGACGCCGACAGCACCATGGCCGGCGAGACCCTGCTGCGCATGGTCGACGCCATGGAGCGCAATCCCGGCGTCGGCCTGATCCAGACCGCCCCGGTCATCATTAAGGCCCGCACCATCTTCGCGCGTGTATCCCAGTATTCGGTGCGCCTCTACGGCCGCGTCGCGGCTGCCGGCCTGGCCTACTGGACCGGTTCGGAATCCAGCTACTGGGGCCACAACGCCATCATCCGCACGCGCGCCTTCGCCGCCTGCTGCGGCCTGCCGCACCTGAAGGGCCGCAAGCCCTTCGGCGGTCATATCATGAGCCACGACGTGGTCGAGGCCGCCCTGATGCGCCGCGCCGGCTGGGCCGTCCACGTCACCGCCTCGTTGGACGGATCGTGGGAAGAGACCCCGCCGTCGATCACCGACTTCATCCGCCGCGACCACCGCTGGTTCCAGGGCAACCTGCAGCACCTGGGCCTGATCACGGCCAAGGGCCTGTCGCCGATGAGCCGCCTTCAGCTGCTGATGGGCTGCATGGCCTATCTGTCGTCGCCCCTCTGGCTGGCGTCGCTGATGGTCGGCCTGTTCATCCAGATGTTCTATCCGGTCGACTGGACCAGCTTCTTCTACATCCTGAACCCCCAGTTCACGCCCTTCATGCTGGCCTCTTTCCTGTCCGGCGTGCTGCTGATCGGGCCCAAGTTCATGGGCGCCGCCCTGGTCCTCAGCCGTCCGGCCGAGCTGCGCGCCTTCGGCGGCCGTCGCGCCATCGCCAAGGGCATGGCGGCCGAGATCGCCCTGTCGGCCATCCTGGCCCCCATCCTGATGGTCGCCAACACCAAGGCCTTCATCCAGATCGTCTCGGGCCACGACACCGGCTGGTCGACCCAGCAGCGCGAGGCCGACGGCCTGGCCTGGTCGGACGCTTTCCGCGCCATGCGCTGGCAGATGATCGCCGGCGTCGGCTTCCTGATTCCGCTGGCGGTTCGTCCCGACCTGGCCACCTGGTTTGCCCCGATCGTCCTGCCGCTGCTGCTGGCCGCGCCGATCACCGTCTGGACCTCGCGCGTCCGTTCGGGCGACAAGCTGGCGGCCAAGGGCTATCTGGTCACCCCGGTTCAGGACGGCGTCAGCGTCTCGCCGGCCGTCCTGCACACGCCGCGCTCGCCGCTGCGTGCGGTCGCCGGCGGCGTCCTGGCCCCAGTCGCTGCGCCTGCGATGGTCCCGGCCCGCGCGCCTGAGCGGTAATCGACCGATGCGTGGCGGCCACAGTGTCGCCACAACCGTTAAAGCAACGCTCGACGTCAATCTCGATCGGCCTCACCCTAGGCTCCTGTCGTTTGCGGGAGACGTGATTCCATGGCCAAATCCACCGGTTCCGACGCCAAGCCTGACCTGCGGCTCGTCGCGGCCGAGGCCGAGATTTACGACCTGATGAAAGCGCCTGAAACCACCGCCGATCGCGTCAAACGCCTTCAGCTCGAAGCCCACGCCCTGGCTCTGGAAGAGATCGAAGGTCTGGAAAAGCTGTTGCTGGAAGCCGCCGCCAAGGCCAAGGCCATCGCGGACGGCGGCGACGCCTATCCGGTGGGCGCGCGCGAGATCGCCTCGCGTCTCGCCGCCGATCTGCCGACCAAGGCCGAGACCATTAAGACCATCGTCCACCGCGTCGGCTGATAACCGAAGCTGGGCTGTCGGAACGACCCGCCTGCCCGTCCGCTTTCCTGAAGACCCTATCTTCAGGAGACGACATCCATGGACGACCGGACCCACGCGCGCGCCGAAGACATCGCCGATCAGGAACGCGCCATCCAGCGCGACATCGACACCAAGGACAAGGCGTCCGGCGATAACAAACCTTCCGGCGCGATGCAGGCCGGCGCCCGCCCCTATCCCGAACCGCCCTTTCCCAAACAGCATCAGACCAAGCCGGGCGACGAGGCGGCGCTGGATCCCGCGCCCCTCTATGATGCGCCCTTCTGGAAGGGGTCGGGCAAGCTGGACGGGTTCGCCGCTCTGATCACCGGCGCCGATTCCGGCATCGGCCGCTCGGTCGCCGTCCTGTTTGCGCGCGAAGGCTGTGATGTCGTCATCTGCCATCTGGACGAGGACGCCGACGCCGAAACCACCAAGACCGCCGTCGAGGCCGAGGGTCGCCGCGCCGTGGTGCTGAAGGGCGATGTCTCCGACCCCGCCTTCGCCGAGATGGCGGTCAAGGCCACGCTCGACGCCTTCGGCCGCCTGGACGTCCTGGTCCCGAACGCCGCCTTCCAGGAACACGTCCCCGCCTTCGAGGACCTGACCCACGAGCATTTCGACCGCACGTTGAAGACCAACCTCTACGGCTATTTCAACATGACCAAGGCGGCGGTCCCGCACATGAAGACCGGCGGCGCCATCGTCATGACCGGCTCGGTCACCGGTCTGATGGGCAACAAGGATCTGCTCGACTATTCGCTGACCAAGGGCGGCATCCACGCCTTTGCCCGTTCGCTGGGCACGCATCTGGCGCCGCGCGGCATCCGCGTGAACGTCGTCGCGCCTGGCCCGGTCTGGACCCCGCTCAACCCCGCCGACAAGGACGCCGACGCGACCTCGAAGTTCGGCGCCGACACGGTGATGAAACGCCCGGCCCAGCCCGAGGAAATCGCGCCCGCCTACGTCTTTTTGGCCTCGCCTCAGATGTCCAGCTTCATCACCGGCGAAATCCTGCCGATCATCGGCGGCTACGCTGGCGGCTGAACCGAAACCGCCGCCCTGCGATCGCGGGGCGGCGGCATTTGCTTAGGCCAATACGTCGTCGTAATCCGGATGCCGCTTGTGCCAGGCGACGGCGTAGCTGCAGCGCGGGAACAGCTTCAGTCCCATCTGGCGCGCATGGTCGGCCAGCGACTGCATGAACCGCCCCGCCGCGCCTGATCCGCGCAGCGACGGCTCGGCCTCGACATGCAGGATGATCCGCGCATCGCCCTTGACAGCATAGTCGGCCCAGACCAAGCCCGCGCCCTTGTCGTCGTCGAACGCCTGTTCGAACCGGTTGTCGCCTTCGACGTCCTTGAACTGTCCCATCGGGTTCTCCTTTGGCGGATCAACCGCCAAGGCCGCCGGGACGTTCCGTCAGCGTCAAATGGGCTTGTCGTTCAGCAGGTTCAGCAGGCCGATCACGCTCTTGATCGTGAACCAGACGCTCAGCAGGAACCAGACCAGCAGGAACAGCAACAGGAACGGAATGCCGATCAACACGAATGACGCCAAGGCGCTGACGAAGATCCCGACCCAGGCCGCGATGGTCCACCAGAAGACCGACCAGAACAGCCGGATCTGCGCCTCGATATGCTGGCGCGCCACGCCCGTCGCCGTCCCGCGCGTCACATAGGACACCACCAGCCCGATCAGAACCAGCACATTGGCGCTGGGGATCGACAGGATGAACAGGGCCCAGGCGATCAGCGCCCCGACCTTGCCCTCGGACGGCTGCCCGGCGATGAAATTGGGTTCGTTCGTCATCGTCGATCCTTCAGAACAACAGGCTGCGGGGGTGAGGAACGGCCTGCCCGCTCTTCAGTTTCAGCACCCCGAACGCGCCGCGCGCCAGAACCCAGATCGCCAGGGCGAACAGCACCAGCACGCCGATGTTGACCACGATCAGAAGGCCCCCCACGACCGCCGCCCCGACGGCGCCGACGATGGTGCGTTGCTGATAGACGGCGTGGCTGTGCTCCAGTTGATCCGTCGCCCCGTCGCGCCGCATCACCGCCAGCAGGGCCACCAGGCACGACACGCCCAGCGTCGGCACCGCCAATAGGATCAGCACATAGATCGCATACAGCCGCATCGGCACGACCGGTCCTTCGCGGCGCGGCGCGGCCTCGGCCGTTAGACGCTGGCGCACCGCGCGCACGGCCGGCGCCGGCTCGGCCTCGACAGGCGTCGGCTCGGAGCGGGGCGGAAACGGCGCCGTCGGCCGGGTCGTCGGGCCAGACCGGTCGAAAGGCCCCGGCTCGGGCGGGTCGAACAGGTCTGGTTCGCGCTCCTCGGCGGTAAACGGCTCCGGCTGGCGCTCACGCGCACGGCCCGCCAGCGACGCAGGCGAGACGAAGCCGACCTCGGCGTCATGATCGTGGTCGTGATCGCGGGGCGCTGCTGGGTCTTTCGGATCGCCGGGTTCGGCCATGAACAACGCTTCTGTCACGCCGGACGCCCGGCTGGAATCTGCCGACGACAATGGCGGTCGGCGCGGCGCGAAGCAACCGCCCTTACCGCCCCAGCACGATCTCGCAGCCCGGCGCCACCACCGCCGCCAGGGCGCCGGGCTTTTCGATCCGCACCGTGGCCCGCTGTACCCGGCCGTCCTCCAGGCACGCCCGCGCCAGCCGTTCGGCGAAGGTTTCCACCAGCCCCACATGTCCCTCTGCGGCGATGGCGCGCGCGGCGTCGGCCACGGTTTCATAGTTGATGGTGTCGCCCAGCCGCTCGATGGGGCGTGGCGCTAGCTCCAGCGTCACATCGATCACCAGCCGCTGCAGCCGCCCCTGCTCATGGTCATAGACCCCGATCCCGGCCTCGACCTCCAGCCCGCGCACGAACACGCTCAGCCGCTCGAAACGCAGCCGATCGTCCGCCGGAGCCGGCGTCGCCAGAGGAGAGGAAACCACGCGCTACTCCTGGATGTCGGGGGTGCGCCAGGCCAGATGCTGGCCCCCGTCGACGGCGATCATCTGGCCGGTGACCATCCGGGCGTCAATCAGCCACAGCACCGCCTCGGCCACCGCCTCGGGGCTGCCGGGCGTTTCCAGCAGGGTAGCGCGCGCCTCGGCGGCGAATTCTTCGGGTGTCTGGTGGATGGACGGCAGGGTCGGCCCCGGCCCCACCCCATTGACCCGGATGCCCGGCGCCAGCGCCTGGGCCAGGGTCTGGGTCGCCCACCACAGGCCGTTCCGCGACAGGCTGTAGGAAAAGAAGCGCGGATCCGGCTTCAGCACCTTCTGGTCCAGCAGGTTGACGATGGCGCCCTCGACGGCTTGCGCCGCGAACGCCTCGGCCAGAACGATCGGCGCCCTCAGATTGGTGTCGAGATGCAGGTCCCAGCTGTCGCGCGTCAGCTCGCCGATCCGGTCGTCCTCGAACACCGAGGCGTTGTTGACCAGCACGCTGACCGGCCCCAGCGCCTCGACCGCCGCCGGGATCAGCGCCCGCACCCTGGCCTCGTCCGTCAGGTCCGCCTGCAACAGGCACGCGCGCCGTCCCAGGCCCGCGATCTCGTCGGCCAGGGTCCGGGCGTCGTCGCCCGACGCATGATGATGGATCGCCACGTCGAACCCGGCCTGGGCCAGCTTCAGACAGATGGCCCGCCCGATCCGCCGCGCCCCGCCCGTGACCAGGGCGACGCCCCGCTCAGAGCGAGCAGCCGCCTCAGTCAACCCGACCGAACTCGAACACGTTGAACGCCGCCAGAACGGCGATGAAGCCGAAGATGATGCCGAGAGCCAGCATGGAATGCTCCTGTTGTCCGTCTTGGCTTAGAGCGGGATGGGGCGGGGTTCAAGCGGGGATGGTTCACTTGCCTGAAGCGCGCCTAACGCTAAGGTCCGACCCGCAGGGGAGTTTGAAATGTCGCGCATACTGCTAGCCATCATGATGGCCGCGCCCCTGTCGGGGTGCCTGACGACCTTGTATTTGTCGGACCGTCCCAGTCCAGCCATCCTTTCCGAAATGAAACGACGGTGTGAGCAGGATGCAGCCTTACGCTGGTTTGGCGAGCGCCCTTATGGGATCGACGTTTGGATGCCGGGCAATCTTTCCCGTGACCCGGCGGATGATCCCGGCTTCCAGACAGCGTCGCAGTTTATTGGAATAGGCAGCGGAGAAGATTTGTGGCTGCGCAGCGGGGTCGCCCGCGCCTTGTATATCAACATGGGGCCGGGGGACGGCTACTATTTCGGTCCTACGCGGGGCGAACCGTCTGGCGTCTACAAGTTCGAACTTGCGCCAGATGGCGATGCGCCTTGCGAAGCGGAAACAGCATGGTTCGCACGTCAGGCGGCGCGCGGAGCGTCGAGGCCGGCAAGCTACATCGGCCGATGCCTGACATACAGCTATGTGGGCAAGGCCCCGGCGGATGCCGCAGTGTTCGTGCGGTTCGATGACGCGCCAGAAGAAGCGCGTGGGCTATATCGGTCTGGTGAGAGACTAATCGTCGATGGTCGGTTGAGAGCATCGATCACTGACTACTGGGCCGTCAATCCGTCGAGTGCAGCCGAGCGCAGAGGTCAATGGGGTCTAAAGGCTTGTCAGCATCTTCCGCAGCAAGGGTTGTTGAGGCTATTTCCCGATAATCCCGATGCAGAACGGCCAAGATAAATCTGGCCATGTCTTTTGGAGGCTGTGCCCTCGAGACATGCGATATGAGCCGCTAAGGACGACAGAATGACCTGGCGCATCCACGTCGAGCCTTTCACCCGCCCCCTCTTCTTCGCCTGGTCGCGGCTGACGCGGGGCAAGACGTTGGGCGTGCGGGCGGTAGCGGTTGATGCGCAGGGGCGGGTGCTGATGGTGCGGCACACCTATCTGAAGGGCTGGTGGTTGCCGGGCGGCGGGGTGGATCGGGGCGAGACCACCAACGCCGCCGTGGTGCGTGAACTGCGCGAAGAGGCCGGGTTAATCGCGCGGGCGACGCCGCGCCTGGTGTCGATCCATTCCAACGACCGTTTCTTTCCCGGCGACCATGTCGTCGTCTTCCGCCTGGATGACTTCGACCGGGGCCAGCGCACCAGCCATGGCGAGATCGCCGAGGTCGGCTGGTTTTCCCCCTCCGACCTGCCCGCCGATGTGAACCGGGGCTGTCGCGCGCGTCTGGCCGAGATCTTCGACGGCGCCCCGGTCGATCCGGACTGGTGAGAGACGTCCGCCGTCTCCTCCCTGCTTTGCGGGGAGGTGGCGCGGCGCGTCTTCGCGCCGTGACGGAGGGGTTCTGCACCGCATCACCGGCGCCTGTGGGACGTCAAGAACCCCTCCACCACGCTTCGCGCGGTCCCCCTCCCCACGTTGTGGGGAGGAGACGCGTGCGTCCGCATCTGACGCAGGCGTGTGCTAGCGTCCGCCCATGACCCAAGCCGCCCCGTCTATCGCGTCCGTTCGCAGCAAGTCTGGGACCTGGCCCGCGACGACTATCTGGCGGGCGAGCCGGCGCGCGTCGTCTGCCGCCGCTACGATCTGGGCCTCTCGGCCTTTCGCGTTCGCGCCCGCAAGGCGGGCTGGCGGCTACAGGATCAGGACGATCCCGACCTGTACGATCCCGCCGTCGAACTTCAGGACATCAAGGACGTCGACCTGTCCGACATGGCCCAGACGGCGCGGCGTCGCCTGCAACTGTCGCTGATGGACGGCGAGGCGACCGAGGCCCTGCGCTGGCTCAAGATCTTCGAGACCCTGTCGTCCCTGGCGGCTGAAGCGCCGCCCGAAACGCCCGCCGAAACCCAGAATGTGCACAGATTGCACCCTGATTTTTCGCCCGCCGCGCTCGATCTGGACGATCTGGACGAAGTGCACAGTTTGCACTCTGTTTTCGACGACGCCGGGTCCGAACCGGACGAAGTGCACAGATTGCACCCTGTTTCGGCGCCGCCCGCCCCTCAACCCCTGAACCGCGCCGAGCGCCGCCGCCTGCGTCGCGCCGGCCGCCTCAAGCCGCCCTCCGCATCCGGCGAAAGCCGTGCTAGCCAGGGGCCATGAACCCGTCACTGCTCGCCATCCTCGTCGTCATCCTGGCCGGCGGCGCCACCGCGCTTCAGGCGCCCACCAACGCCAGGCTGGCGACCGCGGTGGCCTCGCCGGTCAACGCCGCCTTCATCTCATTCGCGGTCGGCACCACCGTGCTGGGAATCTTGGCGGCCATCCTGCACACCCGGCCGGACATGGCCGCGACGCGGGCCCTGCCCTGGTACGCTTGGCTTGGCGGAGCCTACGGCGCCTGTTTCGTGGTCGCCGCCGCCTGGGGCGTGCCGCGCCTCGGCGTCGCCATGACCATCACCCTGATGGTCGGGGGCCAGCTGCTGCTCAGCCTGGCGCTGGATCATTTCGGGGCGCTGGGCGTGCCGCGCCAGCCGCTGAACATCGGCCGCGTCGCCGGGGTGGGACTTGTTCTGGCCGGCGTCCTTCTGGTCCGGCGCTCTTGACCCTATATCGGGCGCGATGACCGAGGAGACGCCTGATTCCCAACTGAAAGCCGCCGCCCTGATCGCCGACGAGGCGCGCCGGGCGCCGGACAAGCCGGGCGTCTATCGCATGTATGGCGAGGACGGGTCGTGCCTGTACGTCGGCAAGGCCAAGTCGCTGAAGAAGCGCATCATCCAGTATGCGCAGGGGCGTTTCCACACCCAGCGAATCGGCCTGATGGTGTCGCAGACCCGGTCGATGGAGCTGGTGGTCACCGCCACCGAGACCGAAGCCCTGCTGCTGGAATCCAACTTCATCAAGAAGCTCAAGCCCCGCTTCAACGTGGTGCTGCGCGACGACAAGTCCTTCGCCGAACTGATGATCCGCCGCGACCACCGCGCGCCACAGGTCAGGAAGCATCGCGGCGCCCACACGACGCCCGGCGACTATTTCGGCCCCTTCGCCTCGACCTGGGCGGTCAACCGCACGCTGAACACCCTGCAGAAGGCCTTCCTGCTGCGCTCCTGTTCCGACAGCGTCTATGAGACCCGCACCCGTCCCTGCATGTTGCATCAGATCAAGCGCTGCTCGGCCCCGTGCACCGGCCTGATCAGCCTCGAGGACTACGGCGAACTGGTCACCGAGGCCGAACAGTTCCTGCGGGGCAAGTCGCGCGCCGTCATCGGCCGCCTGTCCAAGGAGATGCAGGCGGCGTCTGACGAGATGGACTTCGAACAGGCCGCCCGCGTGCGCGACCGCATCCGCGCCCTGTCGGCCATTGCGATGGAGAACTCTGTCAGCGCCGATAGCGTCGCCGAGGGCGACGTCTTCGCCCTGCATTCCGACGGCGGCCAGGCCTGCGTCCAGGTCTTCTTCTATCGCGCCGGCCAGAACTGGGGCGGCCGCGCCTATTTCCCACGCGTGGACAAGACCGACACCGATCCTGAGATTCTGGCCGCCTTCCTGGGCCAGTTCTACGAGGACAAGCCGATCCCGCGCCTGATCCTGTCCAACGTGCGCCCGCACGAGCTGGAGCTGCTGGAAGAGGCCTTCTCGATGAAGGCGGACCGCAAGGTCGAGATCGTCCGTCCGATGCGCGGCGAGAAGCTGGCGCTGGTCGACCACGCCCTGACGAATGCGCGCGAGGCCCTGGGCCGCCGCCTGGCCGAAAGCTCGGCGCAGGGCAAAATCCTGGACGAGGTGTGCGAGGCCTTCGGACTGGAGAGCCGACCTGAACGGATCGAGATCTACGACAACGCCCACATTCAAGGGACGAACGCGGTGGGCGGCATGGTCGTCGCCGGCCCCCAAGGCTTCCAGAAGTCGCAGTATCGCAAGTTCAACATCCGGGGCGAGGACCTGACGCCCGGCGACGACTACGGCATGATGCGCGAGGTGATGCGTCGTCGCTTCTCGCGCCTGATCAAGGATGAAGAAGAAGGCGAGGCCAAGGGCGAAGATGTCGTCCGCCCCGACCTGCTGCTGATCGACGGCGGCGCGGGACAGTTGGCCGAGGTGCTGGCGGTCATGGCCGATCTGGGCGGGCTGGACGACATCGCCGTCGTCGGCGTGGCCAAGGGCCCGGATCGTGACGCCGGCATGGAAAAGTTCTTCATGCCCGGCAAGGCGCCCTTCATGCTGCCGCTGAAGTCGCCGGCCCTCTACTACCTGCAGCGGCTGCGCGACGAGGCCCACCGTTTCGCCAACGGCGCCCACGCCAAGCGCCGCTCGATGGACATCAAGAAGAACCCGCTGGACGAGATCGAAGGCGTCGGGCCCGGCCGCAAGAAGGCCCTGCTGCACGCCTTCGGCTCGGCCAAGGGTGTCAGCCGCGCCTCCCTGGCCGACCTGGTCAAGGTCGACGGCATCAACCAACCCCTCGCCGAACGCATCCACGCCTTCTTCCGTAAAAGCTGAGCCGGAGCTAAGACACCGACCATGAGCGACACCGAAGACGAACTGACCGCCGGCTATCGCCGCTTCCGCGCCGAGCATTGGCCGACGGCCCGCGCCGAGTATGAAACCCTGGCGACCAAGGGCCAGAAGCCGCACACCCTGATCGTGGCCTGTTCCGACAGCCGCGCCGATCCAGCCCTGATCTTCGACGCCAAGCCGGGCGAACTGTTCGTGGTGCGCAATGTCGCCAATCTGGTCCCGCCTTACGAGCCGGACGGCAAACTGCACGGCGTGTCGGCGGCGTTGGAGTTTGGGGTCAAGGTGCTGGGCGTCAAGCGGATCGTGGTCATGGGCCACGCCCACTGCGGCGGGGTCAACGCCATGATCAACGGCGCCCCTGAAATCGTCGCCGACTTTGTCGCCCCCTGGATCGCCCAAGGCGCGCCTGTCGTCCAGCACGTCGCCGAAACCGTCGCCCCCGACCAGCTGGAGCGCGCCGCCGAAGAGGCCATCGTGCGGCTGTCGATCCGGAACCTGCGCACCTTCCCGTGGATCGCCGAGCGCGAAGCCAAGGGCGAGCTTCAGCTCAGCGGCCTGCACTTCGGCATCGCCGAGGGCGCGCTGACGGCCCTGACCGACAAGCCCCGGTTCGAACCGTTGGATTGAGCGGCGAACCGTGCCACACCCGGCGCGTTGCAACGGACATGACGATGACCTCCGCCCACCGCGCCAACCCCATTCCCAACATCCTGACCGGGCTGCGTCTGGCGGCCGGGGTGGTGATGTTCGCCATGATGGCCGGGGCGGCGCCGGGCGCGCTGGAGGCCTGGCTGTCGCCGGAAACCCAGGGGCGGTTCAGCGTTTGGGCCTTCTGGATCTTCGTCATCGCCGCCTCGACCGACTGGGTCGACGGCTATCTGGCCCGGCGCTGGAACGCGACCACGCGCTGGGGCGCCATTCTGGATCCCATCGCCGACAAGGTGTTGGTGACCGGCGCCATCCTGGGCGTCCTGGCCTCGGGTTCGCTGCCCGGCATCGCCCTGCCCTGCGGCCTGATCCTGTTCCGCGAATTCGCCGTCTCCGCCCTGCGCGAGACGATGGCCGGCCGCATCGAACTGCCGGTCACCCTTGCCGCCAAGTGGAAGACTACGGTGCAGATGGTGGCGCTCGCCGCGCTTCAGTTGACCCTGCTGTGGGGCGCCCTGGGCCTGCAGAACGACGATGGATCGCCGCTGGCCTGGCAGCCGGCGTTCGAATCCTTCGCCATCTTCCTGATCTGGTTCGCCGCCATCATCACCCTGTGGACCGGCTGGCAGTATTTCAGCGAAGCCCGTCGCCAAATGCGCGATCTTTAAGGTCGCAGCGTCAGCCCGGCCGGCGTGGCGGAAAAGGCGGAAAGCCGGCCGAGATAGCTCATGCCCAGCAGGGAGTATTCCAGCCCCTGCTCCACCACCAGGGCCTCGACCCGGTCCACCCGCGCGCCTGCGACCGAAATCGTCTTCAGCTGAACCGGCGCGGCACGCACGACCCCCGATGCGGTCTGGACCTTGCCGGTGAAGGCTTCGGGTTCTGGATCGACGCCTAGTCTCAGGGCGTCGGCGCGCGTCAGGGCGACCACGCTGGCGCCCGTATCCACCAGCACCCGCACCGCCTTGCCGTCGATATTGGCCTCGGCCCAGTAGTGGCCGTCCGCGCCCTTCACCACCTGGGCGTCCGTGCCGGAGGCGCCGATCGCCGCCTCGGCCACGGGCGTCGCCGCCTGGGCCATGCCGTCGCCTTCCAGATGGCGGATCGTCAGAGCCGTGCCGAACGACGCCATGAGAGCGAAGCCGAGGACGACGACAGACTGGGTATCGATGCGAACCATGCCTCTGTCTTAGAGGCGCGGCGTTTGGATGGGGTGAAACGACGTGGCTGACGAAAGCTTAAGCCGCTAACCGCGCTAGCCCAGCTTGGCCGGATCGACCTGACTACGGCGCGACGGCAGTTCAGCCATGACCGCCGCGCGCTCGGCGTCGCTCAGCGACCGCCAGCCGGCGATCTCCTTCAGCGTACGAAAGCAGCCCAGGCACAGGCCGCTCTCGCCATCGACCGCGCACACCATGACGCAGGGCGTGGCGATGGCCTTGGGCGGTCCGGGCCGGTTCGGGGTCGTCGCGCTCATTGTGACACAGCGGCGAAAATCACTCCGACTCCTGACGAATAAAGTTGCAAATTCACGAAACTGTCTTATATCGGCTGATGACGCGAAACGACTGACGGTGGAATCCCATTGGTACGACGCGTCTCTTTTCATCGTTCTGCGAAAGGAGACGCCAAGATGAACGATAAGGAGCGTAACCTCCAACACGCCATGATGTCCTTCGCCCTTTGGGGCGGCATGTTGGTCAACAGTCGGCATATGCCGTCGAACTCGGGCCGGGTGGTCAGCCATCCGTCCAACTTCGTACCCTATACGATCAAGAAACGCTGACGGCCCGCTCGGCCCTCAGCCTGAAGAAGCCCCGGTCTCGCCGGGGCTTTTGCAATTCCGGGCTTGCCTGACGCGGCGTTCGCGGTCGATGACGGGCGCGAAGACGGAGACGATGCATGGGCCTGATCACCGAAGAGAAGCGGGGCGCGATCCTGATCTGGACGCTGCATCGCGAGGCGCGGCTGAACGCCCTGCCCGATCTGGGCGACGGCGACGAGGTCGCGGCGGCGTGCGAGCGGGTCAACGCCGATCCGTCGATCCGCTGCGTGGTCCTGACCGGCGCCGGGCGGGCGTTCTCGGCCGGCGGTGATCTGACGGCGATGCGGGACAGGCGCGACCTGTTTGAGGGTTCAGGCGCCGCCATCCGCGAACGCTATCGCCGGGTCGTCCATCGGATCGTGCGGTCGCTGTATGGGCTTGAGGTTCCGCTGATCGCCGCCGTCAACGGGCCGGCGATGGGGCTGGGCTGCGACATCGCGGGGCTGGGCGACATCCGCATCGCGTCGGATCGCGCCAGCTTCGGCGTGCCCTTCTTGAAGCTGGGCATCATCCCCGGAGACGGCGGGTCCTGGCTGCTGCCGCGCAACATCGGCTATGCCCGCGCCGCCGAACTGCTGTTCACCGCCCGCTCCATCGATGCCGCGACCGCCGCCGAATGGGGGCTGGTCAACCGCGTGGTCGCGCACGACGACCTGATGACCGAGGCCCTGGCTGTCGCCGCCCAGGTCGCGGCCCAGCCGCCCCAGGCCCTGCGTATGGCCAAGACCCTGCTGCGTCAGGGCCGAGACACGACCTTTGACCAGATGCTGGAGATGTCGGCGGCCATGCAGGCGCTCGCCCACCTGACTGAGGACCATCAGGAAGGCGTCGCCGCCGTGCTGGAAAAGCGGCCGGGCGATTTCACCGGCCGCTGATCCGACGTTCTATTTCGTCTTCATGGCCTCGCTGGGCCCGACGCCGGCGGCGACCGCGCGTTTGGCCCCGGCGGTCTCGCCCGGCTTCATGAACTTGACCAGCACCCGCTGTCCGATCAGCAGGGGCGCATCGCCGGCCGAGGCGACCACTTCAACCACCCGCTCGTCGCTACGTTGCGAGGGATCGTCCGAGGCCAGTTTACGCGCGCCGAACACGGCGGCCCGACGCATGACGGCGCCGATATAGACCTTGCTGGCGTCGCCCTCGGGGCTGATCTCGACGGCCTGGCCGTCGGTCAGGTTCGGCAGGTCGCTCTCGACCACCTCGGCGCGGACGATGCGCGGCGCGTCCGGCTCCAGATCGAACATGTTGGAAACGTTCAGGGTCGAGGCGCCGGCGCCGGGGTTGGCGTAACGGCGCACGATCCGGCCGTTGGTCGGCGCGCGGATGACCGTCAGTTCCTGATTGTAGCGGGCTTGGTCCAGCTGGGCGCGCGCGGTCTGGACGGCGGCGACCTGCGACCCCAGGCGGGCCTGGGCGGTGGCGATGGCGTCCTGGGCCTGGTCCATGCGCTGGGCGGCGACGAAGTTGGTGGCGACCAGGCGTTGCAGGCGCTCCTGCTCGCGCTGGGCGGTGCGGATGTCCACGCGGATCTG